>JAQWFV010000004.1 GCA_029238555.1 Flavobacteriaceae bacterium
AGGAAACTGGGCCAACATTAGGTCTCTAAGGTGGGAGGCCAATCCTTGGATAAAATGGTGTCCGTCAAAACCAAGCGACAAACAGTCATTAAAAAGCAATAAACTACTGGGAATATCTCCTGCCAACATGAACTCTGTTGCGGCAAAGTAAGTGTCGTAATCTAAGATATTGAGATTCTCGCTTACTGCTTGTCTGGAGAGATCCTTCCCTGTATAACTGACAATCCTATCAAATATGGACAGGGCGTCTCTCAGTGCTCCATCTGCCTTTTGAGCAATTAAATGCAAAGCATCCGGATGGGCAGTAATACCTTGGTCAGCAGCAATTTCACCCAAGTGCAATGCCATATCTGTCACCGTGATTCTTTTGAAATCATAGATCTGACATCTAGACAATATAGTGGGTATAATTTTGTGTTTTTCAGTAGTGGCTAAAATAAAAATAGCATGCTTTGGAGGTTCTTCTAAAGTCTTTAAAAAAGCATTAAAAGCCGCTGTCGAAAGCATGTGTACCTCGTCTATGATATAGACCTTGTATGCTCCTTTTTGTGGGGGAATACGCACCTGATCTACTAGATTTCTAATGTCGTCTACAGAGTTATTAGAAGCAGCGTCAAGTTCAAAAATATTAAAAGCGTAATCTTCCTCGGTAGAAGTCCCTAATTCCTTTTCATTGATCTTCTTAGCTAAAATCCTGGCGCAGCTGGTTTTACCTACACCTCTTGGGCCACAAAACAATAGTGCCTGAGCCAAATGATTGTTTGCAATAGACTTTTCTAAGGTATTGGTAATGGCAGATTGCCCCACCACATCGTCAAAATTAAGTGGTCGGTATTTTCTGGCAGAAACAAGGAAAGGTTCCAATAGGGTGTCTTTTTAAAGGTACCTTACAAATATAAAAATAGTAGGGCTTTGTAAGGGCTTTGCAATGAGATATTATGCTACTTTTATTAACAAATAGAAAGCATTTCTATGAGAGTTCTCCCTATATTTGCACCCAAGCAGGCTGCCTTATCGCTGGTGGTTTATCCATCAGAGGAAAGTCCGGACACCCTATTGCAGCATAGCGGGTAACGCCCGTCCGTTGAGAAACGAGGACAAGTGCAACAGAAAGCAGGTACAGGTAATGCTGTAGTGAAACCAGGTAAACTCTATGCGGTGCAACGCCATGTAAACTGACGTTTGAGGGCGGCAAGTTCGAGTCAGAGGGTAGGCGGTTCGAGCCTTGGAGTAATTCAAGGCCTAGATAAATGATAAGGGCGTTTTAACGTTACAGAATCCGGCTTATGGCCTGCTTTTTTTATTTTTCAAAAAAACTAAACACACTAGATCCATACCTTCTAGCTTCCCTAAAGTTAGGGGTTTCAGAGAGATCCATATGTTTCTCATGTTCAATGACTAGAACACCCCCTTCTGAGACTAATTCTTTCTCAAAAACCAATTTGGCAATTTGTTGAAATTCCTCCAAAGGCAAAGCATATGGAGGGTCTGCGAAAATAATATCGAATTTTTTAGGGGTTTTCTGGAGGTAGGTGTAAACATCACTTTTAATCACCTCAATAGGCATCTCTAGTTTTTCTGCTACCTCAGTAATAAACTGAGTGCATCCTGCGTGAATTTCCACTGCAGTAATCGCATTAACACCCCTTGAGGCAAATTCATAAGAAATATTTCCACTACCGGAAAATAGGTCCAAAACACTAATTTCATCTAAATAATACTGGTTGTTAATAATATTGAACAATGCTTCCTTAGCCATGTCTGTCGTAGGTCTAATAGGAAGTTGTTTGGGCGCTGAAATTTTTCGCCCCTTGTGTTGGCCTGAAATAATTCGCATGATTAAGCGTTTAAGGTGATTCTATCAAAGTGATAGTCCAATAAATGAGCTGGTATTTTCTGAGTAAAACTCGGCCTGTAAATACTACAATGATTAAGGTATTGTAATGCTTTTTTATAATAGGGTTCCGCTTCTGTGGTTTCCCCGTAAAAAAGCATATGAACTTCTTTAGGATCTAAATTTAATTGCTCTAAACTAAATAGAATGTAATAGAGCAGATCTTCTGTGCTCCCAATGTGAAAACTATTAAAGAATTGTAGCTTTTTGTTTTCAATGACAGTTAGATTCAAAGTGCCTTGATCTATATGGGCATAACAAGCTTTCTCTGAAGCTTCATGCTCAATACTCAGTAATTCCTCTAAATGCAGGGCAACGTGATGCTTGAAGTCAAAAGGTCCAAAACAATCAAAAATATAATTATTCGCTGCAGTAAATGGCACATATACTACAAGCATGTCTTTATGGGGAATGGTGTCATAAGCCAATTCATCATGGGGCAACAGCTGTGCGTTAAACTTTACGTAATCGTTTAATTTAGACGCATCGAATAAAGCCTGGGGGACAATATTGAATAATGCATTGCTGTGTATGACTACTACAGACTCATAGGTTCTGATTGGAACATGATGAGATTCTAAAAATTGACGCAAAGCTCCTTTTAACTCATTCTCAGAGAGTGGTGCAGAAAAACGCATGCGTTGTACCTCAATGAGTTCCTGACTTATTTTGTCTGTAATACAAAAAGAAAGTCCATTCAAACTCAATTGAATGGACAGTCTAGTATTTTGATATGAACGATCTTCCTTGTTCAAATGATCTCTAGTTTTGTTTTTTCTTATCGTAGATAGGAGGCCAGTTTCCACTGTTACTCACATCTACTAGAGAACCTACTATAATCTGAGAACCATTCACTTCATCTACACTCACCTGAGCATTTTCAGCAGCTAATAAATCTGGATCTTGGTCGTAAAGTATGGTCTTTTTGTCTACAGAAATTTTAAAAACAGGTACCCTGTAATCATTTTTGCGAATCACTTTTGCCTCCATTTTAAATTTCTCTCCATTGGCAGCAAAAGGCACATTCATCATGTTCTTATAACGCATATCATTTTTAAACAAAGAATCTTTTACGGAAACAAACCCAAGGGTATCAATGATTTTAACCTCTTTAAGCATGTCAATTCTATACACTTTGTTGAATTCGTAAAAAGAAGAATCTCTTTGTTGTGTAATAATATATTGAGAACTATCTACAAATTGAACCAAAGCATTAAAATCTGCAGCGTATTCTCCTTTAACTGTTTTGTGTGCTTCTTGAGCATTACGAATGTCTTTCATGACATTAATTACTGCTGTAAAACGCTCTTGCTTTACTTTTTTAAATTCAATAGGGGCGTTTACAGAAAGGTATATCATGTATGCAAATACAATCGAAAGAACCCAAAGTACAAGTTTTAATACAGTCTTCATTATAATAGTCTTATTTAAAATTTAGTGGTTTCACAAATCTACAATTTTTTTTTAATCGCAAAAGTATTTGCCCTTAATTTTACGCATTATCTTTGGGGCTATGACAACTGCTTCCCCCATAGATTTTCACAAAAAACTCAAGACCTCCTTTCCCCATGAGCCTACCCTCACTCAAGAGCGTGCCCTCGAAGCTTTTGCGCAATTTGTGTGTAGTGACAACAAAGAAGAGCTCCTGTTATTAAAAGGGTATGCGGGAACAGGGAAAACTACCTTGATAGGAACCCTGGTCAATCAGTTGTGGCAAATTAAGTACAAGTCAGTACTCATGGCCCCAACAGGAAGGGCTGCTAAAGTAATGGCAGGTTATGCGAAAACAGAAGCGTTTACCATTCACAGGAAAATATATTTCCCTAAAAAAGCCGCTGGGGGAGGTATTCAATTTACCAAAGCACCCAATAAGCACCGTCATACTATTTTTATTGTAGATGAGGCTTCAATGATCCCAGATACTCCAGAAGGAGGTAAAAACAATACTTCCTTATTAGACGACCTCATTACCTATGTATACACAGGACACAAATGTAAATTAGTATTGGTGGGAGATGTGGCTCAATTGCCTCCAGTGCACCTTTCTCTGAGCCCAGCCTTAAATGAAGAGACCCTTCAATTTAATTACAGTAAAACAGTCCCTCTAATCACTTTAAATGAGGTAGTAAGACAGGCAGCAGATTCAGGTATATTATTTAATGCCACTTTACTAAGAGACCAACTAGAGAGCGATTTTTTTGAGACGTTTAAGTTCTCACTAGATCATTATAAAGATATTGTAAGGCTTATAGATGGGCATGAAATTCAAGAAGCTATAGAAGACGCTTATGCTACTGGCGGCAAGGAGGAAACCGCATTTATAGTCCGTTCCAACAAGCGGGCCAATCAATACAATGAGAGCATAAGAAATAGGATTCTTTTTTTAGAACACGAATTGGCGGCAGGAGATTATATGATGGTGGTTAAAAACAATTATTTTTGGCTAGACACTACCTCAGAGGCAGGCTTTATTGCCAATGGCGACATCATTGAGATACTGGAGATTTTTGCTATAAAGGAACTGTACGGATT
>JAQWFV010000013.1 GCA_029238555.1 Flavobacteriaceae bacterium
TCAATTTTATAAGCCGCATTTTGAACATCATGCGTACTGGCCAAAAGCTTCCCTCCAGTAGGCAGTGTTTTAATGGTATCTGAATGACTCATCCAAACTTGACTCCCCTCAGAAATACCGGCTAAAAATAATTCTCCAGAAGCGACAAAAGACAAATGAGCCCTTCCGTATTCTCTGGTATTTGAAGGCGCCACTTCTCCTCCTTTAAAGTGGGCTAAATATTGGGCACCATAACAAACGCCCAAAAGGGGTAACTTACCCTTAATTCCATCTAAATTAGGATGTGGAGCGTCTTCTCCTCTCACTGAATGAGGAGATCCAGAAAGGATCACAGCCTTGAAACCACTGAGGTCTTCTGGTGGCTTGTTATAGGGTTTAATTTCAGAGTAAATATTCAATTCTCTAACCCTTCTAGCAATAAGCTGGGTGTATTGAGAACCGAAATCTAGGATGAGGACTTTATTTTGCATGGGCAAAAATAATAATTTGATGTTTAGGGTCGCCCACTTTTTAGTATATTTAATAGAAATTTAGGTTTTGAAAAATAGTTTTAGCCATCCTGATCATTTTATTGCATTTATCCATTCCATTTTTGCGCTCAGAAATAGCGATAAAAACCATTGGTTAAAAAAAGGAGTCTTGGCTACCACCAGCGTAACAGGTATTCCATCTGCAAGAATGGTCATTATTAGGGGCGTAAACGAAAAAATACACCTAGAAATTCACACAGATGCAAGAAGCAACAAAGTATTAGACCTCCAAATAAACCCACAGGCTGAAATTTTATTTTACGACCCACTCACTGAAATACAACTCAAATGTTTTGGTGGGGTAAAAATGATTCATTCAGGGCCTCTGGCCGATGCCGCTTGGGAGAAAATTCCTGAATCCTCTAAAAAACAATACACCACCTTACTAGCTCCAGGTACGGTCATTGATCATTCTAAAGCGCTCGCTTACAAAGCCCACAGGCATTTTTGTATTATCACTTTAGAAACCCATTGTATAGAGTACCTTAAACTTGGAGACCCACACCAAAGAGTGAGGTGGGCTTTAAAAGATGGCGAGGGTATTTTGGAGAATTTAGTACCATAAGTTTTGGGCTGCATTACGCATGCTAGACTTTAAAACACCTCTATAACTACTTCATAGTATCTAAAATATCTGTGATATCTTTTAGGGTCGTATCTGGGTTAATAAAGCAAAAACGCGCCACTGTTTCCATCGTTCCTTGATGCTTAAACTTTGTTGGAGTGACCAAAGCGAATTTTTTTTCCAGATTTTGATACGTCCATTCTCTATAATCTTCAGGGGTCCATCCTTTCCTTCTAAACAATACACAAGACAGGTTTTCTGGAATAACCATTTCTACGTGAGGAGCCTCTGCAATTTTTTGAGCTGCTAGCTTGGCCAGTAAAATGCCTTGTTCTACTGCCCATTCATATTTAGCGGTACCATGCATGGCTAATGAGAACCACAAAGGCAAGCCTCTCACTCTTCTGGTCAATTGTATTTGGTAGTCAGAGGGATTAAACCCTGCTGCCCCTTCATCTTTAAAAATATCTAGATAAGAGCCTTCTTGGCTGTGTGCCGCTCTAGCCAACTCAGGTTGTTTATAAATAATGGCCCCACAGTCATAAGGAGAGAACAACCATTTGTGCGGGTCAATCGTAATACTGTCTGCACGCTCAATACCTACAAATAAATCCCTCACGGAAGGCGCCGCCAAAGCACCACCGCCGTAAGCTGCGTCTACATGAAACCAAAGATGGTTTTCTTCACAATAGGTAGCCACTCCAGCTAAATCATCTATAATACCTGCATTGGTTGTTCCGCCTGTGGCTACAACAGCAAAAACACGTTCTTGAGCCTCTGCACTTAATTGGGAGACCACATTTTCTATATCTCTTGAGGTCATAGCTGTTTCTGTAGGAACCAAAAGTACTTCTGCGTCAATGACCTTAGCCATAGATTTCACGGAAGAATGTGCCCCACTAGAGGTGACCATAATACCTTTTTTGTTTAGATTCTTAGGATCTTTTCTCCAATGTTCTCTTGCGGTAACCATAGCAGATAAATTGGCTGCAGTTCCACCACTAGTAAATACACCAAAAGCGCCTTTCGGAAGCCCTGTAAGAGATACAAGCCACTCCATAGCTTCATTCTCACAGTAAATACCGCCGGCACCCTCCATCCAATAGGCACCGTGAATACTAGAAGCCGCAGTGACCAAATCAAAAAGAATGGACGCTCTTGTTGGTGCTGCAGGAACAAATGCCAAATGTCTAGGATGGTCAATGGGAATAGTGGCTTTCACCAAAACATCTTTAAAAAGCGCAAAAGCTTTCTCTCCACCAATACCTTTCTCATTAATAGTCTCTCCAACCAAAGCCCTGAGATCTTCTTCCTTCATAGGTTTACCTAATTCTGGATTGGTTTTTGTTATTCTACCCAAGACATACTTCATAATGTCTAAGGTCATATCTACTACATTAATATCAATATTATGCATGCTTAAAGTTGAATTTGATTATAAACTAATGACAGAGAAACCGTTTTTCAAAGGGTCCAACTCTTTTTGAAGGGTATGGAGCAGTTGGCTGCCGTATTGAGCATAGAATTCTGAAAAGTTAGTGCTTCTTTCCTGAAGTGATTGCCCAGGAAACAAGGATTCATGTAGCTGAGACAGGCGGGCTACTTGATCTTTTAGTTTTCTTTTTTGGGCGAGAAGCAGTTTTTTTTCAAGCGAATTAATCCCTTTTAATTGCTTTACTTCCTGGGCTTGAACGGCCCCTAAAAAAGAAGCATCTGTCTCTTGTGCAAGCTGTTGTAATGA
>JAQWFV010000016.1 GCA_029238555.1 Flavobacteriaceae bacterium
ATATGAGGTACAGGAACATCTGCTTCTGCACAAATAGCGTTAATCTGGTTTAAGATCTCTTCTATCATATAGGCGTAGTCGTATTCAAAGGCTAAGGAGTTTTTAATCGGAAAACCACCGCCAATATTGAGACTATCCAAACTTGGACATATTTTTTTAAGGCGTACATACACCTTTAAACACTTACTTAATTCGTTCCAGTAATAGGCATTGTCTCTAATACCTGTATTAATGAAGAAGTGAAGCATTTTTAACGATACATGTTCATGTCCCTTAATCTGATCTTCGTAAAAAGGCACAATATTTCGGTATCCAATTCCCAATCTTGACGTATAAAACTCAAACTTTGGCTCTTCTTCAGAAGCTATTCTAATACCAATTTTATAATCGCCATTTATTTTTTCTGACAACAGAGAAATCTCTTCGTAATTGTCAATGATAGGAATACAATTCTCATGGCCTGAATTAATAAGCCTCGCAATGTTTTCTACATACTGGGCCCTTTTAAAGCCGTTGCAAATTACAAAAGTATCTGGCTTTATTTTGCCCGCTTCTTTAAGAGACTCTACTATATTAATGTCAAAAGCAGAAGATGTTTCAATATGTATGTCGTTGCTTAAGGCTTCTTCTAAAACATGTTTAAAATGCGAACTTTTGGTGCAGTAACAATAATGGTACTTCCCTTTGTATTCGTTTTTTTTAATCGCATTGTCGAACCATCCTTTAGCCCGTTGGATGTTTTCTGATATTTTGGGTAAATAAGTGAATTTTAATGGAGTCCCATATTGGGCCACCAATTTTTCTAATTCAATACCGTGAAAACGTAAATTTTCATCTTCTAAAGTGAATTCTTCTTGTGGAAAATAATAACTCTGGTGTATTAGATCTATATATTTAATATTCATTATTGCAAATTATAAATTAAAGAAAGGCCAAGAATGCATATTCAAGGCGTTTAAAAAATGAGGTGCAATAAGGGTATTAGATATTAATCTGACGAGCTGTAGTGGGTACAAAAAAGTACTCGTGCTGGCTTTGCACGATAGCGGTGGTAGAAGTTCGCTTTAAATTTTGGTTGCCTATCTGATAAGCTGCGTCTAGAAAACACTTCGGATTTTCTAATTGCCCCAACATAGAAACACTTTTCATGATGTTCAGCTAAATGCCATGACAAATGAAAACAAAAAATTCGAAAAAAAAAGCCGCTTTTAAAAAGTTTTAAAAAAAAGCGGCATCGCCCAATTTTATTGGGAAAAATGAAAAATAAACCTGCCATTATAGACAGTTTACAATAAAATAACATTTCTAAAACAGCTAAAAAAGTCGAGTAACGCCTTTAGTGTCCATAAAAAAATCGCGTTTGACACTTTTTTAAGTCGAGTCCCATAACTATCTTTAAAAGAAAAACTATGAAAAACAGAAGAGAATTTCTCAAAACCACCTGCCCTACGGTAGCCTTTGCTTTCTTTGGCGTGTCGCTCATTCAAGCCTGCTCTTCCTCAGAAGAACCTATGCCAACAGTGCCTACAAACAGCGGACAAACCAATACGGACACGGCTGGGGTAACGCAAAATGGGAATACTATTACAATTGATCTAAACGCAGCTAATTTTTCAGGATTGGCCACTGTTGGCAGCTGGATGAATCTCACCTCTGCTGGTGTGCTACTTTTAAGGGTAAGCTCAGATACCATTAGGGCTTTTGACAATTGCTGCCCGCATCAGGGAACCAAAACACAGTGGAGCTATGGAAACAACACCTTTAATTGTGCCAATCACGGGAATAGTTTTGGTACCGGAAACAATACTGCAAATTGTAATTCAGGGGCTACCAATGGAGATTTGGTCAGTTACACTTCGAGTATTTCAGGCAATACATTGACGATCAATAAAGCCTAATTAAGGGTATATAGTTTGTTAGGTTAATCAATGTCAAAATTGAGACTCAAGGCAGTTTGATCAAAGCTTAGGCCATTACTCCTGTTGTAGTGAATGTAGCGGAGCTCCACGGATTTTAGACCAATTTTCCAAAGAGCATACTGGCCCAATATATCTTTGTATCTAATTCCAACACCCCATTGTTGGCTATTAAAAGCCGAGAGATCATAATCTGAGGTATAGTATTCGTCGGTACTCAAAGCCATTTCTTTAGGATAAAAATAGTTAGCTGCCGTTTGGCTGTAGTGTCTAAAGCTGGGAAAAACAGCCCAATTTAAACCAAGTGATATAGGGAGCTCAATCTCTGCTGTAACCCCTTGAACACCCCAAGAGTCCGCATAATAACGCGCGTAAGATCTCAGAATAAAAGTGTCTGACAGGTAGTAGTTTAATCGAGCGCCTACTGGGTACTTATATCGGTAAAAGGGCAAGCGCTCCACATTGTCTGCCAACTGAAAAGCATCAATAAAAAAATTCGCTTTGTCTGCAAAATAAACCCTTTGTAAAGGAGAAGACAGCAACCCTTCTTGCATCACAGCATCTATAAAAAAGGATACTTGCATCTTATTTGTTAGGATTTGCGCCAAGTTTACACTAAGCGCATAGGTGTTTCTTTTGGTCTGACTAAAAGCAGCAAAAGCATTTGTATAGGTCCCTTCCCCACTTATATTGGAATCAAAAAAGCCTGTTCTTAATTCTATGGGATACTGTGGGTCATGTTCGTCTAAATACACCTGAATATTGAGGCCCAATTCTGTATTCTTCTCATTGTAGAGCTTACTAATACCCATACCAAAACCAATAGATTGGTAGTCGTATTCTTTAGAAAATGCTAAGGAAGCATTGTAAATAGTGTTCCTATCTTCGCTAAAGTGTGCATAACTAGGATTAAAATGTGCCAACACATCTGATCGAGAGGCTCCAGAAGAGGCCACCCATGGGCTGGCTCCCTGGGACCCATTCACATAAGACAGCGATTGGGGGCTTCCAAAAGATTTATCTTCATAGTCTTCATATTTATCATCGTGGTCGTCGTCATCTTCCCAAGAGGCATTGCGATCAAATGGATTCACATTACTTGAAGAAGCAGAGGTGTAAGCAGAAATTCCAGCGTCTACTGAAAGGATTCCATTTTCTCCAATAGGAATTTGAACCACCATGGTGGGTGCAGCATTTGTGAGTGCTTCTGTACCTTCCCCTCCTGTAACTGCGGCGTTATTTCCTTCCTGAGTGTAGTAACTGAAGAGGGTTTGAACACTGACTTTTTCCAATACACTCTTGGTATAGTTACTTTTCTCTTCCTGGCTCCACAAGGCTAATGTAGCTGCGAATATTAAAAAGAGGGTATGTGAAATTTTCTTCATATGTTAATTACAGCCACAGCCGCCTCCCATTTTACCGCCATTAGCACCTGCTGCACCTTCTCTATAAATATGACTATTGATATCTGCTTTACAGATTCCTCTTGCGCTTAATGCCATATCTTCTGCATTAATATAAACTTTCTCGTATTCCTTTACGGCTACACAAGAAGTGGTAAAAAGCAAGATTCCGAATAATAGGGTGTATTTCATGTAATTTATTTTTCTGGTGTAGCCCATTGAATATTTGGGCTGCGGTGAATTTTATTGGTGGCGTCTACGATAATACAGGACATACCTGGCAATTGTGAAATGGTGTTTATACCTACATCTATTCCCATAATAAAAACGGCAGTAGCAAAGGCGTCTGCCAATTCTCCATTGGGGGCAAAAACAGTCACTGATTTAATTCCTGAAACAGGCATGCCGTTTCTTGGATCTATGATATGACTATAACGTTTTCCATTTAAAGTTACGTATTTTTCATAATTTCCTGAAGTGGCTACTGCGGCATCTTTTACTGGAAACCACGAAAATACTTTGGCCGGGTTTTCTGGGTTGCTAATCCCTACCTGCCAATCTGTTCCATCTGGCTTTTCCCCCCAAGTAGTTAAATCTCCTGAGGCATTAATAATACCTGCTTGTACACCCATTGATTGCAAATGCTTTTTAGTAGCGTCTGCTGCATAGCCTTTTCCCACAGCGCCAAAACCTATTTTCATGCCTTTTTTAGGCAAAAAAACGGTGTTATTAACGGCGTCTAGTAGAATCTCTTTATAGTTTATATGGGCAACAGACGCCTGGAGTTGTTCTGGTGAAGGAGGGGTTTTCATACTGCCATCAAATACCCAAACTGGGTCTATAGCAGCATAACTAATATCAAAAGCCCCTTGGGTAATTTTTGAAATTTGGATACAACGTTCTGTAAGGCCAAACAATTCTTGAGAAACTTTAACTGGACCTATACCTGCATTTCTATTTATCTCAGATGTTTCAGAATTGGGATCCCATGAAGATATAAGTCTTTCTATTCGCTCTATCTCCTTTTGGGCTGTATCTAAATTTAAGTTGGCTTCTTCTTGGAGAGTGACCAGCGTGATTTCGAAACGGCTACCCATAAGTTTGCTTGTTCTAGTCACAATTTTAGCCTCTTGCGAAAAACCTAAGCTTTGCATTAGAAGCCAGAAAAACAGGACGCTTTTAAAGTATTTACTCATTCGCTGCCATGTCTTGTAGTTTTTCTATATAAGCTTCTGGAGAAATATTCAAATAAGCTGTTTGCCCCAAAATGTCTTTTTTGGGGGAAAGCAACACCACCAATGGAAAATAACCTTTTGTGTTGTATTGGGCTGCCAATTCCTTATTCTCAGAAGCGAGAGGCTCTGGCAACTGATTGGCTTTTCTCCTCGGGAAATCTGCTTTATAAAGTATTAAATTTTTTTTGGCATAGGATTGAAAAACTGCTGTAGTCCAGATATCCCTGTCTAATTTAATGCAAGGGGCGCACCAATCAGAGCCTGAAAAAACCAATAGTATGGGTTTATTTAGGGAAGTTGCGCTATCTGTTGCATGGCTCCAGCTGGAAGCCCAATCCTGAGCCACACTAAATTGAGCCATAAAAAGCAGGGCGATGTAAATTATTTTTTTCATTTATTTTGGGGCTAAAATGGATAGTATTTGACCTTGTAAAGTTGTGGGATAAATTAATAATCCTTTTGAAGCATCAGAATTTAAACCCATTCCTTGCTGGGTGAATCTTGCACCGTGCTCCTTACAATAAAACTCATCGTTTCTAAAAACAACTTGTTTAAGGGTTTTGTGGCTACACACCTGGGTAGCTGCTACGAAATTGCCTTGCATATTAACCGCAATAACTACGGTGTTTTTAATAATATAATCTCCCGGATTTTTTAAAGACAGACCCTCAGTACCGCTTAAATCAATAGTGAAAAGGACCCCATTAGCATCTGGGATCAAGGCCTGGTCTGCTAGGCCATCTTCTGCTTCCAAACAACTGCTTAAACAGCTAAAGGTGAGTGTGAAAGCAGCACCTTGACCTATTGATTTCATAAATTCTTTACGCTCCATCTGAGTGGTTTTTTACATAAAAGTAGTGTAAATAGCGTTTCTAACCCACTAACAATCTGTTAAATAACACTATTTATAATGACTCTTAAAGCTTTTTTAATGCTATTTATCGAAACTCTATATCATCTTAACTTTACCAATATACTACCTAACCTGTATTTTACAAATTAAAAGCACTTTATGGAAATTTAAAAATCTGATTTTCATATATTTACGCTTAACATGATTAAAAAGAAACCAATACTTGAGGGTATAGACCCATTGAAAAATGCCCTAAATAGGGTAGATCTGCTTCAATTCGTTTTTTTTTACCAACAGCTAGGAAAGCTAAAATCCAATAGGGAGTCTTACCATATTGAATTTGTGCTTAAATCATGTTACCCCCAACTGGCTGTTTTTGATATGGAGGAAATTGAAAAATTTGTGAGTAAATTCAAATCACAAAACAGCTTTCAAATTCCATAATAACAAAATAAAATTCTAATTTAGGCCAGCCTAAAGGCAAACATCAGGCCTCATAGTTCAACGGATAGAATAGAAGTTTCCTAAACTTTAGATCCAGGTTCGATTCCTGGTGAGGCTACGATTCAAATGACACTATGGAAATTTTAGACACCTTTATACAAACATTCTCTTTCTTTGATTTGGTAGAGCGTTTTTTATTAAACTTTATTTTTACTGCAATCATCATTCGCTTTATCTATTATAAATACGCCCAAAACAAAGCCTATATGTTTACTTATTTTATGATAAGTACCGTAGTTTTCTTGTTGTGCTATTCCTTGAAGAGAAATGAATTAGATATTGGTCTAGCCCTGGGCCTTTTTGCTGTTTTTGGCATTATTCGTTACCGTACGGACACTATTGACATTAAAGAAATGACCTATCTATTTGTCATTATTGGAGTGGCTGTTATAAATGCCCTATCTACCAATGCGGTCCCTATGGGTGAAATTCTTTTTGGAAATATTGCGGTGGTGGGCATGCTAATGATTTTGGAAAGGGTCATGAAAGCACCCCTCTCTTTAAAACAGCAGGAAATTGTTATTCCCCATTCTGCTTTAATAAAACCCGATCAAAAAGAAGCCTTAATTGCTTCTTTGGCAGAAGAAACTGGCCTGAATATTAAAAAAGTCCAGATTGGAAAAATTGACCTTATGACCCAAAGTGTTAAAGTAACACTCTTCTACTAAATTCCTGACTGCAACACTTATGAGATGTCTACTATCGATTTTTTTAATGGCCCTAATGGCCAAACCTGCCTTCGCTCAAGACAAGGAGCTCGCTATCTGGACGGCTGCTAGCAGTTCTTTTGAGCTCTCTGAACGTATGTATCTAGACGGAGCGCTAGCCTTTAGAAGCAATGCTGGATTAAATGCTATTTCCAGGTATTTTGGAGAGGCTGGAGTGGGCTACAAATTATCTAACTCTTTCAGTGGTGTTGTCGGTGTCCGTTACGGAACCCTTTTAGACCGCAGTGGTGGAGTACAAGGAAATTTTACTTTTTACAGATTCTTTGCTGAACTAAAACACAAGACCTCTTGGCGTCAATTAAGGTTCAAGCAAAGACTACGCTTTCAAGAAGACACCGAAAAGAAACAAGGTACACGTACAGAAAATCACTTGAGGTACAAAACAGCTATTGAATTTAAGATCCCTAACTGGAAAGCAGACCCACAAGTATCTGTGGAGTTTTTTAAACCCTTAGGAAGCAATAGTGTAAATGGGTTCGACCGCATGCGTTACAAACTCCAAACAGATGTAAGTCTCGCTGGAAACGCTCTAACGATCGCTTATTTCATAGACAGAGACACCCCTTTAAATACTGCTGCCATAAACAGTCATATGCTGGGCTTGTTTTATGATTTGGAATTCTAGATTTTTAATGATCTAAACCATACACATAATCCGCCTGTTTGTATATAATTTCATTGGCTTTATTCACCCTATAACTCACCCGATTTTGAGGGAGTTTTAGACCCTGATACACCAACCAAGACTGATTTACAATCAGGCTATAACGGTGGTTGTGCCAGACCCTATTGGCTAAAAATTCTCCGGAGGTTTGATCAAAATACCAGACCCACCGATCACTTGAGTTCGGAAATTGAAAGGACACCGCCCACACAGGGGTGTTCATGAGGGTTTCTGGTGAGACTGTCGCATTTTTAGGGAGTTCACGAGACAGCTTAAAGGGCTGCCAATACACAAATAGCCCCCCGTTTAGTAGGGATTCAAAGCCCTTTACCTCAGATTCAGAAAGCGTTTTTAACGTATCTTTTACCCGAAGACTCACGCCCGTTGCATCTCTTGTTAACTGGTGTTTTTGATTGTTTTCTCTCCAGCCTACGGCCGATGTCCCTTTTTTAAAATCATACACAAAAGATTGTTCCACCGTCTTTGTGGGTTCGCCAAGGGAATCATAAGAGCTTGTTTTCTTATCAAAAGAAAAGACCTGAACTGCTTTAAATGAGGAGGCACCTCCATGGGCCTTAACGGCTTTTTCAAGTGCTTCTTTAGCCAATGGAGTAGCCGTCTTTTGACAAGAAATAAAAAGCAATTGGAAGATCATAATACTCAGAATAGCGCGCATAAGAATAGACTTTACTCAAATTTAAATATTAATTTACCCAAATAAGCCGTCTAATCTTGTATTTTTAATTTTAGAAAA
>JAQWFV010000018.1 GCA_029238555.1 Flavobacteriaceae bacterium
ACATATGGGGTCCCCCATATTTATGGACAAACAGAAGAAGACGCTTTTAAATCTCTGGGCTATGTCCATGCTCAAGACAGGCTTTGGCAAATGGAAGTACTCAGAAGAATTGGCTCTGGGAGGCTTTCCGAACTCTTCGGATCTGATTTAATAGAAACAGACCGTCTTTTTCTTACCTTAGGGATAGATGCATCTAGTGAAAAGGCTGTAGCTCAATTAGATACATCTAGCCCTGAATATAAACTTTCCTTAGCTTATTTAGAGGGGGTAAATAAATTTGTTACTGACGGAACCACGCCAGTGGAATTCTATTTAACAGGAATGGAAAAAACACTTTTTGAACTAAAGGACATATACAATACCCTTGGCTATATGTCTTTTAGTTTTGCTGTAGCCCAAAGGACAGATCCTCTTTTATCTAATATATACCATACACTTGGCACTGATTATCTCAATGATTTAGAGATTGATTTTGATTCCAATACGGTATCTATTCCTGTTTTTACCGCGGTAGAAGACCAAATAGCAACGCTATTAGAAAAAGTGCCTGCACCACAATTTATTGGTAGTAATGCCTGGGTCATTGGTGCAGAAAAAACCAAAAATGGGGCAGTTATTTTTGCCAACGATCCTCATATTGGCTATGCACAGCCTTCTGTATGGTTTGAAGCACATATTGAGACCCCTCAATATGAAAACTATGGGTATCACTTGGCTGGAATTCCATTTCCTCTTTTGGCGCACAATAGAAAAATGGCCTATGGACTTACCATGTTTGAGAACGACGACATTGATTTTTATCAGACTAAATCCCATATAACAGATACCAATACTTATTTGTATAAAGGGGAGTGGCTCCCATTACAAATACAAGAAAAGCAGATTAAAGTCAAAGATGCCCATCCAGTTACTTTTCAAGTTAAATCTTCCCTTCACGGTCCTTTAATGAACGATGTTATTGATGGCGTGGCATTAGACAAACCTTTAAGTATGTCCTGGGTGTATACCCAAAGACCCAATAAAGTGCTCAATGCCTTGTATAGCATATCGCATGCAGCAGACAAGGATTCATTTAAAGCAGCTTTACCCAATATACATGCACCTGGCCTTAATGTGATGTATGGAGATAGCGAAGGAAATATTGCTTGGTGGGCCACAGCGGCACTTTACGAACTTCCATCTGGTACTTCTTCTAAATTTGTTTTAGACGGTTCCACTGCAGCGCAAGAAAAAATAAGCTATACAGATTTTTCTGAAAATCCTATGTCAGAAAACCCCTCTTGGAACTATGTGTATTCTGCCAATAATGCGCCCTTATTCCCCTCGGGAGAAACATACCCTGGCTATTATTTGCCAGAAAACAGGGCCAAGAGAATTGTAACACTTTTAGATCCAAAAGATGATTGGGATAAGTCCAGTGTTTCAAATATGATTTTAGACCACACCTCTTCAGTAAATCCTGAAATTATAGTAGACTTTAATAGGGCTCTAAAAGAGGATTCCTCCTTTTTTGCGTCTTTAGGTGAAGACGAGCAATGGGCTTATAATGATTTACAATCTTGGGAAGGTGATTATCCCGAAGCGACCACAGCAGCTGCTTTATTTCATAAGTGGGAATATTATTTTCTAAAGGCAGTGTTTTTAGATGAGTTAGGAGAAACCCAATTTAAAGCCATTCAATCTACACATTTTTTTAAAAGAGCTATTGCACCTATGGCCAAAAAGGCAGAAAGCATTTGGTTTGACAACATCAATACTGTTGAAATAGAAACTAAAACTGACTTGCTAAAATCTTCTTTTAAAATAGCTTTTAAAGACCTTTCTGATAGTTTTGGAAATGATCCCAAGCAATGGAATTGGGGTAAAATTCACACCGTAGAACACGAACATCCCATAGGAAAAATAGCGGCTTTGAGAAGCTTTTTTAATGTAGGTCCTTTTCCCATCAGCGGATCTAAGGAGGTTGTTAATAATACTGGTTTTAGTTATACTGAATCTGGTGGCTTTAAAGCGAATCAAGGTCCTTCAACCAGAAGGGTGATTGATTTCTCAGACATAGAACACGCTCTGGGGATTTTACCTACTGGGCAATCAGGAAATCCATTTAGCGCTCACTATGAAGATCAGGCACAGCTTTACAGAAATGGTGGTTTTAGAACTTTGCTACTCAATAAAGAAGAAATTAAAAACCAGTCTTCTAAATTGGTTTTGAAACCCTCTAGATAATTATATTGTAAAATTCATTCATCCCAGTCAGTTCGCTTTATGTAGAGTAGTCTCTTCTCCGTAGATACTTTTAGGTACCTTATTGAAAAATCATATAAGATGCTTACAAAACTTTATGGGAGCGCTGTATTTGGGATTAGCGCAGTAACTATTACTATAGAAGTCCACATGGCTATTGGCATTGGATATCATTTAGTTGGAATGCCAGACAATGCAGTCAAAGAGAGCCATTATAGGATTGCAGCAGCACTTTTAAACAATGGTTATAGAATTCCGGGTAAAAAGATCACGATTAATATGGCCCCTGCGGCCTTAAAAAAGGAAGGTGCTGCTTACGACCTTACACTGGCTCTTGGAATTCTATTGGCTTCCTCACAGTTAAAAGGGCTTGATTCAAAAGATTATTTAATTATGGGAGAATTGTCCTTAGATGGAAGTATTCTCCCTGTAAAAGGTGTTTTGGCCATGGCCATTCAAGCTTTAGAAGAAGGCTTTAAGGGTATAGTCATACCAAAGGAAAACGCATCAGAAGCAAGATTGATTGAAGGGATAGCAATTATAGGAGTGTCGCACCTTACTGAGGTAGTGCACTTTTTTAGCCATGCTTCTCATCAGAAATCATTTTCTAATGATGGAAGTTCTAATGATATTATTAGCGCAGAAGCCCTTAAAGATCAAAAATCATTAATTGCTAAAAGAAATAGACCTTCACTTTGTTTTAGC
>JAQWFV010000020.1 GCA_029238555.1 Flavobacteriaceae bacterium
AGCGGTACCACCCAATATAAAATAAGACTTAGCGGTGAAAACCTCACCAATTTAAATTATCAAAATTACCTCAATAGACTTCGATATTTTTCGAATGAATTGGGCATAAACTTTCAATTACAATTTCAAATCAATTTTTAATTAAACTAAATCACATCGTATGAAAAAGATTTTATCTACCCTATTAACCCTTTCCCTATTGATATCATTTTTATCTTGTAGTGACAATGATAGCCCTGAACTCATCCAAGAGGAAGAAGTTATTACCTCGGTAATTGTAACGCTTCAATCTGGAAGTGACACAGTTACTTTAAGTTCAGTAGATCTAGATGGAGACGGGCCAAACGAACCTGTAATATCGGTACAAGGCTCATTAAACTCTGACACCACTTATTCAGGTGCTGTTAAGTTTTTAAATGAATCTATATCTCCAGTAGAAGATATTACAGAAGAAGTGGCAGAAGAAGCAGAAGAGCACCAAGTATTTTACTCATTTACTTCGCCTATAAGTTCAGTGGTAACTTTAGATACAGATTCAAGTGGGAACCCATTGGGGCTCGTTTTCACTTTAACAACAGGAAACTCTGGAAATGCAACATTGGGACTTACCTTGAGACATGAACCTAAAAAACCAAATACTGGAATTTTAGATGCTGGAGGGGAAACAGATGTAGCTGTTAATTTTAGTGTTTCTGTAGAATAAAAACTACTTTTTAAAACCGCTTAGGTTTTGATTTATAAAGTCTTTTGGGAAATTTTCATCCCCATCGAACCCCAGGGTTAGGTGGGGATTTTTTTTGGGTAAGTAATACGTATTGAATAGATAGTCCCAAAGGCTTAAACTGATTCCAAAATTCACGCCAAAACGACCTTCAGGAAGTGATTTTGCATGGTGATAAAGGTGCATTACTGGATTATTGATCAAGTATTTTAGAGGCCCCCAATCAAGGGCTAAATTCGCATGATTTAAATGACCAATGGCAATTGAGATAAAATGAACAACAAAGGCTTGTTCTGGCTCAAAACCTCCCAATAACATAATGGCTAAGGTCTTTAATGGTTTGTAAAGAATGTTCTCCATCCAATGATACCTCAAATGAGCTGCAAAACCCATTTCTTTCACGGAATGATGCACTTTGTGGAACTGCCAAAAGAACGGAACCTTGTGAAGCGCAATATGCGTGAACCATTGAACAAAATCTAGAAGAACAAAGAACACCAAAAGACCCAACCAAGCCGGTAATTGATTTACATCTAGTAAGGCAATAGAATGGATGGTCATACCGTAGGCAGAAAAAAGATTTCCCAGAATGACATATAAACCACTAATAACACTTGAGAACACAAAAAAATTAAAATACATATAGGCCGCGTCCAGCCAAAAGTCTTTCCTAAAAACCTTTTGCTCTTTACGCCATGGAAATAGTAATTCCAAACCCCATACAACAAGGGAGATTAATGTTAGCCCCCAAAAATAATTTTGATTCCAGGGAACATCGAAAATGATGGATCTATAAAACCAACGAAAACTACCACTTATGGTGCTTACAATAACGTCTATATACTCTATCATATAACAAACTTATTCATTTTTAAGAAAGCCAAAAAATGTTTCACAAATATCGCTGAGAAATCATTGATAATAATGCTCCTGTCATTTTTAAGACAGACTACTGCTAATCAATTTCATGAATTCGTTTCTCGTAGCTGTTTTTTCGAAAAGCCCTCTAAATCCAGAAGTTGTTGTAACAGAGTTTTGCTTTTGTACCCCTCTCATCATCATACACATATGAGAGGCTTCTATAACAACCGCTACACCTTTAGGATCTAGCGTTGTATTAATGCACTCTAAAATATCATGGGTTAAACGCTCTTGCACTTGAAGGCGCCTTGCGAAAACATCTACTATTCTTGGAATTTTGCTCAAACCAACAATATGTCCATTTGGTATGTAAGCAATATGAGCTTTACCAAAAAAAGGCAGCATATGGTGTTCACACATCGAATACAGTTCAATGTCCTTGATAATCACCATGTCGTCATAATCTTCTTTAAACATTGCACCTCTTAAAATTGCCTCAGGATCTTGATCATAACCTTGTGTCAAAAACTGCATGGCTTTAGCAGCTCTCTCAGGTGTTTTTAGCAAACCCTCTCTAGAAGGGTCCTCGCCTATGGCATTTAATATGTGGTCGTAATTTTTTTTAACACTTTCAGTAATGGGAGCGTCGTATGAATCTAAATGGGTATAAGACATTATTTTGTTTAATATTTTTATTATAACTATAAACAAATTTACAATAAATTAATCATCCCATTACTATAAATTTCCCAAGAATAAACTGGAGACCATCTGAATCCTTATATTTACTTTTTAAATACAGAAATATTTTTAGATGATCAAAGCGAATAATATTCGAAAATCATATGGAGAACTTGAAGTTCTCAAAGGGGTGAACATCCATATTAATGAAGGAGAAATAGTGGCTATTGTTGGTGCCTCTGGCGCGGGAAAAACAACGCTATTACAAATATTGGGAACCTTAGAACAACCAAGCAATAAGAATGCCGTTATTGAAATAAACCACAAAAATGTTCCACTGTTAAACGCAAAAGAACTGGCCGCATTCAGAAATAAAAACATAGGCTTTATTTTTCAATTTCATCAATTGCTCCCAGAGTTTACAGCCATTGAAAATGTGTGTATTCCTGCATATATTCATGGCGCCTCCAAAGAGCAGGCTACAAAAGACGCTACTGAGTTACTTAGTTTTCTTGGACTTTTAGACAGAATACACCACAAGCCAGATGCCCTGTCTGGTGGGGAACAACAAAGAGTAGCTGTAGCAAGGGCTTTAATCAATAAACCTGCTGTGGTATTTGCAGATGAACCAAGCGGTAATCTCGATTCAGAGAGTGCACAAGTGCTGCATCAGCTTTTTTTTAAGCTAAGAGATACCTACAAGCAAACATTCGTGCTTGTAACACACAATGAGTCATTAGCCAAAATGGCAGACAGAACATTTACTATGGTAGACGGTCATATGGTACAATAATGGACAGAGAAAGCCTAATATCGTTTTTAGAAGAAAAGGTCATTCAATACCAAGAACCGTCTTTTATAGACTCAGATCCTTTACAAATACCCTATTTATTTAATCAAAAAGAAGATATAGAAATTAGTGCATTTTTAACGGCTACTATTTCGTGGGGGAATAGAAAAAGTATCTTAAAAAACGCCCATTCTTTAATGGATTTAATGGATCACACCCCTTTTGACTTTATTTTAAATGCCCAGCAAAGTGACTATGACGCGCTTCACCATTTTAAGCACCGGACTTTTAATGGAACAGATGCCATAGGTTTTTGCAAAGCACTTAAAAATATCTATTTACACCACGATGGTCTGGAAAACGCTTTTTTAACACAACCGAACAAACCTCTGCAGGAAAACATTAGCCTTTTTAAAACTATTTTTTTTAGTATTCCACATGAACAAAGAACTACTAAGCATGTTTCTGATCCCTTAAAAGGTTCAGCTGCCAAAAGGCTCAATATGTTTTTGAGATGGATGGTCAGGAATCCAAGAGAAAAAGTAGACTTTGGTATTTGGCAAAAGATTTCTCCAAGTGAACTATCTTGTCCATTAGATGTGCACAGCGGCCGAGTTGCCAGAAAATTAGGGCTATTAAAAAGAACGCAAAACGACGCTAAAGCAGTCATTGAATTAGATCAGTCATTGAGGGATTTAGATCCAATAGACCCTGTTAAATATGATTTTGCCCTTTTTGGATTAGGTGTTTTTGAAGGGTTTTAAACCTATTAATTTCAATTTATTTTATTAAATTAGGTGACATAAAAAACCAAACCATCCACTATGAGATTCAAAGTATTTTTTTCTGTCATTCTTTTTTCATTTACGGCAATCTGTTGGAGTCAAACTAGGACACTTCCTGTAGATACTACAGTAACTACAAAACACAAGCTCACTACCCAAACGGATTCCTTTAACTATACAGCCACTACAGGAACACAACCTGTTTGGGATGAAAATGGTGATCCTATCGCTAGTTTACATTATACCTATTACACCAAAGACAATGTGAGTAATAGATCCCAAAGACCTTTGGTGATATCTTTTAATGGAGGTCCGGGTTCAGGTTCTGTTTGGATGCATTTGGCCTATACAGGTCCTAGAGTATTAAACATTGATTCAGAAGGATACCCCGTGCAACCCTATGGAATATCTAACAATCCTTATTCTATTCTAGATATTGCAGATATTGTATATGTAAACCCCGTAAATACGGGATATTCAAGAACCATTCCAGCCACCGGAAAAGAGGTAGACCGAAGTAAATTTTTTGGCGTTAATGCAGATATTGCTTATTTAGCGGAGTGGCTCAATACCTTTGTCACTAGAAATAACCGCTGGTCATCTCCAAAATATTTAATTGGAGAAAGCTATGGAACTACAAGGGTTTCAGGATTAGCCTTAGCCTTGCAAAACAACCAATGGATGTATTTAAATGGCGTTATTTTAGTTTCTCCAACAGAACTTGGAATAGACCGAGAAGGTCCTGTAGAAGTAGCCAATAGGCTTCCTTATTTTGCTGCAGCTGCCTGGTACCAGAAAAAACTTCCAAGTGCGCTTCAAACTAAGCCGCTTACAGAAGTATTAGAAGAAGTGGAGGCTTACACCATAAATACCGTTTTACCTGCAATGGTCATGGGCGGTTTCTTAGAAACGAGTAAGAAAGAGGCTTTAGCAGAAAAAATGGGCTATTATTCAGGAATTAAGCCAAGTGTTTATCTCGATCATAATTTAGAGATCCCCTACCCTTATTTCTGGAAAGAATTATTAAGAGAAGACGGGTATACCATAGGAAGACTGGACTCAAGATATTTAGGAATAGATCGAAAAAGTGCTGGTGAAAGACCCGACTATAACTCTGAACTCACCTCGTGGTTACACTCCTTTACGCCAGCCATAAACTATTACTTACAAGAAGAACTAAACTTTAAAACTGACATTAAATACAATATGTTTGGCCCTGTACGTCCCTGGGACAGAAGTGGAGACAACACAGGAGAAAACCTGAGACAAGCCATGGCGCAAAACCCTTATTTACATGTCATGACGCAGTCTGGTTATTTTGACGGAGCTACCACCTACTTTAACGCAAAATACAATATGTGGCAGTTAGACCCTTCTGGAAGAATGAAAAACAGGTTGAGTTTTAAAGGGTATGAAAGCGGTCATATGATGTACTTGAGAAGAGAAGATCTAAAAAACGCGAATGAAGATATTCGTCAGTTTATTAAAAATAGTCTTCCAGGGAATAAAGCGGCTAAATACACGAATTAAATGAAAACATTGTTAAGCCTCTTGACCTGTGTAATATTTAGCCAAATAAATGCTCAGGAGTGGGCAAATGTAGCGCGTTTTAAAGCAGAAAATGAACGTATTATAGCAGACAATGCACCTGTAAAACTAGTGTTTATGGGCAATTCTATTACAGAGGGATGGAAGTCGTTTGACCCAAACTTATTTGGCAGTACTAATTATATTAACAGAGGGATCAGTGGCCAAACTACCCCACAAATGCTCGTCCGTTTTAAACAAGATGTATTAGATCTCAAGCCCAAAGGAGTGATTATTCTAGCTGGCACAAATGACATTGCTGGAAATACTGGCCCCATGAGTGTTCAAGAGATCTTTAATCAAATAAAAAGTATGGCTGGATTGGCTGCCTTAAATAAGATTGAGGTGTTCTTGTGCAGTGTATTGCCTGTTTATGATTATCCATGGAAACCAGGATTAAAACCTGTACCAAAAATTCTAGCTCTAAATAACATGCTAAAGACATTAGCAGTAGAAAAAAACTATAAATACATAGATTATTTCTCTGAAATGTCTGATGATAAAAATGGTTTAAAATTATCTTTGGGTTCTGACGGTGTTCATCCTAACGAAAAGGGATATGAAATAATGAAAAAGGTCTTGTTAAACACCATTGGACCTTCTTTTAAATAAACGAAAAGCGATATTTAACCAATTAGAATTGACAATTGTAAATGGTTTGTTATTTTTGTATGACTTTTAAAGGCTCACATCTAAATCTACTCTAATGAATATATTAATTAAGGACGCCACAATAGTAGAAGAATCTAATCCAAGTATTCATTTAAAAATAGTAGATATAGCCGTAAAAGACGGTGTTATCATAAAAATAAGCCCGAAAATTAAAGATTTTAAAGCAGACCAAACGCTTGCATTAAATAACTTACATGTCTCAGCTGGCTGGTTAGACACTGGTGTTAGTGTTGGAGAACCTGGATATGAGTCCAGAGAAAATTTTAAAAATGGTGTTTTAACAGCTGCCAAAAGTGGTTTTAGTACTGTTTTTTTAAATCCCAATACAGATCCGGTACCCGACCAACAGAACGCTATTGGATATCTTAGAAATGCGGCATTGAAAGCCCCAATAAATGTTCACCCCTTAGGGACACTAACAAAAGGAGCAAAAGGTCAGGATTTAGCCGAGTTGTTCGACATGCAAAGACAAGGGGCCATAGGTTTTTATGATTACAACGCCCCGATTGATAATCCTAACTTACTCAAAATTGCGCTGCAATACACACAATCATTCAATGGATTGGTTTTTAGCTTTCCAAAAACATCTAAAATCTCTAATAGTGGTTTGGCCCATGAAGGCGTGGTAGCTACTCAACTGGGATTAAAAACAGATCCGAGCTTATCTGAGCACTTACAAATTCAAAGAGATATTCATCTTTTAAGGTATAGTGGAGGAAAACTACATATTCCTACCATTTCTTCAAAGGAGAGTGTATCATTAATAAAAGCAGCTAAAAAAGAAGGTTTAGATATTAGTTGTAGTGTGTCTTTACACCACCTATTTGCCAATGAAAGTGCCTTAATTGATTTTGACACAAATGCTAAAATAACCCCTCCTCTAAGATCTAAAGAGGATCAAAAAGCGCTACAAAAAGCTTTGTTAGAAGGTTCTATAGATTTTATGACTACAGACCACAATCCGTTAGATATTGAATTAAAAAACATTGCTTTTGATCACGCACATTATGGCTCTTTAGGCTTAGAAGCTGCATTTGGCGTACTGAATTCATTATACACTACAACTCAAGCTGTTGAAATTTTGCAGCGGGGCTATGAGCGCTTCAACTTAGAGAAACCTACTATTTCAGAAGGTCACAAGGCGAATCTATCACTATTTGATCCTAGTATAGAATACACACAAACAGTAGAAGATCTATATGCTAGTTCCAAGAACTCTCTTTATCTAGGAGCACTATTAAAAGGTAAGGCAATAGGAACGGTAGTAAATGAACATATTACAACTATTTAATGATGGGAATACAAGAAGAAATTAAAGGCAAAAAGCCAGCTATTATCGCTTACTTCACTATAATAGGGGCTATAATAGCGATCAGTATGCACAATAACAAGCCGGAGGTTTTTTCTAGATTTCATATAAGACAAGCCTTTGGAGTTCATTTATTATTTCATGCATTTGCCCTATTTATTAGTCAGTGGTTTAATGAATTTGCCTTTCTAGGATTATACGTCATGTATTTATTACTGTGGGGGTTTGGTTTTTATTCCGCAATTCAAAACACTAAAAATTCCTTGCCCTTCATTGGAGCTTACTTTCAACAGTGGTTTACATTTATTAGATAGTATGGACCAGCCTTTATATTGTATTGAAAGACCGGCCAAATCTTCAAAGGATAATGCTATTCCACTCTTTTTAGTCCATGGCTATGGCAGCGATGAAAATGATTTATTTTCTTTCGCTGAAGGAATTCCCGAACATTATCATATTATCTCTGTAAGAGCCCCCTACCCTATGCAGCCTTATGGAAATGCCTGGTATGCAATAAATTTTGACGCTGAAAAGGGGAAATGGTCAGATCTTGAGCAGGGGGTGGTATCCAGAGATTTACTTCATAATTTTATTCAAGAAAAGTGCAAAGAAAGCCATTTAGATAGGAATAAAATTTGCGTATTAGGTTTTAGCCAAGGAAGCATTTTAAGCTATGCATTGGCCTTCCAATACCCTGAATTTTATCATAAATTTATATGCTTAAGTGGCTATATTAACGAGGCCTTAGCAGAAGCTAAAGGGAATATTGAAGCCTATAAAAATATCCATATATTCGCTTCACATGGAACACAAGACCAAGTAATTCCGTTTGATTGGGCAGAAAAAATTCCCTCACAACTCAATGCCATAGGAATAGAGCACAGCTTTAAATCTTACCCTATTGGACATGGCGTGTCTCCACAAAATTTTGCAGATCTTTTGGAATGGTTACAATAGTGTAATTATTATCTGTAAAGAAACGCGTCTTCTGTGGTGAAATTAACTACGTCCTTATTTATAGAAAACTTTAAAATAGCTTCCCCCCAAATGGCACCGTCTGTAAAGTTTGCAATGAGCCATTTATGGTTCAAGACCTTTATGGAATTAAACGCAAATTTTGCCTTTTTGGACTTAAATGGTATTAAAGCGTGTTGTAATTCTTTGTTTATATTAGTTTGAATAAGTGCATCTGAAATAAAATCACTGATCTCTTGTGGTCCCTCATACTGATTTTCCAACAACAATAGTCCCTCTTGATTGTACTTTAGATCAAATAATTGAGTCATTTCCAATTGTGCTTCAAGGGATTTAACCTTGGCAGAAACTTTTATCTGTTCTTCTGCAGTTTCTTGGTATTTTGCAAGGGCTAGCTGTGTATTTTCTACATAATTTGAGGCACTTTTAAATTGATATAGTGCAATCAATGCAGTGAAAATAAACAGGTACATAAAAATTCTTGACTTCATAGTTAAATAGATATAGTGAGTGAATCATAAGCCAAGTAAATGTTTTCTGGAAGTTTTAATGCTACCTGATCGTGAAAACCCAAATGATGGCTTATGTGAGTGAAATAGGTTTTTTTGGCACCTACCCTTTGGGCGAATACTATGGCTTCCTCTAAATTAAAATGACTGTAGTGTGGCTCTTCTCTCAGTGCATTCACCACAAGAACTTCTAGTCCTGATAGTTTAGAGGTTTCGAATGCTGAAATGGTTTTAATATCCGTTAAATAAGCGAATGCATCTATTCTGTAACCAAATACCTGTAAAGTATTGTGCTTTGCATTAATAGGAATAACTTGTTTTCCGTTGAGCGTAAAAGGACTGTTTTTTTTAACCCTATGGGAAACTACTGAAGGTGCACCAGGATATTTATTGGCCTCATTAAAAATATAGCCAAAGCGTTTCTTTAAAGACTTTAATACGCGTTTGTGTGCATAAATTGGAATAGCACCCTGTCTAAAGAAAAAAGGTCTAATGTCGTCCAAACCAGCTGTATGATCAGCATGTTCATGGGTAAATATTAAGCCCTCTAAAGATGTTGGGTTAGCCGCTAACATTTGCGCCCTAAAATCTGGACCACAGTCAATGACATAATTAAAATGATCCCATGATATTAGTACAGATACACGCAGTCTTTTGTCTTTAGGATTGTCACTTAAACACACAGGGTGATTGCTCCCAATTACAGGGATTCCTTGAGAAGTTCCAGTACCTAAAAAACGAACAGTCAAAAGCTTTATTTTTTTCAAATTTATGATTTTAATAGGGATTAGCTTCTACAATCTTTTTAACTTTGTTGCAATTAAAACAATCTACATGGCTTCTGTTTTGAAAAAAGAAACTGCTTTCACCAATATACCTTCTACAAAGGCAAAAACACTCAGGATTAATTTGAATCCTGACATTTATGGAACTTTCTCTGAAATTGGTGCTGGACAAGAAACTGCTAGGCATTTTTTTAGAGCTGGAGGCGCCTCAGGAACTATAGCCAAAGCTATGAGTGCCTATGACAAGGATTTTAGTGATGCCATTTATGGCATTGAAGACGACGGAAGATATGTAACCCAGCCAAGATTAAAAAAGATGCTGGCCCATGAAATGAATCTCATGGAGGACAGAATTAGTAGAAAATCTCATCCAGACAGACTATTCTTTTCATATGCAAATACTGTAGCAACCATAGATTTTGCCAAAAAATTCAAAGGACATGGATGGGTTGGAATTAAATTTCAATTAGATCCTAATCAAAAGGAATTAGATGAGATAATACTTCATGTGAGGTTTAAGCAAAACGAGGCAAGACTCCAACAAGAAACCTTAGGTGTTTTGGGCGTTAACCTTATTTATGGTGCTTTCTACAAATACGATAAGCCAAAAAAAATATTAAAGTATTTATACGATCATATTGAAAAAGACATTCTAGAGATAGATATGATTAATTTTTCAGGGCCTAACTTTAAGAATGTAGACAATAGGCTAATGAGTCTAGAACTCATTAAAAATAATATGACAGATGCAGTAATGTTCGGTCCTGACGGAAATAACTTACTTCCTGCAGCGGTGCTTTACAAGAAAAATATACTTGCCTTGAGAGGTAGTTTCAGACCCGTTACCAAGGTTAATATGGATATGTTTGAAAAGTCATTCGATATATTTAGAAAAGAGGCTACAGTAGATCCTGACAATACGATTGTTATATTTGAAATTACCTTATCCAACTTAAAGGCCTCAGGAGAAATAGACGAACAGGATTTTATGGACCGCGCAGAACTTCTCTGTTCATTAGGCCATACCGTACTTATTTCTAAATTCCAAGAATATTACAAGCTTGTAGAGTATTTCAATAATTACACAAAAGCTAAGATTGGCTTAACCATGGGGGTTAATAACCTAGTGGACATTTTTGACGAGAAATATTACAGACACCTCAGTGGAGGCATTTTAGAAGCTTTTGGAAAACTGTTCTTTAAAGACCTTAAAGTGTATTTATATCCCATGAAAGACCAGGAAACTGGTGAAATTCTGACCTCAAACAGCGTAAAGGTTCACCCAAGAATGAAGGAGCTTTATAAATTCTTTAAATACAATGGCAAAGTAATGGACATCATAGATTACGAACCAGAAGTATTGGATATTTTTTCCAGAAAGGTATTTGAAATGATTGCCAACAATACCCCTGGTTGGGAAGATGAATTGCCTAAGGGTATCGCTGAGCTCATAAAACAAAAGGATTTGTTTCAAAATAAAGCCAAAGCGCTAAAAGCATAAAGGCCTTATTTTAAAACTTCATTTTCACAACGTTAAAAATATATTAGTTTTGAATTAAAACTTAAACTTCACAACCTTAAAAATATATTGACTTTTTATTAAAATTTAAAGGCCACTGTGTTTCATGCACATTGGCCTTTTTTTTTTAAAGCTACAACGCCAATATCTGTGCGGAGTGCTCTTTTGTTTTAACCTTATCAATGACATGCGAAACCACTCCTTTTTCAACTACAAAAGTCATTCTGTGAATACCATCGTACTCTCTTCCCATAAACTTTTTTGGACCCCATACCCCAAAAGCAGTAATCACAGATTTATCAGTGTCTGCTAATAATGGAAATGGAAAACTATATTTATCTCTAAACTTAGTTTGCTTATTGGTGTCATCTGCACTGACACCTACAATACTGTAGCCCTTCTCATTGAGTACTTCATAATGATCTCTTAAATCACAAGCCTCTGCAGTACATCCAGGTGTGCTTGCCTTAGGGTAGAAAAAAACCACTAATTTAGTGTCGTTATAATCTGATAAGTTGAATGGGCTTCCATCTTGGGTAACCGCAGTAAATGAGGGAACTTTGTCTCCTACTTGTAGTGTTTTCATCTTAGCAATTTTTAGCTTTTAACGCTTGTAATAAAAAACAAACGAAAATTATTGTTATTTTTCTAAAATTACTCATTAATGACCAAACTAGAAAAAGTAAATTTCACCATAAATACCTTAAGGGATTTATACCCTGAAATACCCATCCCTTTGGATCATAAAGATCCCTATACCCTTTTAATAGCTGTATTGTTGTCTGCCCAAAGCACGGATGTAAGGGTAAATAAAATTACACCACTACTATTTAAAAAAGCAGATAATCCCTTTGATATGGTAAAACTAAGTGTCAAAGAGATTCAAGACATTATTAGACCTGTAGGACTCTCCCCCATGAAAGCAAAGGGTATTTATGGACTTTCTAAAATTCTCGTAGAGGCACACAACGGGATAGTGCCTCAGGATATAGAAATACTTGAGACATTCCCTGCAGTAGGACATAAAACCGCTAGTGTAGTAGTGGCACAAGCCTTTGGAATTCCTGCATTTCCTGTAGACACTCACATCCATAGATTAATGTATCGGTGGGGGTTTACTAATGGAAAAAATGTGGTGCAAACAGAGAAGGACGCTAAGCGATTATTTCCAAAAGCGCTTTGGAACGACCTTCATTTACAAATTATTTGGTACGGAAGAGAATACTCACCAGCTAGAGGCTGGGATCTTGACAAAGATATTATCACAAAAACGATTGGTCGCAAGACAGTGATTGATCAATATTTAAAGAAAAAGCGATAAGTATTCACATAAAGCCCTACAATAAGATGGCCATGCTAGCGCGTAAATTACGCTAAGACGCCAAGAGGTCTATCTGATTTTCTGAGGCCATTTTTCTAATATTTATCAGTGCATACCTCATTCTACCGAGCGCTGTATTAATACTAACGCCAGTTTGTTCCGATATTTCTTTAAAACTAAGTTCTTTAAAGATTCTCAGGGAAACTACCTCCAATTGGTCTGCTGGCAAACAATTTATGATATGGTGTAAATTAGACTCAATGTGCTCCTGAATCATTGTTTCTTCCTTTGTTTTTGAGGAATCCGATAAAAATGAAAAGACAGAATAATCGGACTTTTCATAAGTCATAGGCATTTTTTTTAGACGCCTAAAGTGGTCAATTACAAGGTTGTGGGCAATTCTCATGACCCATGATATAAACTTACCTTCATCTCTATAGCCCCCTTTATCTAGGGTTTTGATCACTTTTAAAAACGTATCTTGAACAATGTCAGAGGCGAGCTCTGCATCTTGAACCTTAGTATATATAAACCTATAGGTCTTTGCCCTATGTCTCTCTACTAAAAGAGACAAAGCATTTCGGTTTCCAAGCAAATAGTCTGAAACTAATTGACTGTCAGTAAGAACTGTAGCGTTAAAATTATTGGATTGTGTATTATTTAAAATGGTACGCATAAGATACAAATTAGACACAAATTAATCATGTCCCTAAAAAATTATGGGACTAGAAAAAATTCATGATGGTTAAAAGTATCCGTGTTTTATAGGCTAACAATTAAATATTACACTCAAATATATTAAAAAAATATAGTAAATCACTTATCTTTAAAACTTAATTGTTTTTGAAACATTCTCCTATACTTCCTATGACCCTGAATACTAAAACACCCTATAAAAACCTAGAAGAAATAGACCCTAAAAAGAATATCATCATTAAAGGGGCCAAATTGCACAACTTAAAAAATATAGATGTTGTACTTCCTAGAAATAATTTCATAGTAATCACAGGTCTCTCAGGCTCAGGAAAATCTTCTCTAGCTTTTGACACCCTATACGCAGAAGGACAAAGAAGGTATGTGGAAAGTTTGTCTGCTTATGCCAGACAATTTTTGGGGAAATTAGACAAACCTCAAGTAGACTACATTAAGGGAATTGCCCCAGCAATTGCTATAGAACAAAAAGTAAACACTAGCAATCCTAGATCTACAGTGGGGACTTCTACTGAAATTTACGACTATCTTAAGTTGTTATTCGCTAGAATAGGGAAAACGTATTCGCCCATCAGTGGAAAGGAAGTTAAGAAACACTTGGTGTCAGATGTTGTCCATCACATTAAAACATTCCCTCTAAAGCATAAATTATTGCTTTTAGCTCCCATTGAAGTACCCGAAGACAAAGACCCTGTAAAAATGGTCCAATTGTTTTCAAAACAAGGTTTTGCCAGGATAGAGGTCAAAGGGGAAGTGATTCGAATTTCATCAGAAATTACCAAGCTTCCAAATAAGTTTAATCTAGTGGTAGACAGAATAGTTACCGCAGATGATGAAGATTATTTCAATAGGCTCGCTTCCGCTATTGAAGCTGCATTTTTTGAAGGCAAAGGGCACTGTATTGTCAGAGATTTAAGCACTAAAGAAAAAGTAGATTTTAGTAATCTTTTTGCTCTAGACGGACAAGAATTCACCATACCTTCTCTACACCTATTCAGTTTTAATAATCCCTACGGAGCATGTGATGCCTGTGAAGGATATGGAGATATTATGGGCATAGATCCAGATCTGGTTATCCCCAATTCAGGCTTATCTATCTATGAAAATACCATTGCGCCCTGGAGAGGAGAAAGCATGAGTAAGCACAAAGACAAGCTCATTGAAAACGCTGCAGCGTCTAATATACCCATTCACAAGCCTTGGTTTGAATTATCTGAGACGCAAAAAGAATTAGTTTGGAATGGCAATAAAACCTTTAAGGGAATTCATTCTTTTTTCCAGACACTAGAAGAAAAAAGCTATAAAATTCAAAATAGGGTCATGCTCTCTAGATATAGAGGGAAAACAATTTGTAATAAATGCCAGGGTGCTAGGCTTAAAAAAGAATCATTTTATGTCCAAGTTGGTGGAAAACATATTGGCGAATTGGTCGCAATGCCAATAGACAAGCTGCAATTGTTTTTCAATCAATTAACACTGAGTAAAATCGACACAGATATTTCTAAAAGAATTTTAGCAGAGATACACAGTAGGCTTTCTTTCTTGAGCCAGGTAGGATTAAACTACCTTACTTTAAATAGAAAATCCAATACATTGTCTGGAGGAGAAAGTCAGCGAATTAACCTAGCAACCTCTTTGGGGAGTAGTTTGGTGGGATCCATGTATATTTTAGATGAGCCCAGTATAGGCTTGCACCCGAAAGACACTACAAACTTAATTGAAGTACTCAAACGCTTAAGAGACCTTGGAAATACAGTCATAGTGGTAGAGCACGATGAAGATATTATGAAAGCTGCAGACCTTGTTTTTGACATTGGTCCTGAGGCTGGAACACTAGGAGGAGAATTGGTGGCGCAAGGGACCCTTAAGGAACTATTAAAAACAAATACCCTAACTGCCCAATATTTAGATGGTAGAATGGAAATTCCACTACCAAAAAAAAGAAGGAGCTCTGATCAATACGTGAAAATTAAGGGTGGTAGAGAACACAACCTTCAAAACATAGACCTTACTATTCCCTTAGGAATGCTCACCATCATTACAGGGGTTTCGGGATCAGGAAAATCTACCTTAGTTAAAAAATTACTCTATCCCATTGTTCAGAAGGAACTTGGAGGATTTGGAATGAAAATTGGTCAGCACAGCAGTTATGAGATGCAGCATAAAAATCTTAAACATGTGGAGTATATAGACCAAAACCCCATTGGAAGGTCTTCTAGATCTAACCCGGTAACCTATTTAAAGGCTTATGACGATATTAGGGCTATTTTTTCAAAAGCACCTATGAGCAAACTCAGGGGTTTCCTACCCAAACACTTTTCTTTTAATGTAGAAGGAGGGCGCTGTGAAAAATGTAAGGGAGAAGGAGAAATCACTGTTGAAATGCAGTTTATGGCAGATGTGCACCTAGGGTGCGATGCCTGTGAGGGTAAAAGATTCAAAAAAGAGGTCTTAGAAGTGAAATTTCACGACAAGTCCATCTTTGATGTACTGCAAATGACTGTTTCAGACGCATTGGCATTCTTTAAACTTCATGGAGAAAACAAACTCTGCCAAAAGATTCAAGCGCTTGAAGACGTTGGACTGGGGTATGTGGCTTTAGGTCAATCCTCCTCTACCCTATCTGGTGGAGAAGCACAACGTATAAAACTGGCCTCATTTTTAGTAAAGGGCAATACCAAAGACAAGACCTTATTTATATTTGACGAGCCCACAACCGGGCTTCACTTTCATGACATTAACCGCTTGTTAGGGGCCTTTAATGCCCTTTTAGACAAAGGGCATTCCATGGTGGTTATTGAACACAATATAGATTTGATCAAGTGTGCAGATCATATTATTGACCTAGGTCCTGGTGGTGGAATCCATGGAGGGCAAGTCATTGCCCAAGGCCCCCCAGAAGTTTTGGTCAAAGATAAAAACTCTGTCACCGCTGTTTATTTGAAAGAGAAATTGTAATATAAGTCTGTTAAAACAGCCTCTTTTTGCCCCTATTCACAAGGCCGTTAAAAGTTGCTGACAATTTGGAAAAATACAGTAATCCAACGTAAATAATAGCTGTGAAAATGGTATTTACCCCAATAGACATATACCTATTTTCTAGGTTTGGGATCCATTGGGCCAATGTATAAGAAGCTGCAATAATAATGAGCAAGTAAGCGGTTCCTCTACTAAAAGGGTGCATATTATACTTGACATTTACATAAATTACTTTGGCGGTGTCGTATAAGCTTATCGCTAAAAAAGAAGCTATTGCAGCGCCCATTATACCAAACTTTGGAATAAAAAAATAATTTAAAACTACCGTCACAACTGCTAAAAATAGCCCAAATCGCAAAATACTTTTATAATAAGGAGAGTTAAATAAAATGGCATTGTTATTCCCTAGTAATGCGTCGTAAAATTTACTGGAACCAATTAAGAGCACCAAGACCGTGGTACCCCCATATGCTTGAGGAATAAACTTATAAATGGTCTCCAAGTTAACGGCTAAAAGTAACAAAACACCCCCTGCTGCCATGGCTAAATTCAAGGAACTTTGATTGTAGAGTGATTGTAAACCTTTAAAGTCATTGTCATGAAGTAATCTAGCCGTAATAGGCGCCGTTATTTGATACATAGACCGAGCTGGAACACCCACTATAGTGGCCATAAAAACAGCTACCGTATAAAAAGCCACTTGATCAATATTGACAAAAGTATAAATCATAAGCTTGTCTATTTCCAAAATGACTACAGCTGCAGTGCCCCCTAAAAACATAAACAGACTATAATTTAAATAAGACTTTAACTTCTCTGGACGTTTAAAAGAAAAGAAAATGTCACAATAGCGCCAGAGGTAAACATACATCACTAAAGCCCTTAAAAAATGTACCCCAACCAAAAACACGAAGAATTGTTCTAGCGTTAGCCAATCCAAATAAAGACCTATAAGACCCAATGCAATACAAAGCCTGTGGAATATCTCTTTAAGGATATTACCAAAAGCAGTCTTTAAGACCACCCTTGCCTGAGCATAGCCAATCTCGAAATAAGTCATTCCAATACCTATACCAAGAATATGCCAAGAATAAGGAGCTACGTAAGCGTATTTTTGAAGTAAAAATGGAAATAAACCTGACTTAAATGTAAGTACAAAAACAAAAGCTAAAAAGATAAAAAACACAGGGAAATACAATGAAAAAGCATTGAGTCTAGCAGACTCTTCAGCAGACGTGTTTTTGTGATAAAATTTAATGATCGTATTGGGGAGTCCAAAAAGAAACAAAGGCAATAGCAAAGTAGCTACAGAGAGCTGAATGGATAAAAGTCCATAAGAAGACACCGGTAAAATACGGGTGTACAACACCAAGGTGTTTATTGCTCCTAGTCCAAAGCCCAAATAAGTGCTTATAGTATTTTGAATGGATTGCCTTACCACTACCCCCATATTAAGATCGCTTCAAGTTTTTTATGATTTTAGACAATTCTTCCGTTAAATTTTTGCGCTCGTATTTGCGCAGGGCTGGATCTATTTTTGAAGTAATTTCTGTCCCTTCATTAAATCTAGTCTCAATAAAAGATTTAACCTTGGCCTTGTCTTGATAAGTCCTAAGGGCATTAAAATCATTTTCAGGAAGTAGCTGTGCTACATCCCAATCCTGTGGACCAATAGCTAGTATGGGTCGCAAAGATTGGAGGTATTCGAAAATTTTACCAGGTATAATCCCTTTATGCGCTTCAGAGTCAATTTCAATAAGCAGCAATAAATGGGCGGTATATTGGTACTTTCTCGCTTCATCATGAGAAATATAACCGTGAAAATTACAATAAGATGCTAAGCCATGAGCGGCAATAGTTGTTTTTACTTCATCGCTTACTAGGCCTACGAAATCTAGACTGAGTTGGGCGGCAAATAATTTATTTTCTGTAACCAATTCCTCTATGGCCTCCCAAAGAATTTTTGGGTTTCTCTTAGAGAGTAAAGACCCAATATGAACCAGGCTAAATTTATTTTCCTCGGGACTTATCAGCGACGCGTTCTCAAATGGTTCAAATCCGTTAGTAATAACCGTTATTGGGGTGGCTGTTTTTTTTGAAAAAAGGGCTTTAGTAGTATAACTGGTTGTTAAAATCGTGTGTGCAGATTGTAGAACAGTACTTTCTAGCTTTAAATGCTTCTTACGAGCCCAGGGCGTCATATATAAATCGTTGTGATAGCCTATGGTGGTCCATGGATCTCTAAAGTCTGCAATCCATTTAAGTTCGGTATGAATCTTAACCAATTCATTGGCAATAAGATGCATGCTATGTGGTGGACCCGTAGATATGATGGTCTCTATACCCTGCTCATTAATATACTGTGACAAAAAGGCTACTGAAGGAGTTACCCAGGAAACCCGTGCATCTGGAATAAAGAAATTACCTCTAACAAACCGCATAAATCGCTCTAATAAACTCGGTTTGTTTTCTTGAATCAAACCTTGGCTCAATTGTTGGGTCTTTTTTTTAAACAACCAAGAAATCCATTTATAAGGTTCGGAAATGGGTCTTTTAATTAGAATAACTTCTTTGGGTAAATCTTCTGTCAAAGACTGATCTACAATAGGGTATTGC
>JAQWFV010000027.1 GCA_029238555.1 Flavobacteriaceae bacterium
TCCCCGTATTTTTTCCAAAGCGGATGGTCGTACTTTTCCAACCAGGCTTTGGAGGCGTCCCAACGATGGGGCTCAGATTGGCCTTCTATGTATATTCTGTCGCCATCTTTCTCCCAAAGGCCATTAGACCCCTGAACCCTAAAACCTAAGGAATAAGGTCTTGGAGAATTACAATCATGGGTAATGATAATCGTTTCTGCCATAGCGGTTTCTAGCGTAGAGGTAATAATATCTCCCTGTTTAAAACGCACTGCAGCATTTGGGTGGTCTGCTCCCCCTTTGTCTACAATGTATTTGTGAAGCCCTACAGCCTTGGTAGCATGAGAAGACATAGACACAAATCTATTACCTCTATTGATATTGGCCATAGCGGCAATTGGCCCCAGTCCATGGGTAGGGTATACGTCTGCATTTCTAGTCACAGAATGCTGGGTGCGCCACTTGGCCTCTGAAATAGCCTTTTCGCCAAATTCTACTCCCCCACCATAAGGCTGTTTTCCGTCATTAAATTTCACCGCCCTAAGATCGTGTTGGTACCCACATCTGTAGTGCAACATTTCGCCAAAAACCCCTTCTTTAACCATGTTCAGCACAGCCATTACATCCCTTCTGTAATTGACATTTTCCAACAGCATGAGGTGGGTGCCCGTTTGCTCATGGGTATTCACCAGGTCCCAGCACTCCTCCATGGTATTGGCTGCAGACACCTCAACACCTGCAAATTTACCTGCCTTCATAGCGTCTACACTCATGCGGGTGTGCCAGAGCCATGGGGTGGCAATCAGCACCGCGTCTACCGTTTTTAGGTCTAATAAATTCCGGTAATCCAATTCGTTTTTTCCAAAAACAAGAGGCGCTTTAGCCCCTGCTTCTGCCATAATTTTTTGTGCTATGGCAATTCTATTAGGATCTATATCTGCAATAGCCGTTACGACCACATCTTGCCTTTTTAGGGCATTTTCCAAATGGTTGGTTCCCCTCAGCCCCACCCCAATAATTCCAATCTGTAGTTTGTCATTGGCACTATTTTTTACTTTTCCTAAAGACTGGCCTAAAGCGAGATTAGGAAGCACTACTGAGGCAGCTCCAAAAGCGGCCGATTTCTGAATAAAGGATCTTCTACTAGACATATGGGGGCAATTTTAGGGTGAACGATTCGTAAATTGAAGTTGAAATTAAGGAAATCTTTTATAAAAAAGGCTTCCAAACAGACAATTTCTACAGGATGTAGTATCTTGTAGCCGTTTTATAATGCAACTATGACTTTACTTATAATGGCTGCCGGAAGTGGTAGCAGATACGGAGGATTAAAACAATTCGACGGCTTAGGACCAAACGGAGAATACCTTCTAGAATACACCATTTTTAATGCTATAGCCGCTGGTTTCAATCACATAGTAGTGATTGCTAAACCAGCCAATACGGAAGACATTAAAGCCTACCTCTCTCAAAAACTACCAGAAAATATTGCTTTAACTGTTTTGGGTCAAGCCATTTCAGATGTTCCTGAAGGCTTTAGCGCACCCCCACAAAGAGAGAAACCCTGGGGAACGGCTCATGCCGTTTGGACAGCCAGAGAAGTAATTAAAACACCATTTGCTACGGTAAATGCAGATGACTATTACGGACCTGAGGCGTTTAAAGACGCTGGCGCTTTTTTAAACGCCCTGCCCAATCACCAAACCTATGGACTGGTAGCCTATGAATTAAAAAACACCCTCTCTGACTACGGCACCGTGTCTAGAGGAGTTTGTGAAGTAAAAGACGGCGCCTTACATGACATTACAGAGCGCACGAAGTTAATCGCCTCTGGAGACCATGAAGCCACGGATGAGGATTCTGGATTAAAATTTCCGCTAACAACTCCAGTGAGTATGAATTTTTGGTTGAGCACCCCCTTTATTTTTCCAGCCATCACCCAACGTTTTGAATCCTTTTTATCTGGAGACACACCAGAAAAAGGCGAATTATATCTACCCTTCATTGTGGCAGAACAATTGGAAGCACAAGAAGTGAGTGTAGGGGTAATCCCAACCAGTAGCCAATGGTTTGGACTCACTTACTCCCAAGACAAAGCAGCCGCTATTGAGACCTTAAAAAATTTACATGAATCCGGAGTATATCCGGCAAAATTATGGAAGGCATAGACCATAAAAGCATCGCGAACATCCTTCGCCATTTCTTACCCCAAAGCAATGACTTTGAGGTGCTTCCCATCACTCAAGGCCTGATCAACGACAGCTATAAAATTAGCTTTCCAGATCGGGCCTATTTTTTACAGCGTCTCAACACCCAAATATTCCAGAACAGTGAAGACCTCATGTTCAATATTGGCCAGTGGCAACAAGCCCTAACAGGGAGCGGTCTTCCCGCGCCCACATTTCTAAAAACCACTCAGGGGGCTTATTTTGCAAGGGATGAACAGGGACATTTATGGCGCATGCAAACCTATATTCCAAACGCCATGGCCTATGACATTGCCCCAGACAAGAAAATTGCTACAGAAGCAGGGAGACTATTGGGTCATTTTCACCACATTTCAAAAACCTTGAATACCCAAACTTTTAAAACCCCTATCCCACAATTTCAAGACATTCATTTGCGGTGGCAACAGTTTCAACAGGCCTGTCACCAGGCCGATGCCAACACCCTACAAGCCGCTCAAAAAACCATAGAAATACTACATACGCTTCAAGATTTCGCTTTTAATACTCCAAAGGAACTTCCTATAAGATTGTGCCATAACGACACCAAACTCAACAATATGCTCTTCCACGAAAAGCAGCACAAAGGCATTTGTTTGGTAGACTTAGACACCCTCATGCCAGGATTTGCCTATTATGATTTTGGAGACGCCCTGCGTACGGTGGCCAATACAGCTGCTGAGGGCGATCTAAATACGCCTGTACTATTCAAAACAGCCCACGCCGCTTCTTTTATAAGCGGATTGTGTGAGCGACCAGAGGTATTTAGCAAAAAGGAGTGGCACAGTTTGCCTTTTGGTGCCGTTTATATGCCTTTCCTTCATGGCCTTAGGGCGCTCACTGATTTTTTAGCAGGAAACCTGTATTATAAGGTAAGCTACCCCAATGAAAATCTAGACCGTGCACAAAGCCTGCTAAGCTTTGCCCAAAAAGCATATGAAAAACAAGATTTCTTAACCCAGTCCATAGCAGAAAGCATATGAGATGGAGCTTCCTTTTTTTCATGCTTTTTTACAGCACTCTTTGGGGGCAAAGCTATGGAGGCCTCACTATAGACAACGACTTATTCTTTGGTAAAGATTACTATTACTCTAGCGGGATTTTTCTTCAGTACGGAACCACCAAAAATGGCCGAGAAAAACCCCTAAATAATGAAGATTTATTTAAAATAGAACCAGCAATCAAAAAACGTATTCATTGGACCTTAGGGCAACAAATTTATAATCCTATTGGCCGCTATGACAGCATTACCACTAGTATGGATTATCCCTTTAGTGGCTACCTTTTTTTAGAAAGAGCCGTGTCTAGAACCCTTAAAAATAAAGGGGTATTTCGTTGGAGTGCCCAACTTGGAATAAGCGGTCCTGGCTCCTTAAGCGAACCTTTTCAGAACACCTACCACAAATATATTTTAGGATTACCACCCTTGAGTTGGGTAGGACAACAGCCCGGAAATATTCATTTAGGCCTTCTAGGGCAGTACACCAATTACCTTACTCTAGGGCAAGTGAGCCAATTTTCATATCAAATCCAAAGTCAATGGGGTACCCATAGCAGTCAATCTAGTGTTAGCGGGGGCATTCATATAGGCCAAATCAATCCAATGGTATTTTATTCAGAAGCTTTTCACCATCCTACAAAAGAAGGTTTTGGAGCGTATATAGGCCTTCAATACCGCTATCATTTTCAGGATTATAATCTTTCTGGCAGTTTGTTTGAAAACAATTCCCCCTTTACCCTCCCCTCTAATTCATGGAGAAACACATGGCTAGCAGGAATGGGTTACCAAATAAATCAATGGCAATTCTTAGCCGTAGCGAAAGCGCGGTCTAAAGACACCCCAGGCCAAAAATACCAAAGGCACCAAGTGGTATACCTCAGTATATTGAGGCAATTGGATTAATTTTCTGTGGAAACTGGATCCGGCATGGTCAGGGTAGTGTTTATTTTTATCACCCCTTGACCCCCATTCAACCCATAATTAGTCTGAATATCATAGACCGTTCTATAAACAGTTACTTTTCTAATAGACAACAGATCTAATCCAGGAGGAGGGGTCTTGCCAATTAAATTACCATCTACGTCCCATAAGGCATATGGAGGCAGCCCATCTGAAAAAGATCCTATTCTGTCTCGCATTACAATCACTTGATTGCCCTCAATTTTTGCAGTACCCAAATGCCTGCGAATGGCTTGAATGACATTGGTGGCATATATGTCTATCCCAAACTCATTAAGCTCTCTAAACTTAGATTTCTTTTTCTCCTTACGCTTTAAACCGCG
>JAQWFV010000033.1 GCA_029238555.1 Flavobacteriaceae bacterium
CCCGCTAACAGCAATAAAGTTAGTTAATGACCTGGTAGCTCAGTTGGTAGAGCATCTCCCTTTTAAGGAGAGGGTCCTGGGTTCGAGCCCCAGCCCGGTCACAAAAAAGTTAAGTCTTGCACTTAACTTTTTTTGTTTGCACCCTTTTTGAACAAATTTTTGTTTCTTTAGTGCGCAAATGCTCACGTGGTGAAATTGGTAGACATGCCATCTTGAGGGGGTGGTGTCCTATGGACGTGCTGGTTCGAATCCAGTCGTGAGCACAGAAAATCATATCACTTAACTTAAGCGGCTTCCCTAGGAAGTCGCTTTTTTTTTCTACAAGAGGCCCTTTTTAAGACCCTACAGTTTCAAAAGATTTACTACATTTGAAATCGTATTAAATCCTGAAATATTTCATTAGTGACAACACCCAATAAAGTTTCAATCATAGGCGGCGGAATACAAGGATTGTGCACCGCTTATTACCTCAATAAACAGGGGCTTGAAGTAAGTATATTTGAGCCTAAAACAGCAGAGACGGGTGCCTCATATGTTAATGCTGGCTACCTTACACCCAGTCATATTATTCCATTGGCAGCGCCAGGAATGATTCGCAAAGGATTAAAATGGATGCTGAATTCCAGTAGTCCATTTTATGTGAAACCAAGAATAGACAAAGCTTTTATTAAGTGGTCATGGCGGTTTTATAAATCGAGTACACTACAAAAAGTAAATGCAGCCATACCCGTAATTAAGGAAATAAATCTGCTGAGTGAACAGTGTTTCAAAGAGATTAAATTAAGTGGAGATTTAGGAGACTTTCAATTAGACCATCATGGGCTACTCATGCTTTATAAAACTAAAGCTGCTGGCGAGGCTGAAAATGAGGTGGCCAAAAAAGCGGCCAATCTTGGCCTACAGGTGAGCTATCCAAATCAGATAGAATTAAACAGCTTGCAACCTCAGCTAAGCAAAGACATTCTAGGGGGTATATTATACGACTGTGACAGCCATACCACCCCAACAGAAATAATGCCTAAGCTAAAAAAGAGGCTCCTAGATTCTGGGGTCAAGTTCATCACAGAAAAGGTGTGCCGATTTGAACAAAAGGAAAATGAACTTACCGCTATTGTCACGGACAAAAACAACTACCCTACAGAAGAGGTCGTTATAGCTGCAGGGGCATGGAGTGGCCAACTCGCCAAACAGCTACACATAGATGTATCACTAGAGGCAGGAAAAGGGTACAGAATAGATGTTCACAGAGAGACTGGTATAAAAATACCCGCCATACTCATGGAAGCAAAAGTAGCCGTGACACCAATGAAAGGTTTTACACGTTTTGCAGGAACCATGGAATTATCCGGTATTAATACAACCATTAGGAAAGAGCGGGTCAATGCCATTGCTAAAGCTGCAGAGGCCTATTATCCAGGGCTAAAAATCACAGCTGCTGAAAAAGAGGCAGCCGTTTCAGGAATGCGTCCCGTTTCTCCAGATGGGCTACCATACATTGGAAGGCCAAAGGCCATAAAAAATCTTTGTTTCGCAACAGGCCATGCCATGATGGGATGGAGTCTTGGACCAGCCACAGGTAAGTTAATTTCGGAAATTATTTTAAATAAAAAAACCAGTATGGATCTATCACCCTTTGATCCTAACCGAAAATTCTAATCCCTAGATCTAATTCTAATCTCTAGACCTAATTTTAATCCACAGACCTAATTCTAATCGAGTGACCTAATTTTAACCTTTTTAAACCACACCCCTGAACCGTGATCTTGTAGGGCTAAATATCCCAAATTAGCCTTCCCATAGTCAGGATAGTCAGACCATTTTCCGCTGTTTCTAAGTGCTTGCCATTCAGACGTAAATTTATCAAAAGACACTATAAGCGCGCCGTTTAGGTAATGAGACACCTTGCCATGATCGAAAATAATTCGGCTGCTATTCCATTCCCCTACTCTATTCAAACGCTTGGCGTCGTTAGCAATATGCATGGCGTAATTGGCGCCTGTTTTTTGCCAATCCTCTATGGGAGAAGGAAAGCCAACATCGTCCAAAAGCTGATACTCCGGTGCAGTCTGATAGGGTGAATGATAAATGGGGTCTTCTACCACATGATAAAAAACACCACTATTACCTTCTGGACTTATTTTCCAAGACCAGGAAAGTTCAAAGTTCTCGTACATTTTAGTAGAAATAATATCTCCTCCCACATCTCCAGCCATGCCAAAGCAACTGATAAGACTATCAGAGATTTGCCAATTGGCAGGAAGTGTGTCCTGGTTATAGCCCCGCCATTTTTCTGGAGACATTAAAGATTCCCAAGAATCACTTTCATTTAGATCTCCTATTTCTATTGAATCAATTTGGGGTACACTATTAGAAAGAGTGCCCTTATTTTGATTGTTTTTACAACTAATTTGGCCTGCTAAAAGCAGCCCGATGCCCCATAAATATATCTTTTTCATCATTTATTTTTTTAATTTCATGCTTTTAGGATCCCATAAAATGGCCTTATTCTGATAGTAACTGTCATTACACGCTAAGGCGGGTGCAGCAGCCCTGTAACCGAAAACTGCGTCTTCTACCACAGAATCTCCTCCTCTAATAGCAGTAAGCCAATTACCAAAATGATCATGATGCGCTCCTAGGTATCCTTTTTCTGCTTCATACACAATCTCCTCTTGAGGCTTCATTTGTTTTCTAGCAACGCTATAAGCAGAACTACTGTCTTTTGCTTGAGCTGCCAAATAAGGGTCTGTCTCAAAACTTTCTGCATTTCTCCTCAAAATTACTTTATCCCATTGCACATCCATAGCTCCTTCACTACCAACAATGCGCAAATAAGTAGTTCCAGAGGTGCCATCTACAAAATTACACCGTAACGAGAGATTAAAAGCAGGGTGCTGTGGTGTTTTTGGATAGTCAAATACTCCTAACATTACATCCGGCACCTCCCTCCCATCATTCCAGTATCTGAGGCCTCCAGAGGCATAGATCTGATCAGGTCCATAAGAATTAGTGATAAAATGTAAGCTAGAAAATAAGTGCACAAATAAATCTCCTGACATTCCAGTCCCGTAATCTCTGTAATTTCTCCATCTAAAAAAACGCATGGGATCAAAGTCCCTCTTATTGGTATTACTCAAAAAAGTATCCCAATCTACCGTATCTGTAGAAGCGTCTTCTGGTATATTGTATTGCCAAGCTCCTGTAGGGCTTCTTCTTGCCCAAAACCCTTCTGCAAAATTAATGTCCCCTATAGCGCCTTGGGCCAATAGTTCTCTAGCTTTTTCATTACCAAGAGAGGAGAGTCCCTGACTACCCACCATAAAAACTTTTCCAGTTTTTCTTTGTGCTTTAATTACGGCGTGTCCTTCCTCCAAACTGTGAACCATGGGCTTTTCACAATACACATGTTTTCCAGCATACATAGCATCTATAGAAATTTGCTTGTGCCAATGATCAGGTGTTCCAATAATAACGGCGTCTACCTCGGGGCGGGCTAGTATTTCCTTATAATCTCTTGTAGTGAAAATATCATTTCCCCATTGAGATTTAGCCTTGTCTAAGTGACCTTGATAGAGGTCACAAACAGCCACTAATTTTACACCAGCATGCGCTAAAACAGCATAGGTATCTTGTGTTCCCATTCCCCCTGCTCCTATAAGAGCGATCTGGACTGTTGAATTTTTTGACAAAAGATCTGATTTATAATTCCTTTTGAGCGGCTGTATAGGGCTTGCAGATAGAAGAGAGGGCGAAGCAGCTAGTGCCATACTCCCTATAGAGAATTTTTGCACAAATTGCTTTCTGCTCCATCCAAAACTAGAGGGAGTATTTGATAATAGATTTGATTTTTTCATAAAATAAGCTTGGTTGGTTGGTGGGCATTAAGTTATAAAAAATACTGCATAAGGAACTCATACACTAATAAAATATAATTACTGTTTAATATTACTATAAAAAAGATAAACAAATTGGATAAATATTGTAACTTTGTTTAAGTTCAAAAAACATGAAATGAGTTTAGTAAAAAAGACTTTCAGCATAAAAGATCTAGAAAACCTTTCTGGTATTAAAGCCCATACAATAAGGATCTGGGAGAAAAGATACAACCTACTGAGTCCAGAACGCACACAGACAAATATCAGAATGTATAGTCTACTGAGTTTACAAAAACTCTTAAACATAACGTTACTGTATGAAAATGGGCTTAAGATTTCTAAAATTGCTCAATTAACCAATGAGGAAATCCCATTAAAAGTTAGAGAGATTATTGATGAAAAATCTATCAAAAATAACATGATGAATGCGCTAAAGCTATCCATGATTAATTTTGATCAAAATCTCTTCCACAATACCTATAACCAGCTATTAGTAGACTTGAGCTTTAGAGAAATCTTCAAAGATTATTTTGTACCCCTACTCCAAGAATTAGGCTATCTGTGGCAAACAAATACAATAAGTACTACCCACGAGCACTTTATCACTAATTTTATAAAACAAAAAGTATACACGAATACAGAAAAAGTACAAAGATTAGAGCCGGTAGATCCAAATAAAATTTTTGTGTTGTTTTTACCTGAAAATGAAGTGCATGAATTAGGGATACTGTACCTAAATTATGAACTCAATTTAAGGGGGTATAAAAGTATTTACTTAGGACAAAGTGTTCCAATAGAAAACCTAGAACCCCTATTAGCCAATGACAACTTCATTGAATTTGTCACCTATGCTACTGTGGAACCATCCAAAGAAAAAATTGACAAATACATCCAACGTTTCAAAAAGAAAATACTCAATAAAAAAACATCACGTCTTTCTATATTGGGTTTTCAAACCCAATATATAGATTTAGTAAACAAACCAGAGCAAGTAGGTGTATACAGAGGATACAAAGAATTAATTGAGGATTTAAATTTATAAATAATGAAAAAAATTACGATCATAGGTTCTGGTTTCTCCTCTTTATCTGCCGCATGCTATTTGGCAAAAGCAGGTCACCAGGTCTCTTTATTTGAGAAAAACAGCACCGTAGGAGGCAGGGCTAGACAATTAAAAAGAGATGGTTTTACCTTTGACATGGGCCCCAGCTGGTATTGGATGCCCGATATTTTTGATAAATTTTTTGCAGACTTTGGTAAAGCTACAAAGGATTACTACCAACTAGACAAATTAAGTCCTGCATACAATATTTACTTCAATGAAGGAAACCTTACCATAGGTGACAGCCTAGATAAAATTGTACAGGCCTTTGAAGAAATTGAAGTAGGTAGTGGTGCTAAATTGGAGAAATTTATAGCGGAAGCACAAGACCATTACAGGATTGCAATAGATAAAATAGTGTTGAGACCCGGTTTATCTCCACTCGAATTGGTTACCCCTGAGACAATTACTAGAGTAGACCGTTTCTTTAGAACAATCAGTCAAAGAGTAAGAAAAGATTTTAAGAACCCTAAATTAATAGCAACACTTGAGTTTCCAGTATTGTTCTTGGGAGCAAAACCAAATCAAACACCCTCATTCTACAGTTTTATGAATTTTGCAGATTTTGGTCTGGGAACTTGGCACCCTAAAGGTGGTATGTATGAGATTGTCTTGGCTATGGAAAAATTAGCGCTTTCTTTAGGAGTCAAAATTCACACCAATAGTCCAGTAGATAAAATAATTGTCAGAGATAAGAAAGCTGTAGGGATTTCAATTAATGGGAAAGATATTATGTCCGATATTGTACTGAGTGGAGCAGATTACCACCATTCTGAAACCTTATTAGACCCACCCTTCAGACAGTATTCAGAAACCTACTGGGATAAGAAAACATTTGCACCTTCTTCTTTGCTATTTTATGTAGGATTCAATGAAAGGGTTCCAAATGTGGAACACCACAACCTATTTTTTGACAGTGACTTTACCAAGCATGCAGAAGAAATATACGACAATGCTGTTTGGCCATCTGATCCATTGTTTTACGCCAATTTCCCCTCCATTTCTGATCCTTCTATGGCCCCAGAAAATTGTGAAACAGGCTTTTTCTTAATTCCAATTGCTCCAGATTTAGAAGACAATAAAAATTTAAGGGAAGAATACTTTGATAAAATCATGGATAGATTTGAAGATAAAATAGGAAAAAACGTTCGTGATAGTATTATCTTTAAAGAATCTTTTTGTGTAAAAGACTTTAAAGAAACCTATAACTCATATAAAGGAAATGCCTATGGTATGGCCAACACTTTAATGCAAACTGCTTTTTTAAGGCCAAAATTAAAAAGCAGTAGGGTGCAAAATTTATATTTCACAGGCCAACTTACAGTTCCAGGACCAGGAGTTCCTCCAGCCCTTATTTCTGGTAAAATTGTAGCGGACCTTATTTCAAAAAAATAATACGGATGAAAAGCCTATTTGATCAAGTTTCTTACAGATGCAGTAAACAAGTTACTGAATCTTACAGCACCTCATTTTCACTAGCCACTAAAATGTTAGATATTAGTATTAGGCAAGATATTTATAACATCTACGGTTTTGTAAGATTCGCAGACGAAATTGTAGATAGTTTTCACGATTATGACAAGGCTTTACTGTTTGAAAGATTTGAAAGTGATTTAGCCAATGCCCTTAAGGATAAGATTAGTCTAAACCCTATTCTAAACGCTTTTCAACATTCCTTCCATAAATACGAAATTCCCATGGAACTAGTTTCAGCTTTCATGAAAAGTATGAAAATGGATTTGACTAAAGAGGCTTATATCACAGAAGCAGAGTACAAAGAATACATCTATGGATCTGCAGATGTTGTAGGACTTATGTGTTTAAAGGTTTTTGTAAAAGGAAACATGGAACAGTACAACAATTTAAAAGATGCTGCAATGGCTTTAGGATCTGCCTTTCAGAAGGTTAACTTCCTGAGAGATCTCAAGGCAGATTTTGAAGGACTCAATAGGACCTACTTTCCTAACACAAATCTAAACGCCTTAGATGAAGCGGCCAAGGCGAAAATCATAGAAGAAATTCAAGAGGACTTTTCAAATGGATTGGCAGGAATAGTTTTACTCCCTAAAGAAGTGAAATTTGGCGTATATACTGCCTATATTTATTATTACAAACTACTTAAGAAACTAAAGAATACGCCTCCATTAGAAATAAAAAACACCAGAATTCGGGTAGCCAATCATCAAAAGATGGGCTTGTTGTTAAAGTCTTATTTGAGTTGTAAATTTAACCTAGTTATTAAACCTTCATAATTAAAAAAAATGCACATATTTTATTGGGCTTTATGTTTTATCACTACATTTTGTATCATGGAATTCATGGCTTGGTTTTCACATAAATATATCATGCATGGGTTTTTATGGCATTTACACAAGGACCATCACAAGAAAGATCATGATAGTTGGTTCGAAAGAAATGACGCTTTCTTTATTTTCTATGCCGTTATTAGTATGAGCTTTATCATGACTGCTGTAAACACCTCTTTCTGGCAAGGATGGCCCATTGGAGTAGGAATTATGGCCTACGGTTTTGCTTACTTCATGGTGCATGATATTTTTATACACCAACGTTTTAAATGGTTTAGAAACGCCAATAACAAATACGCAAAAGGAATTAGAAGGGCTCATAAAATGCACCACAAACATTTAGGAAAAGAAGATGGAGAGTGCTTTGGAATGTTGTTTGTCCCCTTTAAATATTTCAAATAATGCAAAAAAAAGCCATTGTTATTGGCGCAGGTATTGCTGGATTAGCTTGTAGCTTACGATTACAAAAAAAAGGCTATCAGGTAACTGTTATTGAAAGAAACAGCTATACTGGAGGTAAAATGCATGTCCTGAAAAAAGATGGATATAGGTTTGATCTAGGTCCCTCATTATTTACCATGCCAGAATTAGTAGAATCTCTATTTGAATTATTTGAAAAGCCCGTTGAAAATTACTTTACCTATAAAAAAGAGGCTGTAATTTGTCATTATTTCTGGCCAGATGGAAGCTTCTTTAAGGCCTTGGCGGATCCAGAAGAATGGATCAAAGAAGCAGCAGATTTTTTCGGAGAACCCTCAGAGGTTTTAAAAGACTATTTAGATAATAGTGCCAAAAAATACGCTTTAACCGCTCCAATTTTCTTAGAAAAATCATTACATGATTGGAGTACTTACTTTAGTAGCACTACACTAAAAGCTATTGGTAATTTAGGCGCTTTAGATCTATTTATTTCACTGGACAAACACCATAAAAATATATTTACCAACAAAAAACTCATACAATACTTCAATAGATTTGCCACCTATAATGGCTCCTCTCCCTTTAAGACTTCTGCTATTATGAGTATGATTCCTCATTTAGAAATGCACAAAGGGACTTATTTCCCTACAGAGGGTATGCATGCTATAGGGCAATCGCTTTTTCAATTGGCCAAAGATGTGGGGGTCCGTTTTCTACTTGAAACCCCTGTACTTAAAATTAATGTCAAAAATAATAGCGCAAAGGGAGTGGAAATAACCGTAAATGGAGAAAACCAATACTTAGAAGCAGACGTGGTGGTATCTAATGCAGACGTGTTTCACACCTATGAAAAACTACTTCCAACCGTTCAAACTCCTAAGAGAATTGTTCAAGAAGAGAGATCGAGTTCTGGGCTTATTTTTTATTGGGGTATTGCTTCCACTTTTCCTTCCTTAAACCTTCACAATATTTTTTTTAGTGATGACTATGAAAGTGAATTCAAAGAAATATTTGAACAACACACCCTACCTTCTGATCCAACAATTTATGTAAACATAAGTTCAAAGGAAAAACCTTCGGACGCCCCTGAAAATTGTGAAAATTGGTTTGTCATGGTTAACGCCCCAGCAAATCAAGGCCAAGACTGGGAAGATTTAAAACAAAAAATGAAGCATACAATTATCCAGAAATTGTCTAATCTATTGGGGGTTAATATATCTGACTATATTGTCTGTGAAGAAATTTTAGATCCAGTTGGTATAGAAAAAAATACCAGTGCTTACCAAGGTGCCCTTTACGGTACTTCAAGTAACGATCCTAAAGCAGCATTTTTAAGACAATCTAATAAAAGCCATATTGATAATTTATTTTTTTGCGGTGGATCTGCACATCCTGGTGGTGGGATTCCGCTATGTCTGCAGTCTGCAAAAATTACAGCTGATCTAGTTCCGGCAATTTAATCCAAGACAATTAATTTTGCAGAAAATTGCATGATTTAAATTTGACCCAACACCATAAAATATCATTAGAAAAAAATCATTCGCTAGAAATTAAAACAAAAAAATAATTGATGACAAAGACTATTGAAAGACAAATTGAGCCCAAAACAACTTTGGCTATTGGATTAGTTTGGCTATTCAACATTACAGCAATAATTGGTATTGGATTAGGACACCAAGAATGGTTTATTGAGAAAACATATGTAAATATGCTGCTTTACACTGTTTTTTTAATCGCTCTATTTCCTATAAACAGCTCACGAAATATATTTCTTTTCACTTTGGCGTTTCTAATTGGCATGTCTAGTGAATGGATAGGTGTACATACGTCTTGGCTATTTGGCAGTTACTTCTACGGGGAAAATTTAGGGGTTAAGTTAGGTGGAGTACCCCTACTTATTGGTGTAAACTGGGCTGTGCTTAGTCTAATATCGGCAGATCTCGTACATCGGTTAAATACCTCTAAATATATTAAAGCACTACTTGCTGCAAGTCTCATGGTGGGCTTAGACCTATTCATGGAATACTCAGCAGCTTCATTAGACTTTTGGTACTTTGAGGGTGGGCTAGCACCTTTAAAAAACTACCTGAGCTGGTTTGCGGTGGCCTTTGTGATTCAGCTGCTTATAAACGACAACTATTCTCATGGAAACAGAAAGTATTCGCTACATCTAATCCTAAGTCAATACGCTTTTTTCGCGGCTTATTTATTGCTTCAGTAAGGAGGATAATTCTGCCATAAAATCTGGTTTGTCCCAATCGCTAATTCGAGAAGTTTCTAACACTATTTTACCTGTTGAACTAACGACATAAGTGGTGCCTAAATCCATGCTTTTAAAAGGGCTTTTGTCTTCCACTACCCTATAAGTAATAGGAAATGAAAAGTTTTGGGTTTTTATGAACTGCCTTACGGGATCACGTTCCTCATCTGTAACAATAAGAAAAACAATATCATTGCCAAAACGATTGTAAAGCCTTTCAATACTTTCTAGGGAAGCCTTTGAAGGCAAATGCCAAGAGGCCCAAAATGACACAAAAACAAGCTTTCCTTTATACTGCTCTAAAGAAAAAAAGTTCCAATCCTTATCTTTTAACCTCCATTGATAGGTGGGAAGTTCGTATTGATCTTCTATACTTAAAAAGCTTGGTGTTGGCGCGAGTAATTTGGTCAAGAGTAATTTACCTTGACTCCCTAGTGGTGAATACATCAGTAACAACACTAGTCCAATAGCGATAAGTATTAGGACAGATTTTGACTTCATAGTATAAAAATAAAAAAAAACACTCCATACTAGATGGAGTGTTTTTGTATTTATTGGACTACTTATACCTAAGCAGCGTTCTCTTTTTTAATTACATTTAAAGCAGATCCTGCTCTAAACCAAGCTATCTGTGAATCATTATAAGTATGATTTACTTGAATAGTATGAGCAGTTCCATCTGAGTGTTTAATTTCAATAGTCAATGGTTGCCCGGCTTTAAATGAAGCAATATCTACAAAGTTAAAGGTATCGTCTTCTTTGATTAAATCGTAATCAGACTCATTGACAAAAGTCAAACCTAGCATTCCTTGTTTTTTAAGGTTTGTTTCGTGAATACGAGCAAAAGATTTTACAAGTACTGCCGCTACACCTAAATGTCTTGGTTGCATGGCCGCATGCTCTCTAGAAGAACCTTCCCCGTAGTTATGATCCCCTACCACTATGGTTTTAATACCAGCGGCTTTGTAAGCCCTTTGAGCGTCTGGCACTCCCATGTATTCACCACTAAGTTGATTTTTTACGAAATTTGTTTTTTGATTGAAAGCATTTACTGCTCCAATCAATGTGTTGTTCGCAATATTGTCTAAGTGACCTCTAAATCGCAACCATGGACCCGCCATAGAAATATGGTCTGTAGTACATTTACCTTGTGCTTTAATTAGGAGTTTCACTGCTGCCAAACTTTCGTTTTCAATGGGCTCAAAAGACTCCAACAATTGCAATCTTTCTGAAGTAGGACTTACTTTAACTGAAACTCCAGAACCATCTTCATCAGGAGCAATAAAACCAGCGTCTTCTACTGCAAACCCATTTACAGGTAATTCAATACCCAAGGGCATATCTAATTTAACGGCTTCCCCATCTTCATTGATCAAGGTGTCGTTCATTGGATCGAAATCCAACCTTCCTGAGATTGCTATAGCTGCAACCATTTCAGGGGAACCTACAAAGGCATGGGTATTTGGGTTACCGTCTGCACGCTTAGAAAAGTTTCTATTAAAAGAATGTACAATGGTATTTTTCTCGTCCCCTTTAAGGTCACTTCTGTCCCATTGTCCAATACAAGGACCACAAGCATTGGTAAATATCGTAGCGCCTACCTCTTCAAAAATCTGAAGTAGTCCATCTCGTTCTGCAGTAAATCTAATTTGTTCAGAACCTGGATTAATACCGAAATCTGACTTAGGTTTAATCTTCTTGTCAATAGCCTGTTTTGCTATTGAAGCCGCTCTTGTCAAATCTTCGTAAGAAGAGTTTGTACAAGATCCTATCAATCCCCAATCTACTTTTAAAGGCCAATCATTTGCCTTGGCCTTCTCTCCTAATTCTCCAACTGGAGTGGCAAGATCTGGTGTGAAAGGACCGTTTAAATGAGGTCTTAACGTATTTAAGTCTATTTCAATGATCTCATCAAAGTATTTTTCTGGCTGTGCGTACACTTCAGGATCTGCTGTAAGGTAATCTTTAACCTCATTTGCAGCGTCTGCAACATCATTTCTATCTGTAGCCCTTAAATAACGTTCCATTGAAGCGTCGTATCCAAAGGTGGAGGTAGTAGCGCCTATTTCAGCACCCATGTTACATATGGTACCTTTACCGGTACATGATAAGTTTAGTGCACCTTCCCCAAAATACTCTACTATAGCTCCTGTTCCTCCTTTAACAGTCAGAATTCCAGCAACCTTAAGAATCACATCCTTAGCAGAAGTCCAACCAGAAATATTACCAGTTAACTTGACCCCAATCAATTTTGGAAATTTTAGCTCCCAAGCCATACCTGCCATTACATCTACTGCGTCTGCACCTCCTACTCCAATAGCTAACATTCCAAGACCACCTGCGTTTACAGTATGTGAGTCAGTACCAATCATCATGCCTCCTGGGAAAGCATAATTTTCTAAAACTACTTGGTGAATAATACCTGCGCCTGGTTTCCAAAAACCAATACCGTATTTGTTTGAAACAGATTCCAAGAAATTAAATACCTCTTCACTGGTACTATTAGCTACTTTTAAATCTGCCACTGCACCACTTTTAGCTTGAATAAGGTGGTCACAATGAACTGTTGTGGGTACTGCAACTTTGGCCTTTCCGGCTTGCATAAACTGCAACAAAGCCATTTGAGCGGTAGCATCTTGACAAGCAATTCTATCAGGGGCAAAGTCTACATAGTCTTTCCCTCTGGTAAATGCTTTATTTGGTGTGCCATCCCACAAATGGCTATATAATATCTTTTCAGACAAAGTTAAGGGTCTCCCCACTAATTCACGTGCTTGATCTACACGCTCCGCCATTTGGGAATACACCCCTTTGATCATATCTATGTCAAATGCCATTTGATTTTGGTATTTAAGTTAATGCTGGTAAAAATAGTAAAAAGTGAGGAGTTCAATAGCAAGAAATCGTTTTCGAAAGGAGTTTATTCAACTTTTATTAAGAAACAGTCTTGTTTTTAATAAATTGACAACAAACACCCATGAAAATTATTCTTTCACCCAGTTGTTTGCAAAATCACAGTCTCTATTAGACTTACTTACACTGATGTAAGTATCCTCAATATGGGTTGCTCGCCAAGCATTAATTGCTTTTAATTGTTTTTCGGTCTTAGCGAGTTCTTGAATTTTCATATAATCTCTGGCAAAATCTGCCGTATGCTCATCGTACCTATTAGAGATTTTTAATATTTTGTATTTGGTTTGTCCACCTCTTGGATCTGGCTCTTCTATGGGAGATGAAATTTCATTGTCATTTAAATTACTCACTTGCTTATAAAGACTTGGATCCATTTTAGTTAATTCAAATCTAGAATCGTAATTGGTTGGATTTCTAAGTACTCCCCCGTCAAATTTGGTTTCTTTTTCATCAGAGAAATTAAGTGCCGCTTCTGCAAAAGTAAAGGCGCCTTCCTCAATTTTCTTTTTAATATCCTTTAATTCATCAATAGCCTCTTTTACAGCACTACTTGGCACTTCAGGAACCATTAAAATATGTCTTAAATCCAATTCCTGACCCCTGATTTTTTCAATGTAAATAATATGATAACCAAAGGGGGTTTCAAATGGTTCTGAAATCTCACCTTCTTGTAAAGAAAAAGCCACATCCTTAAATTCTTTCACAAAAGGAGTTTCTCTAGTCATAGGGTAAAAACCACCTTTAGATTTTGAACCAGGATCTTGGGAATATAAAATAGCCTTCACAGAAAAACTCGCATTATTATCTTCCACATCTGCTTTTAATTCCTTGAGCTTGTCTATCACTTTTTGCTTCTCTTCCTCAGGAGCTTTAGGGGTTTTTACAATTTGAGAAATCTCTAACTCAGCACCAAACACAGGGCGTTCTTCTTTAGGGATGTCGTTAAAAAACTGTCTCACTTCCTCTGGAGTAATTTCTATCTCCTCTACTACCTTAGTTTGCATTCTTTCAGAAAGCATTCTGAGTTTATTAATTTTATATAATTCTTGTCTAAAACTCTCTTCATCCTCTTTTTTATACACTTTAAGCACGCGATCCAAAGAACCTGCCTGCGAAACCAACTGTTGTAACTGGCGTTCCCCAATAGCGGCTATTTCGTCGTCTGAAATAAGCACACTATCTTGAACTGCTTGGTGTGCAAAAAGACGGTCTTCCATGAGTTTACCTAGAAGTTGGCAACGATTTACATCTTGATCAGATACTCCTTGACTTTTTAAGTCTATCAGGGTTTTTTCAATATCAGACTCTAATATGACATAATCTCCTACTACAGCTGCAATACCGTCCAGCTTTATTCGTTTGAATGCCTGTTTAACTTCAGATTGAGCCAATGAATCCATTGACTGAGGCGGTTCTACCTGACTGTCTTGCACCGCTAAATTGTCCTGAGCCATTAAGGTCATTGAACACATAAATAATAGCGCTGCACTTATAAAACGAGGGTGTTTAATGGTAAATTTCAAGTTCTTTATTTTTAATAGCTTCATCAATTATATCTCTTTCTATTTGTCTGAGAAACTCCTGTTTCTTTCTGATTTTCAAAATTTGCTCTAAGGATGGCTTCACATAACTTAAAGGGGCTATGTCATTCACTTCTAACACTTCTTGGACTTGACCCAAATATACCCCTAATGAATCCCGTAATTCAAAAAATTGTGATTTTTTTAAATATATTTCTTCATTATCTAGTGCCAAAGGACCTATTTCTTTGACTATTCTAGTCAAAGGAACCCATATGGAGTCGTTTAAATTCAACTTGTTAAATTGAATACTAATAGAATCTAGATAACGTATATCTGATTCTTCAAAAGTTTTTAACTTTCTTGCAATCAAAGCAACATCACTGTAATTTATAGGAAGGCTTACAAATCTCAGCCGAACTAATTTTTCTTTCACTAAAAAGTTTTGTTGCTCATTGGCATAAAAAGCAGCCAACTCTTCAGAGCCAATCACTGTATCTGATCTAGAATTGACTAGTGCCTCTTTATAAGCTAATGTGTATAAATCACTTTTGTAATTAGACACCAAGCGGTCAAAAGCTTCCATTTTTGCAACAGGTAAGTTAATCAGTGATTTCTGTATGAGTAACTCTTTAGCAGCCCATTGGTTAATATAATCATTGACTATTGCTACGGAGTCTTGGGGACTAGCATTCTGGTATAAATAGGATGGAATGTCTTCTAAAAGCAAGTATTGGTCACCTAGTTTCGCCACTGCATTCTGATCAACATCTGGACGTAAAAATGACTCACAGGACTGTAAATAAAAAAGCAGGACTATTAGCCCAAAAGATACATATGAATTTTTCCTGTTCTTCATCTTACAAAAATAAAAAATAAGCTGGTCTATGTCTTGTTTATAAGCCTAAAATTAGGTTAATTTATGACTTAGACTAACACTAAAATGGAAGAAAAAATAAAATTAATCTGGGATTTCAGAGGTCCGAATGCAGCGCCCACAGCCACACATCATACCATTCATTTAAAGGAATTTTGTGAAAAAGAAAATTACCTAGAACTAGACATTGGCACTGCTCTCATTTCTGAAATGCACAGCACGGCATATGTGGTGGTTCCAAAAGACCTCATGATTGTGTTCAGAGACGCACTAAGGCCTCATAGAGGAGAAAAAACAGCTTAACAAAGACTCATGAAACCAGTTTTAAAAACAACATATCGCTCCTTAAAAGGAATTGTTTTAACTGCCACTGCTACGGTTCTTTTTAGCTGCGGCAGCCATCCTAAAAACTTTGACAACGCACTAGATTATGCGCTGTCCAGCCCCTCTAAAAAAATTAAGAAGGTCATGGATAATCTAGAGGCTCACGAGCTTCAAATTTTATTGACAACTGTTGAAAGAGATCTTACAGAAAATCTCGTATTTCTGGAGCATTCATTCCAATTAGACTCCCTAGATTATTTTTATCCTGCCAGCACTGTGAAATTTCCTGCTGCAGTACTATCACTAGAAAAACTCACTGAATTAAATAGGTCTCACCTAGACCATTATATGGTAGAGGGAGATACCAGCATGTATAATTTTGCGGCTACGATCAATGAGATCTTCGCTGTTAGTGATAATGAAGCCAACAACAGGCTTTTTGAATTTCTTGGAAGCGATTATATCAATAGCAAACTAAAAAGCAAAGGCATTCACCCCCTAAGAATATCACACAGACTCTCTACGTCAGATGCCGCCAATCCTACCACCAAGACAATAGATCTACGTTCCAATGGGAACAACACTTTAACCATTCATTCTAACACCAATAATACCCCCAGGCCTTTAAAACTTAACCATCTCAATAAAGGGATTGGCTATATTCAGGATGGGCTCCCCATAGGCACCCCTTTTGATTTTTCTTATAAAAATTATTTTTCACTCAGTGCACAGCACGAAATGATCAAAAGAGTCATTTTCCCTGAGGCCTTTAAGGCATCTGAACGTTTTCTAATATCAGAAGAAAAACGGAATTTTTTGCTGGAGTCTATGCACAAACTACCCAGAGAACAAGGCTATGATCCAAAAACATATTATGAGAGTTATGGTAAATTTCTTTGGTTTGGAGACACTAAGAAACAACTACCAAAGCATATAAAAATCTATAATAAAGTGGGATATGCCTATGGCACCCTCACAGATTGCGCTTTTATAGAAGATCGTAAAAATAACTTATCTTATTTTGTAACCGCCACCATTTTAGTCAATCAGAACGGCATATTCAATGACAACAACTACGAGTATGACAGCATAGGAATTCCATTTCTAGCAGAACTGGGAAGACAGATTCACAAATACGAAAAACACAGAAAAAAACATCTACGCACCTCCATGTCTAAAGGGCAGTAGATCCCTTAAAAAGAATTCTAAAAGGCTATTTTTCTAATGGTGCTACGTTCTCAGGAACGCCGTACAAGTCAAAATCTCCTGCTTCCGTAATTTCTACCCTAACAAACTCCCCTACTTTTAGGTAATACGCACTGGCATCTATCAGTACTTCATTGTCTACATCTGGAGAATCTGCCTCTGTCCTACCCACAAAATAGTTTCCTTCTTTTCGATCAATAATACACTTAAAAGAACGGCCTACTTTTTCCTGGTTTAGTTCCCATGAAATTTGGGCTTGAATGTCCATAATCTCCGCTGCTCTGGCTTCTTTCACTTCCTGAGGAACATTGTCTTCTAAGCCATAGGCATGAGTGTCTTCTTCATGACTGTAGGTAAAACATCCCAAACGATCAAAACGACGCTCAATTACCCACTGCTTAAGGGTCTGAAAATCTTCTTCTGTTTCTCCAGGATACCCCACAATCAGGGTTGTTCTAATGGCCATTTCAGGTACTCTTGATCTAAACTCAGTAATGAGTGCATCTGTCTTAGCCTTCGTAGTTCCCCTTCTCATACTCTTGAGAATAGGATCTGAAATATGTTGTAATGGAATGTCTATATAATTACAAATCTTAGGCTCCTGCTTCATGAGGTCTAAGACCTCTAATGGAAAGCCAGTTGGAAAGGCGTAATGCAATCTAATCCAAGAAATGCCCTCTACCTTTACGAGTGCCTCTAACAATGCTGCCAAGGCGCGTTTCTTATACAAATCCAATCCGTAATAGGTAAGGTCTTGTGCAATTAAAATAAGCTCTTTCACCCCTTTTGCGGCCAGTGATTCCGCTTGAGTGATTAGCTCCTCTATTGGGGTGCTCTTGTGTTTTCCTCGCATGAGTGGAATGGCACAAAAAGAACAAGGCCTGTCACATCCCTCAGCAATTTTCATGTAGGCATAATTCTTTGGCGTCGTAGTAAGTCGCTCTCCAATAAGCTCATGCTTATAATCCGCCTCTAATGCTTTTAACAAATTAGGCAGTTCAGTGGTCCCAAAATAAGCGTCTACATTAGGAATTTCCTTTTGCAAATCTGGCTTGTAGCGCTCACTTAAACAACCAGTTACAAAAACCTTATCTACTGCTCCTGCCTCTTTTTGAGCCACATAAGACAGTATGGTATTCACACTCTCTTCTTTAGCATTGGCAATAAAACCACAGGTATTAATCACTACAATATTCCCATCCTCTTCATGAGCAACTTCCTTATTGTTGGCTTTTAACTGGCCCATTAATACTTCTGAGTCATAGATATTCTTGGAACAACCAAGAGTGACTACATTTATTTTATTGGTCTTAAGAGACTTTGTACGCATAGGGCGGTTTAAAAAGTTTAATTTCTGTTGAAGAAGGAATCTACAAATTCGTATTTGTTAAATACTTGGAGATCTTGAATGGCTTCTCCTACGCCAATATATTTCACTGGAATTTGAAGCTGATCTGAAATACCTATCACCACGCCGCCTTTGGCGGTTCCGTCTAGTTTTGTGATGGCCAGAGAAGTGACTTCAGTGGCTTTAGTGAACTGCTGCGCTTGCTGAAAAGCATTCTGCCCAGTAGATCCATCTAAAACAAGTAGTACCTCATGAGGGGCCCCAGGGATTACTTTATCCATAACCCGTTTAACCTTAGCCAACTCATTCATGAGATTAATCTTGTTGTGCAAACGGCCTGCGGTGTCTATAATTACGACATCGGCGTTTTGCGCCACCCCAGCACTTAAAGCGTCAAAAGCAACAGAGGCAGGATCGCTCCCCATCTGTTGTTTTACGATAGGCACGCCTACTCGGTCTGCCCAAACCACCAATTGATCAATGGCAGCAGCCCTAAAGGTGTCTGCAGCCCCCAATACCACTTGTAATCCTTTGCCTTTAAATTGATGCGCCAACTTGCCAATAGTAGTGGTTTTTCCAGCGCCATTCACGCCCACCACCATAATCACATGCGGATGCTCACTTTTAGGAATACTAAAATCTGCGGCTTCTCCGTGATCTGTTTCAGATAACAAGCCGGCAATCTCTTCCTTTAGAATTTGATTGAGCTCGTCTAATCCCACGTATTTGTCAGATTTGACTCTAGCCTCAATTCTATCAATAATTTTAAGGGTGGTGTCTACCCCCACGTCTGAACTGACCAGAACCTCTTCTAAATGATCGAGTGTTTCTGCATCTACAGTGGTTTTACCAACCACTACCTTCTCTAATTTATAGAGAAAAGAGGATTTGGTCTTTTCAAGACCTTTATCTAAGGTCTCTTTCTTATCTGAAGAGAAAATTTTCTTAAAAAAACTCATTTGATTAGTTCTGGTGGGTAAAGATATAAAACAAAAAAGCTACTCTCTAATAGAAAGTAGCTTTTAGTATACGCTAAAGTGCGATTATTTTTTAGACAACCATTGGTCTACTAATTCAGGAGCCATTACAGACTCTGCAAAAGTATAGGCACCGGTCTTTGGAGAACGAACCATTTTAATAGCTTTGGTTAATCTTTTCGAACTTGTCTGTAGGGATGCTACTGTCTTCTTTGCCATGGCTTATTATTTTATTTCTTTATGAACAGTCATGCGCTTTAGAATTGGATTAAATTTCTTAATCTCCATTCTG
>JAQWFV010000075.1 GCA_029238555.1 Flavobacteriaceae bacterium
TAAATTAATGTCGTAATTTCTAAATGAATTGAGCTTTGGGTTGCTAGGCTCTAGTTCTGTGACCATTGTGTTTATAGCATTAATATCTGCAGTTTTATAGCGGTGTTGGGAATTTAATTTCTCAGAAATAGACAGTAAAACAGTCTTTTTGGAAGCGTCAATCACTGCTTTTTTTAACTGCACAATGTCCCAATCAAACTCAGTAAGACCATAAACGGGATCTACATAGCCCGTTCCAATAAAACTGTAATCCACCCTAATGTCAGACAAATTATTTACTGCATTGGCACCAATGGAAAGTTGTGCATCTTTGGAGAGCTTTCCGCCAATAAAAATAACCTCAACATTTGGTTTGGTGAGCATTTCTAATGCCACTGGTAAACTCAAAGTAAAACAGGTTAAATTTAATTTGTGCGGAATGAGTCTGGCTAATTCCAAGCAGGTTGTTCCGCCATCTATGAGCACCACACTACCGTCTTTTATCAATGAAATGGCTTTTTGAGCTATAGTAGTTTTTTCTGAAAGCGCGTATATATTAGTATTTTTAGGACTGAAACTCACAAATCCAAGTGCTATAGCACCTCCATGTACTTTTTTGAGTTTATTGAGGGCGTCCAACTCTTTCACATCCCTTCTGACGGTGTCTATAGAGACGTTGAGACTTTCTGCAATATCTGTGAGTAACACCCTATTGTGAAGTGCTACTTCATTGAGGATTTTTTGGTGACGTTCTTCTTTAAGCATATTCAGTGATTCATGGTCTATTATCAATACAAATATATCAAAAAATCTTGCCGTTTTTTTCAGTTTAAATACTGTGTTTCTCGTAAATTTCCCATAAATCTGAAAATTAAAAGCACAAAACGGCAGTTTTTGCATTTTTTTTCTATATTTGAAAGGTCTAAAGTAACCAACCAAATTTAAAATGGTCGAGGAAGAACAAAAAAAGTTTGAAAGAATAAATACCATTATTCACGAAAATTCTCAAGAAGCCTCCTATTATGTGGCCCAAGAAATTATATCATTAGTCAGCCAAAGACAAAAGGAAGGAAAGAAAATGGTCTTAGGACTTGCTACAGGGTCTACCCCTATTAAAGTCTATGATTACTTGGTTCAAGCACACAAAGAACAAGGGGTGAGTTTTTCTAATGTCATTAGCTTTAATCTGGATGAATACTTCCCCATGCATTCGGAATCCATACATTCCTATGTGCGCTTCATGCGCGAACATCTATTTGATCATTTAGACATTCCTGCCCATCAAATTAACATTCCTGACGGACAGCAAAATAAAGAATCTGTCAGGGCTTATTGCCAGAATTACGAGAAAAAAATTATAGATGCAGGCGGTATTGACATTCAAATTCTAGGGATTGGAAGAACAGGACATATAGGCTTTAACGAACCTGGGTCTTCTCTTAAGAGTAAAACCCGTCTGGTGCGCCTGGACAGGATCACTCGATTAGACGCGGCCAGTGACTTTTTTGGTAAAGAAAATGTACCTTCCAAAGCCATTACTATGGGCGTAGGAACCATTATGGGCGCCAAAAGAATTATATTAATGGCATGGGGAGAAGGAAAGGCCAATATTATTAAACAAGCTGTTGAAGGCCCCATCCAGGAATCTGTCCCTGCCACATTTTTACAGAACCATCAAAATTGTGATTTTATAATAGATAGGGCTGCCGCTACAAGCCTTACCAGAGAAGCTACGCCATGGCTTGTAGGAGATTGTGATTGGACAGAGGGACTCATTAAAAAAGCAACTATATGGTTGTCTGAAACAAGAAATAAAGCCGTATTAAAACTGACCAATGAAGACTACAATGAATACGGAATGGGTAGCCTCATTGCAGAAATTGGAAGTGCAGAGGAACTCAATGTAAAAATATTCAATCAGTTACAACAGACCATTACTGGTTGGCCTGGAGGTAAACCCCAGGCCGATGACACAAAGAGACCAGAACGCGCCAATCCATTTCCCAAGAAATCTATTATTTTTAGCCCACATCCGGACGACGACGTGATTTCCATGGGCGGTACCCTACTCAGGTTAGTAGACCAAGGTCATGAAGTACATGTGGCCTATCAGACTTCTGGAAACATTGCTGTTTTTGACGACGAAGTGATCCGTTTTTTAGATTTTGCCACAGACATTCAAGAAGACAATGACGCACTTCAAATACAGTTTCAAGAGGTAAAAACTTTTTTGAGTAACAAATCTCCAGGAGAGGTAGACCAACCAATTATTCAGAAATTCAAGGGCCTCATTCGTAAAGGAGAAGCTATGGCGGCTTGTCGCTATTGTGGGGTTCAAGAAGCAAACGCCCATTTTCAAAATCTGCCCTTTTATGAAACAGGAACGGTAAAGAAGAATCCTTATTCAGAGGAAGATATTGCCCTCACCTACGACCTTTTAAACCACATAAAACCTCAGCAAATATTTGCAGCAGGAGACTTATCTGACCCACACGGAACACATAGGGTGTGTTTAGATATTATTTTTGCCACCATAGACAAACTGGTTGCAGATAAAGTAGCATGGATTAAAGATTGCTATGTGTGGCTCTACCGGGGTGCCTGGCAAGAATGGGATATTGCAGATATGGAAATGGCCATACCCATTGGTCCAAAAGATATGATTAGAAAGAGAAATGCCATTTTTAAACACCAATCACAAAAAGATGCCGCCATGTTTCCCGGAAGTGATGAAAGAGAATTTTGGCAAAGGGCAGAAGATCGCAACAGGGAAACTGCTAAAAAATACAATGCCTTGGGGCTAGCAGAGTACGAAGCCATGGAAGGTTTTGTGAGATATAAATTTTAGTTAATCCAACCATAACCACCCCAAAAGGTCTATTTTAGTTATAAAATAGGCCTTTTGTATTTAATTGTTTTGCTAATTTGGCGCTATGAAACCACCCAAATCACTCTACTGCTTTAGCTTCATTCTAAGCTTTTTAATATACTCTTGCAGCGCACAACGGACTACAGGTTTAGGAACATCTGATGTAAAAAGCCTCCCCGTTGAAAAAAACAACCATAAAATAGCGCCTATCATTTTTAAAGACCCAGCACGTTCTTTTAGGGCTGTTTGGATAGCAACAGTAGCCAATATTGATTGGCCCAAAAACCCCAATGACTCTTTTGAAAAAATGCAGCAAGACTATATAGACTTGCTCGAGTTTTATAAAGATTTAAAGTTTAATGCGGTGATTGTACAGCTAAGAGCAGCAGGAGACGCTTTTTACCCTACCCACTTGGCTCCTTGGTCTAAATACCTCACCGGCAAACAAGGAGAAAACAACAAGTTCAATACAGATCCATTAGAGTGGCTCATTGAAACCACCCACCAATATGGCATGGATTTTCACGCATGGATTAATCCCTACCGGGCAACCATGACAAAAGATACTTCCTTATTGAGTGAGTCCCATGATTTCAACAAACACTCTGAATGGATGGTGCCATATGGTTCAAAATATTATTACAACCCTGGACTTCCGGAAGTGCAGCAACATCTGATCACTATTGTACAGGACATTACTAAACGCTATAATATAGATGGCATACATTTAGATGACTATTTCTATCCATACAAAACAGAAGGGGCACTATTTAAAGACCAAAAAGCTTTTGCTCAATATGGAAATGGACAAGCCATTGATGATTGGCGTAGGGAAAACATTAACCGTTTAATCAAGGGGATTCACAGCAGCGTAAAAAATGAAAAACCTTGGGTTTCCTTTGGCGTAAGTCCCTTTGGTGTTTGGAAAAACAGCTATACGGATCCTAGAGGATCTAACACCCGCGCTGGGCAAACTACTTTTGATGATCTTTATGCAGACCCTTTGGTCTGGATGGAAAAAGGATGGATTGATTATTTGGCACCTCAATTGTACTGGAGTATGGACTTTGCTCCTGCAGCCCACAGAACACTAGTAGATTGGTGGACCAATGAGAAGAAGAAATCGAATATTTATATTGGCTATGGTGCTTACAAAATTTTCAATAATTCAGATCCTGCTTGGGCAAACCCCAATGAAATGATAGATCAACTGACTTATGGAAGTAAACAGTCTGAAATCACAGGCCAAATCATTTTTAGCGCAAAATCACTGATGCAACCGAGTCTACAGGAAGTAGTGACTCTTTTAAGAAAAGGCCCTTTCCATAACTGGGTGCTCCCGCCCCTATCACCATTATACCCATCTAATGAAGGCTATCCATTAGAGGCCACTATACATGAAGTTTCACAAGAATACTTTAGGGTTAATGTCGCTGACCCTAACATAACAAAGCTGGTATTATACAGCACGAGTGAAAATAACAATTTGGGGGAGGTGGTGGCCATTTTACCTATTCATGAGGGCTTAGCACATATTAAAAACCCAAAAGTTACTTTTATAAAAGGGGTAAATCGCTTCAATGAATTAAGTAAAGCGGTTTTAATTGATAAATAAGGTTTTCAATAAAGCAATTGATTATGAATAAAGAAAAGGAGCTGTTTTTTTTAGGAATTATGTCTGGCACCTCTTTAGATGGTTTAGACCTAGCCCTTTGCTCATTTTTGGAGCATCCGAAAAGCCAAGGATATCTGTATAACATACGCCACACTAAAACCTTGGCTTACAGTGCAGAAATGAAGACTATGCTACGAGAAGCTTATAGTGATTCAAGTAATGTTTTATTAGAAAAACACCAGCAATATGGCCATTGGTTGGGCCAACAGATTCGAATTTTTTTAGCATCTAATGAATTGGACTGTGACTATATTGCTAGCCATGGACACACTGTATTTCACAGACCAGAACTGGGGTATTCTTTTCAACTGGGCGCTGGACAAGCTATCGCAAATGAAACTCAAATTCCAGTCATTGCAGACTTCAGAAATACAGATATTGCCCTTGGTGGTCAGGGAGCGCCATTAGTTCCAATAGGAGACGCTCTTTTATTTGGTCCATACAAATACTGCATAAACATTGGAGGTATCAGTAATATTTCTGTTAAATTAAGCAAAAATAAAGAGGACAATCACGACCCTCATATCATAGCATATGATATTGGTGTTGCCAATATGCTACTGAATGATTTGGCTGGAAAAAAAGGCCTAGAATACGATCATAATGGGGCTATAGCTGCCAAAGGAAAGATAGATCAGTCTTTATACAACCAATTAAACGCGCTGGAGTATTATGACGCACCTTTTCCCAAATCTTTAGGCGTAGAATGGTATGAAGCAAATATGAAACCGTTATTTGAAAATAATAGTGCTACGGTTGAGGATCAGCTTTATACAGCGGTGCTTCATATAGCGCACCAAATGTTTAGGTCTATTGCCCCTAGTCTAGAAAAAGGAGATAAAATTTTATTGAGCGGTGGTGGTGCCTTCAATCAATTTTTAGTCCATTGTCTTTCAGAAAAGCTACAGTCCTTGGCTAGTATTGACATAGGAAATAAAGAAATTATAGCCTTTAAAGAAGCCCTCATATTTGCTTTTATGGGTTATCTTAAAGTACGGGCCAAAGTAAATTGTTATAAAAGTGTCACTGGCGCTGCTAAGGACAGTTCCTGTGGCATTATTTTTAATCCGCTTTAATGAAACTTTACTAAAACAAAATCGTCATGAGTCATGAACTAAAAGGCTTTGTATTCTAATGGTAAGAAGCCCTACTGTACTTTTTAAATTCAAAGCAGTAGTCTTTGTAATATTTCGCATTAATTTAGTTTGTTATTGCTATTTTTGAAAAAAATATACATTATGCTCATCATTGGAATTACAGGAGGTACAGGCTGCGGTAAAACAACTGTAGTAAACCAAATTATCAATGAACTTCCTGAAAATGAGGTAGGGGTAATTTCACAAGACTCCTACTACAATGATTTGAGTCATTTAAGTATGGAAGAAAGGGTTAAAGTGAATTTTGACCACCCAAACTCCATTGATTTTGATCTATTAGCGGCGCATTTGGAAGCCTTAAAAAAAGGCAGCAGCATAGCGCAACCCGAATATTCATTTGTGGCACATAATAGAACAAATAATACTGTAAAAACGGATCCTAGAAAAGTGATGATCGTAGAGGGTATTTTAATCATGAGTCACCCTGAATTAAGGGACCTTTTTGATATTAAAATATTTGTACATGCAGATTCAGACGAACGTCTAATGAGAAGGCTTAAACGAGACTTACAGGAACGCGGCCGTGACTTAGAAGAAGTTTTAAATAGATACCAAACGACTTTAAAACCCATGCATGATCAATTTATTGAGCCAGCAAAAGAATTTGCAGATATTATAATACCTAATAACCATTACAATACAGTCGCTGTTGATATTGTGAGAACTATTATCAATGACAAATTAAATTAGCTGTAAAGATTAAAATGAGTTCATGCTTAAAAAACTAAAACATTTCAGACAGAAAAAATGGGTCTCATTCGTGACCAATATTTACGTGCTTATTTTAAGCGCTTTTCTGGTTTGGATGTTTTTTTTTGACACCAATTCTTTTCTTATTCAAAAAGAATTACAATCTCAAATTGAAAGTTTAGAAGCTGAAAAGGAGTATCTTGAGGGGGAGATTGAAAAAGATAGAAAAGCCCTTAAAAACTTATCTTCAGATGAAGCCATGGAAAAATTCGCAAGAGAACGGTATTTCCTGAAAAAGAAAAATGAAGCTGTGTTTATTATAGAATACCAAGACAGTATTTTAGATGAATAACCACAGCGCCAATACACCTATTTTCCCCGCTGTTTCTGGAAAGGCTTGGAAACAGAGAATTCAATATGAATTAGATGGAGCAGATTACAACGAGCAAATGCTTCATGAAAGTTCAGATGGCATAAAAACAAAACCCTTTTATACTCACGAAGACCTCCCTGAAAATTTTAACCGCAACACACCAGACCAGGATCCTTTTCATATTGGCATTGAAGTGTTTTGTAACAACAGCAAAATGTCTGTTGAAAAAGCACTTTGGAGCTTTGAAAAAGGATGTGATCAGGTAAAATTTCTCATTCAAGAAAATATAGAAAACCCGCTAGATCTAACAAAAAAACTGCCTGAGAATAAGTTTCTCATTTTTGAATTACAAAAAACAAACTCCAAACAACTTGAAAATTTTATAAGATGTTTAAATACTGATTTAAAAAAGTCCTGTCGCATTCAACTAGACCCGATCAGTCAGTTTTTTACCAGAGGAAATTGGTGGTTTAGTGAACAAGTAGATCTGGACTTAGTCTGCCAATTCGTATCCCTTAGTGAAAAGCCTAGGATTCTTATAGACAACAGAAATATTGAAAGTGCAGGAGCCAGTATCTCACAGCAACTGGCTTATGCCTTAGCTCATGCGCACGAATATCTATTAGTGCTATCTGAAAATAATCTGTTAGATAAAGTACATACTTTTGAGTTTGTTTTTAACATGAGGTCCTCTGATTTCTTTATGGAGATAAGTAAACTCAAAGCCTTTGAAGTACTTTGGGATAATTTAAAGAAACTTTATCAATTTAACATACCATTTGATCTGAGCACTCAACCTTCAAAAATTGATCAAACACTATTTCAAAACAACCATAATCTAATTAGAAATACCAGCAGTTTAATGGCTGGAATATTAGGCAAGTGTCATAATTTGTACAACCTACCATTTGATCACATTCATAAAAAAAGTCATCCCTACAGCGATCGTTTATCCATAAATCAGATGCTAATTTTAAAACACGAATGTGGCTTGTCTGGAACAAAAGACCCCGTATTAGGAAGTTTCTCAATAGCCCACATTGCTTTTGAAATTGCTGAAAAAGCGTTGTCAATTTTTAAAAGCACCGAGGCTAATGGAGGTTTCATTACTGGACTTAAAAACAACAGCATTCAAAAAGCCATTCACCTTCAATTTGAAAAGCAAATGGAATTATACCGCTTAAAAAAGCGGTCACTTTTGGGTGCAAACCTATTGTTTGAGAGGGAAGAATTGACTTATGAAAAATATCCATTTTTAAGAATAGACAAGAGAAAAACCCTCATTGCACCTATAATTCCTAATAGATACGCTACCTACTTTGAACAAAAAGCCTTAAATGACTTAGATGAAAATCAGTAGAGACACCATTGCATATTTAAATATAGACAAGGATCTGTCTCCAGAAACTCCTTTAAAGGAATCTGGGAAAATAGGAACGCTTGTAGATATTGAAGGAAATGCGGCCGGTTTTCCTCCTTTCACCAGAGGCCTTCACAGTAGAATGTACTTGCACAAACCTTGGACTATACGTCAGTATGCAGGTTTTTCTACCGCAGAAGAAAGCAATAATTTTTACAAAAAAAACCTAAAAGGAGGACAAAAAGGACTTTCTGTAGCGTTTGATCTCCCCACCCACAGAGGCTATGACTCTGACCATGCATTGGCCAGAGCAGACGTGGGTAAAGCCGGTGTGGCGATTGATTCTGTAGAAGACATGAAACGACTTTTTAAAGACATTCCTTTAGATCAGATGTCCGTTTCTATGACCATGAATGGTGCTGTGCTTCCTATAATGGCTTTTTACATTGTGACTGCAGAAGAACAGGGAACTCCATTGAAATCTTTGAGTGGTACCATACAAAACGACATCTTAAAGGAATTTTTAGTACGCAACACTTACATATACCCCCCAGAACCTTCTTTACAAATTATTTCACATATTTTTCAATACACCGCAGCACTAATGCCTAAATTCAACAGCATTAGTATCTCTGGTTACCATATGCAAGAGGCAGGAGCAACAACGGCGCAGGAATTAGCTTATACTATAGCCAATGGGCTCGCGTATGTTGAATTAGGGTTAGATTCAGGTTTGGAAATAGATCAATTCGCCCCCAGATTATCTTTCTTCTGGGGAATTGGTATGGATCCTGTAGCGGAAATTGCAAAGCTGAGGGCAGCAAGAACCATTTGGGCGCGTAAAATGCAACAGTGGAATCCAAAGAATCCCAAGTCATTAATGCTCAGGGCACATTGTCAAACAAGTGGTTGGAGCTTGGCAGCACAAGATCCTTTTAACAATGTAACCCGAACAACCGTAGAAGCTATGGCTGCAGTTTTAGGAGGCACCCAAAGTTTACATACCAATGCTTTAGATGAGGCCATTGCACTCCCCACAGATTTTTCTGCTCGTATTGCTAGAAATACCCAAATATTTCTTCAAGAAGAATCTGGTGTGAAACAAATCATAGATCCATTGGGTGGCAGCCTTTTGATAGAAAAAAAGACAGCAGATCTTATTGCTGAAACCGATAAAATACTATCAGATATTGAAACTGAGGGTGGAATTATACACTGGATTAAAGAGGGAAAAGCAAAGACAAGTATTGAAGAGGCCGCAACATTAAAACAAGCCAATATTGACAATAGCTCAGATATTATTGTTGGTGTGAATGCTTTTAATGATGAAATGGAACCCCCAATTGATCATTTAGAGATTGATAATTTAGAAGTTCTTGAAAAGCAAAAAGAACAATTAAAACAGCTGAAATCTCAGCGAGATGAAACCGAAGTTAAACTTGCGTTAGCCAATATTGAAATAGCCGCTAAAAAAATATTAGCTATTGATTCAACTAAATCTGTTCATAGCCTAAAAAAGATAGATCCTTCAGATAATTTACTTCACTTATCTGTAATTGCTGCTAGAAAAAGAGCTACTTTAGGAGAAATAAGCCATGCTTTAGAGCAAGTTTTTGGACGCTATAAAGCCAAACAACATTTATTTTCAGGGGTGTATTCTAAAGGAATTAAATCAGATAAAACATTTGAACTTGCTCGAGAAAAAGTGCAGGATTACCTGCGCAATTCTGGTAGAAGACCCAGAATTATGTTAGCTAAAATTGGCCAAGACGGTCACGATAGAGGCATTAAGATTGTGGCTACATCTCTTGCAGACATGGGCTTTGATGTAGACTTAGGTCCCTTGTTTCAAACAGCAGAAAATGCAGTAAAACAAGCCATTGAAAGCGATGTGCACTTTCTAGGGATTTCTTCCCTAGCTGGAGGACACAAAACCATTCTTCAAGATTTACAACTGGCTTTAAAAAAAGCCAATGCTTTGGACATTAAAATTGTACTTGGGGGTATTATTCCCATAAAAGACATTGTCAGCTTAAAAGAAAATGGCGCTAAAGCTGTATTTGGCCCAGGCGTTCCAATGGCTAAAACCGCACTAGAACTCCTTGAAATTCTTAATTCTGAGCTAGAATAAGTTTTTTTTACCAAGGAATTAATTATTCACTTCCTGTTAACAAATTCTCCTTTTATAGCCGCTTAAATAATTGTATTTTTATACCCTAACTCTATAATATAAATGGGTAAAATAATTGCTATTGCCAACCAAAAGGGAGGCGTAGGAAAAACAACTACAACAGTGAATCTCGCTGCTTCTTTGGGGGTCCTTGAAAAGAAAGTACTTCTAATAGATGCAGACCCTCAAGCCAATGCAACTTCTGGTCTAGGAATAGATGTTCAAGAAGTTCAATTAGGGACCTATCAATTATTAGAACTCACTACAACAGCAGAGGAGGCAATTATAAAAACAAGTTCTCCTAATGTAGACCTTATTCCCTCTCATATTGACTTAGTCGCTATTGAAATTGAACTGGTAGATGTTGAAGAGAGAGAATATATGCTTAAGAAGGCTCTAGCACCTATTATAAATCTTTATGATTACATTTTAATTGACTGCGCACCATCTTTAGGCTTACTGACCCTAAATGCACTTACAGCTGCACATGCTGTTTTAATTCCAATACAATGTGAATATTTTGCTTTGGAAGGTTTAGGGAAATTATTGAACACCATTAAAAGTGTTCAGAAAATTCACAATCAGGATTTAGATATAGAAGGTTTATTACTCACTATGTATGACTCTAGACTAAGATTGTCTAACCAGGTAGTAGAAGAGGTTAGAAAACACTTTAGCGAAATGGTTTTTGAGACTATTATCCAGAGAAATGTTCGTTTGAGTGAAGCTCCAAGTTTTGGAGAGAGCATTATTAAATACGACGCTAGCAGTAAAGGTGCTGCCAATTATCTGAACCTAGCAGAAGAATTATTGAAAAAAAATAAGGATAAAATATAATATGGCTAAAGCGACAAAAAAACAGGCTTTAGGAAGGGGATTATCTGCCCTACTTAAAGATCCTGAAAACGATATTAGATCTGTAGCAGACAAAAATGCCTCTAAACTCGTAGGCAATATTGTGGCTTTAGACATAGATAGCATTGAGGTAAACCCTTTTCAGCCTAGGTCTAATTTCAATGAAGAATCCTTAGAAGAATTGGCTGGATCAATAAGAGAATTAGGAGTCATACAACCAATAACAGTTAGAAAAATAGACTTTAATCAATTCCAACTGGTCTCAGGAGAAAGAAGATTTAGGGCCAGTAAGCTAGTGGGATTAAAAACAATTCCAGCTTATATAAGAATTGCCAATGACCAAGAATCCTTAGAGATGGCTTTGGTAGAAAACATTCAAAGGCAAGATTTAGATCCCATTGAGATTGCGCTTTCTTACCAAAGATTGTTGGAGGAAATTCAACTGACCCAAGAGAAAATGAGTGAAAGGGTAGGTAAAAAAAGATCTACCGTAACCAATTATATGAGGCTTCTAAAACTTGACCCTATCGTTCAAACGGGTATAAGAGATGGTTTTTTGAGTATGGGTCACGGAAGGGCTTTGGTAAACATTAGTGACACGAAAGACCAAATAAAATTATATGAATTAATTGTCAAGAATCACTTATCCGTTAGAGATACAGAAGAAGCAGTAAGGAAGTACCAACAACCAAAGGCCCAATCTAATCCTACATCAGAAAGCAAAATACCTTCTTTTGCTAAAGCAGATGCGACTGAATTTCAGAAGAAATTTCAAGTTAAGATAGCCATTGAGGCATCGGCCAAAGGCGCAGGAAAAATTAGCTTACACTTTAAGGATCAAGCAGAATACGAAGCCCTTAAAAAAACACTCTTAGGTGATTAAGTACTTAACGATCATATTAATTGTTGGACTCTCTAGTACATTTTATGCACAAGAGGTGCAAGAACAGGACAGCTTACAAGCACCTGCTCTACTGCAGAATAAAAAACCCAAAAAAAAGAAAGGAGGACTGATGTCTTTTGACAGTGGGCCGGCTAAAGAGATTAATCCCCTCGCGCCTGCCAGAGCTGCTTTTTTATCTGCAGTACTTCCTGGACTAGGTCAATTTTACAATAAAAAATATTGGAAGGTACCCATGGTATATGCAGCTATTGGGGGGAGCGCTTATGTTTTTAAGGTAAATGATAATTTGTACAGACGCTACAGAGATGCATTTAAAAGTAGGCGTGCTGGCTTTATGAATGATGAATTTTATGACGTCAATGAAAGTGGTATTGTCCCTGGAAGTCCAGATTTGTCCGATGAGGCTTTACAAGATGGGCAAGAGAGATACCAAAAAGATCGAGACCTATACTTGGTGGTAACCATAGGCTTATACGCCTTAAATATCATAGATGCGAATGTAAACGCACACTTAAAACAGTTTAATGTAAACGACCAGTTAAGCGTGGAGTACAAGCCTTTTTTAGATTTAGAACCCATTACCAACACCACTTATTTTGGAATGGGAATGACCATAACATATTAATATGAAAATAGCACTTTTAGGCTACGGAAAAATGGGCAAAATGATTGCCGAAATTGCCAGTGATCGAGGACACGAAATTGTATTGACCCATGAAGGAGGTGACATAAATGATTTTAATGGAGCTCAGGTTGCCATTGACTTTTCAACGCCTGAGTCTGCTGTAACAAATATATTAATGGCCTTTAGCAAAGGGGTTCCTGTGATTTGTGGAACCACTGGTTGGTTGGATCAGATGGAAGTAGTTAAGGCAGCTTGTTTAAAACAAGAATGCGCTTTCATTTATGCCTCTAACTTTAGTTTAGGGGTCAATTTGTTTTTTAAATTAAATGAACAAATGGCTGCTTTAATGAAACCTCATGCATATAGTGCAGCGATTGAAGAAATTCACCACATTCACAAACTGGACGCTCCTAGCGGTACTGCCATTACACTAGCAGAGGGTGTCATTGCGCAAGGAGCTATAAAAGATTGGTCTCTTGTGGGAAATTCGGGAGAAAGTGTAACAAATAAATTACCTATCACGTCTAAAAGGGAGGGAGAGGTTCCTGGCACTCATATTGTGAGCTATGCCAGTGATATAGACAGGCTTGAAATTAAACACATCGCTCACAACAGAACAGGGTTTGCACTAGGTGCAGTGGTTGCTGCAGAGTGGATACAAAATAAAAAAGGCATTTTTAATATGTCAGATGTATTGGCCTAAGGGCTTAAAAAAACAAACAAATGAATAGTTCACAATGGTTACTAGCACTTGGAGTGCTTCAAATAGTACATTTTTTAGGTACGTATAAATTGTACAAAGCAGCAGGGAGGAAATCTTGGGAGGCCCTAGTACCTGTATATAATGCGGTCGTTTTAATGCGTATTATTCAGCGCCCTACCTGGTGGGTTATTTTAATGTTTGTCCCTGTGATTAACCTTTTGATGGTGCCCGTTATTTGGGTAGAAACCATTAGGACCTTTGGCAAAAGATCTGTGCTAGATTCTTGGATTGTAGTTTTAAGCCTTGGTTTTTATTTGTTTTACATCAATTATGCAGAAAAACCTGTACACAGGAGCGATAGAGATTTAAATCCTGGAACAGCATTGGGCGAATGGGTCAGCTCTGTAGTATTTGCAGTTGTAGCAGCAAGTATGGTGCATGCCTATTTTATACAACCCTTTGTTATACCAACAGGATCATTAGAAAAAACCCTCTTAATTGGGGACTTTTTATTGGTCAGTAAATTTCATTATGGCGCCAGAACTCCAATGACACCCCTTCAGGCTCCAATGGTTCACGACACGCTTCCTATTTTTGGAACACCTTCATATATTAAAAAACCACAACTCCCCTACTTCAGATTTCCTGGATTCCAAAAGGTAGATCGGAATGATATTGTTGTTTTTAGCTGGCCAACAGATACTGTTCGTTATTTTAGAGACCCCTCTAATATCAGGGTAGACAAACCTATTGATAAAAAATCTAATTACGTGAAGAGATGTGTTGGGATACCTGGTGATCTTTTGCGTATTCAAGATGGATATGTATTTATCAATGAGGTTCAAACCAAGCTTCCCTCTAGAGCAAAAACACAATATACCCATACCATTTTTGCGAGTAAAGGAGTCTCTTCTAGGTCATTAATAGAAAGTGGTATTACGGAATTTAGCAGAAAATACACTGCTCAAAACCTTACACAAACACAAGCTACTGCGCTACAACAAGGAGGTGCACAAATCTACAACAACCCTATCGGAGGCTACCTAATCTATACCCAAAGCGGTGGCATAGATCCAGAATTAATTGCTGCTCAAAGACTGGCGCTCTCGGAAATTATAGACCGGGAGAGAATGGCTACTTTTTCAGACGCGGTAGCTGAAAAATTAGCCGCCCAAACTGGTATTGATTCTATTGTAAAACAATTGGCCTTAAAAGGTCAATACAATCCGGCAATTTTTCCCCATGAACCTTCGCTACCATGGAATGAAGATCAATTTGGCCCTTTATATATTCCAGCAAATGGAGATACTGTAGACCTAAGTCTTCAAAATATTGCTTTTTACAAGGAGATTATCACCAACTATGAGGGCAATGAATTAGACATTAATGGTAATGAGATTTTTATAAACGGCCAAAAAGCAACCCAATATACTTTTTCCCAAGATTACTACTGGATGATGGGAGACAATAGACATAACTCTGAAGATTCGAGGTATTGGGGTTTTGTTCCTGAAGATCACATTGTTGGAAAACCTATATTTATATGGATGAGTATAGATGGTATTAACGATGGTATTAAAAATTGGAAAATTAGATGGGACAGGGTCTTTACTACTGTTAGTGGAGAAGGAACCCCTCAATCCTATTTTAAATGGTTTTTAGCTGCCTTAGTCATCTGGTTTGGAGTAGATTTTTTTAGAAAGAGAAAAAAAACCTAAAAAAGAAAAGTCAAAATATATAACAACGTAAATGACTTCAAAAAAGACTTTATTGTTCCCCTCTTACTTACCTGCTATAGCAAGCTTTGCTGCAATGGTTCAGCATGAGGTTGTTTGGGAAGTTTCAGGGAATTATCAAAAACAAAGCTTGAGAAATAGAGCGTATATCACCAACGACAGGGGCAAACACACCTTGACCATTCCTGTTCAAGGGAAAGGAGAATTATCCCACAGACGCAGCTACGACCAAATACCCATTGACAATTCTCAGCCTTGGCAACGCACCCATTGGAGAACCCTTCAAACAGCTTATAGAACCTCTCCTTTTTTTGAGTATTACGAACAAGATTTAGAACCGTTATTTACGGGGTCTCATGATTTCTTATTAGCGTATAACTTAGCGGCTATTAAAACAATCTGTGAATGCTTACAAATTCCATTTTCAGAAAACTATACCACTGTTTTTGAAAAAGAGCCACAAATTGCAAATGACCACAGGCACCTTATAAGTCCAAAAACACCAAAAGATTTTAACAGCCCTGAGTACCAGCAAGTATTTGGAGATAGACATGGTTTTATTCCCAATTTGAGTATCCTTGACCTATTGTTTAATGAAGGCCCAAATGCATTGGTTATTTTAAAAAATACCCTCATTTAAGTGCTGTCTTTTTTAATTCATTACGGCACTCATTTTATAGTCCCAATCGGTATTGCAAAATGGGGCTATCCAACAAAATTTAAACAAGTGCTTTTCATTTTTTGGGGGGCTATTCTTATTGATGTAGACCATCTTTTGGCGTCGCCTATTTTTGAACCTGAACGCTGCAGTATATTTTTTCATCCACTACATTCCAGCGTGGCTATTATATGTTATATCTTACTTTGCTTTATTCAAAAAACCCGGATCATTGGTTTTGCCTTATGCCTTCATATACTGGCAGACAGTTTGGATTGCTTAATCTAAGCGATAAGCCACCAATACTGGGAAATGATCCGAAAGGTGTAAAGGAAAACTTTTGTGGTAAGCAATTTCGAAACCTGGATCTGATAATAAAAAATCTATTCTCATAGGAAAATATTTAAAATCAAAAGTTTTTCCATAACCAGACCCTACAGAAGTAAAACTATCTGTTAGATCTCCTTTGATGGTATGATATACACTAGAAAACTGATTGGTATTAAAGTCTCCTGCAACGATCAACTTGTGTGGGCTATTATTTTTATGGCTTGCAATAATGTCTGCTTGCGCTTGCTGCTTGGCAAAAGAGACCTTTAGTCTTTTGTACAGTCGTTCTCTAGTTCCCGCCTCTAAACTTGCCGCCTCCGGTTTAACCCTTAGAGACTGCAAATGAACATTGTACAATCTGACCGTGTCGCCTTTTATTTTAAGGTCCACGAAAATAGCTGCATTCGTGCTATTTGTAAAAGGGAGTAGGCCTTTTGCTACAATAGGAAATTTAGAAAAAATAGCTTGAACCGCTTGTTTTGAATTATCACTTGCACTGATATAGGCATGAGGATAGCTCATAAAACGCTCCTTCATGGAAACGTCAAATTCTTGAAAACACACTACGGAGGGATCAGTCTTTTGAATAAATGCCACTATTTTATTACCAATGGAAGGATCATCACTCCATTGATACTTATTAAAAAGCCTTGTATTGAAAGACATAATTGAAAAGTCTTTCGATGAAGGCATTGGACGCTCTGCACGAAATTGAAAAAAAGAACCAATAAAAAAATAGGCTATTACCAGCGAAACAATGGGCAAAAAAACGGTCTTTTTAAATTGTAGCATCCAATAGATCAAAAACAATATATTTCCCAATACTAAAAAAGGAACAAAAAGGCTAAAAATAGACATGGAAGGGACCAAAGCAACGGAGATATATGGTAAAAGACAAGCCAATAACAATAGTGTACTCACCCCTATATTGAGTAGCAACATAAAACCGTTGAAGATCTTTTTTAACATAAAAATTACTTATGATTTTCCGGAGCTAAATAAATAATCTTTCTCCTCTTTTGTCAGTGAATCATAACCCGAATGACTGATCTTATCTAAAATAGCATCTATCTTTTTCTGTTGTTCTCGCTCCTTGTAAGCTGTTGTAACTCCTTGACTTGACGTACTTTTATTATTTTTATAGGCCGTCTTTAAGGGTGATTTAGTACGTGTAAACAGCTTGGATAATGAAGAGAGAACAGATTCAAAAAAACGTCCTATATCTTGACCCTCTTTGAGCTTATTGGCATATACAAAACCTAGAATACCACCCCCAATATGAGCCAGGTGTCCTCCAGCATTACCATTGGGAATTTGAATAAGGTCTGTTAAAATAAAAAATACCCCAAGCTGCCAAAGCTTTACATTAAAGAAAAGCACCCTTACTTCATGATAAGGCATATAAGCACAAATAAATATAAAAATAGCGGTGACTCCTGCAGACGCTCCAATTAAACTAGCTCCATTCCCACTAAATACGGGAAAAATGGTATAACTCAACAAGAAGACCAAACCTCCTGTAATTAAACCTAGGAAGTATACGTTTAAAAAACGCTTGGCATTAAAAAGATTCAAAAACAGCTGCCCACCGAAATAGAGCATGATCATATTAAAAAATAGGTGCGAAAAGCTGGCATGAAAAAAAGCATAAGACACCAAGGTCCATGGTTTTTCTAAAATTCCCCAAAAACTACTTGGAAGGGAAAACCAGTACAAAAAGTTAGCTGCAGAAAAATCAAATAAAAACGGAAGGAGTGTTTGAAACAAATAAAAAGCAACACAACTCAATGCTAGCTTTTCATGAATGCCCCTTTGCTGCCACCAATAGGTAAAATTAGATCCTAACATATCAATTCCATCTGTGGTTATCAAACTCGTTCTTTTTCCAATACCAGGCCATTATAAATCCAAATATAGCCCCACCAACGTGGGCGAAATGAGCAATACCTGAACCGAAAATACTATAACCCGTTACGCCAGAAAATAAATCTAGACCAATTAAAACAGGAATAAAATACTTGGCTTTTATGGGCACAGGGATGAACATTAAAAATAGCTCAGAATTAGGATAGGCCATACCAAAAGCAACAAGAACTCCATAAATAGCCCCTGATGCACCTACTGCAGGAGTAGAGAAAGCAGCAAGCATATTATCTATTGTTCCCCTAGAAGCATAATCATACCAAGCCGGACTGTATTGCCCCTGACGTATAACATCCATGACGGAATCAGGAGCTATTCCATTGGCCGCTAAAGCGTCTAATCCTTGCTGTAAATACAAATAATTAACGCCAGAATGTATTAGCGTAGCTCCAATACCTGCTGAAATATAAAAAAATAAAAACTTCTGTTTTCCCCATTTAAACTCTAAAGGCGAACCAAAAGCCCAAAGTGCATACATATTAAAAAACAAATGCATAAAACCCCCATGCATAAACATATGCGTAAGCACCTGCCAAAAAGAGAAGTTGTCATTCCCAAAATACCAAAGAGAAAACCATTGGTATAAGACATCTCCGTACAACTGAGTGGCAATAAAAAAGATGACATTAATTATAATTAAATGCTTTACGGTATCACTAATCCTTCCCATTATAAAAATTTTAAATCTAGATCTGTTTGCTGCAAATTGGTCATTACGGACTTTCCAAAAGGAGAAGTCAAGAATTCTTTACAAGCAAATAGTTCATCTATAAGGTTTAATTGCTCTGGCAACTCCAAAACGTCGCCTGTCTTTATGCCCATGCTTTTAGCTAAGGCCTTAGCCAATATATCTGTTTGTGAGAAATGGTCTCCGAGATGTCCTGCCTCATATGTGCTCAAAAAGTCTTGAATGACTTGTGATACATCTTTTTCCTGGAGTACTATGGGAATACCAGTAATAGACAGGGTTTGATTGTCTTTTATTTCCATATTGAAACCCAGTGAATGCAGTGAAGACATTAACTCCTTTAGGCGCATAATTTCAGGTATGCTAAATGAAAGCTCTTTGGGAAATAAAAGCTGTTGACTGGCGGCTTCTTGGTGGGTGAAATTGGTTAAAAAACGTTCGTATAAGACTCTTTGGTGTGCCCTTGACTGATGAATCACTAATAGTCCAGATTTGGTAGAACTCACTAGATACTTTCTCCCTAATTGAAAGCAGTTATGAGCAGATTTTGACGGCATTTGAGCGTCAAAAAAACCTGCTTGCATCTGTGATTCCTCTACATATAGATCATTTGAGCCTTGAGACACTTCATTAAAAGCGTCAAAAGGTTCTAAAATATTCATCTCATTACTGTCATGGGCAATATTGGAATAAAGGGATTCCCATGAAGATGGTTTTTGATAAAAGGGGCTTTTGCTTGCGAACGAACTTTGTGATTTATGACTGCTTTGCTTTAAGGAAGTAGGTTGCTCTTGAATCTCAAAAGGATTGAAAGAAGCGTCTACAGAAATATGTGGAATGGGTGCAGGTTTTTTTAGCGAGTCATATGTATTGTCCAAGTTGGGGTCTCTCTCAAAGTCCAAGACCGGAGCCACATTAAATTGACCCAAAGAATGCTTTATAGCAGATCTTAAAATGGCAAACAAGGTATGTTCGTCCTCAAATTTTATTTCAGTTTTAGTGGGGTGTATATTAATGTCAATAGTTTGAGGATCAACCTCTATTTGCAGGAAATATCCTGGGTGTACACCATTAGCAATAAGGCCTTCAAAAGCGCTTAACACAGCAAAATGCAATGAACTACTCTTTATAAATCTTTGATTTACAAAGAAAAACTGCGTACCCTTACTCTTTTTGGCAGATTCGGGTTTGAGCACGAACCCACTTATCTTTAGCTGGGGAGTTTCCTCTTGAACTGGAACTAATTTATCTTGAATTTTTTTTCCAAAAATCTGAACAATTCTTTGATTAAAACTGGTGCTAGGCAATACAAAGAGTGGTGCGCCATCTGCAAAATACGAAAATTTTATTCCAGGATGCACCAGCGCCAATCTGTGGAATTCATCGGTAATATGCCGTTGTTCCACTTGCTTAGATTTCAAGAAATTACGCCTAGCGGGAATATTGTAAAATAAATTATTAACCGCAAAACTGGTTCCTTTAGGAGTAACAACTTCTTTATTTTCTTCCAATTTACCTGCAGCAATATGAATTTCCCTACCCAATTCCATCTCCTGGGTCCTAGTTTTCATAACCAGCTGAGCAATTGCAGCGATGGAAGCCAAAGCTTCTCCCCTAAATCCTTTAGTTTGAATATTAAAGAGGTCTTCTGCCTTTTGCAATTTAGACGTGGCATGACGTTCAAAACACAATTCAGCATCCTGAGCAGACATTCCTTCTCCATTGTCTATGACTTGAACCAAAAGTTTACCCCCTTCTTTAATATGAAGGGCAATTTCAGTTGCTCCAGCGTCTACGGCATTTTCGAGTAATTCCTTCACCAATGAAGCAGGTCTTTGAACAACTTCTCCAGCCGCAATTTGATTGGCCACATGAGCCTCTAATCGCTTAATAATTTGGGTCATTATAATATAATATCTAATCCACCCATTTGAACGGCGGTGTAAAAGGCCAATAATAAAAAGACAAAAATCACTGCCAAACGAATCCTTCTGTTTTTTTCCATCGCCTGACTTTTTTGCCTACGCCAGTCTTCTCTAAAGGATTTAGGTCCAGAGGTTCTAAAGAGACTCTGATCTGCTGTAGAAGCTTCCTTTTCCCTTTTAAGCCTTTCTATACGCTCCTTCCGCTCATTGTAATAACGCGGAGAATAACCGTAAGATTTATTGCTGTTTTGTTTAAATAAAGTAGGTAGTTTCATAATGGCATGCTTCTTTCAAAAATAGGAAAAAATAGCCCCTAGACTAAGTAAAAAGTCGCAAAATTGTTAACAATTCTTGGAACAACAAACGGAGTATACAGGTATTGTCAGAAGATTAAACCGACTTTAAAAACACTACTTTCAGCCGCGAAAAGCTTCAAGTACTCATAAGAAAGCGCATCATTGAAGTAGTTAAAAACAATTAGCCCCCTTAAGATAAAGTAGCCATTTGAATGGCAGCCACAGCGGCTTCTACCCCTTTATTGCCGTGCTTCCCACCTGACCTGTCCTGTGCTTGCTGCAAAGTATTGTCTGTTAAGACACAAAAAATAACAGGCGTTTGGGTTTGAATATTTAAATCCATCACCCCTTGAGCGGTAGCCTGGCAAACAAAATCAAAATGCTTGGTTTCTCCTTGAATGACACTCCCAATCACAATTACTGCATCTGGGGCGTGTTTATCGATCATTTTAGAAGCGCCAAAAGGCAATTCAAAACTTCCAGGTACATGGAATGTAATAATGTCTTGGTCTTTAACACCATGGGAAATTAAGGTTTCTACTGCTCCTTTGTACAGGGAGTGCGTAATTTCCTTATTCCATTGAGACACTATCAAACCAATTCTAAGTCCATTGGCGTTGGGAACGTCTTCTGCGTTGTAATCGGATAAATTGCTAAGCGCGGTAGCCATTATTTGTCTCCGTTCATTAGTCCTAACAAGGCGTCTGCACCTGCCGCTTCTAATGCATTTGGAAAATCTGTTTTAATTTGGGCTATAAACGTAGCGGCCTTTTCTTTTTGACCTAGTGCCACTGCAGCTACAGCAGCTTTATGTAAGAATTTAGGTGTGGTGAACTCATTGTCACTATGTCCTAAAGCGCTTTGGTAGTAAGAAAGTGCCTCTGAAGTTTGCTCTAACTGCATAAAAGCGTCTCCAATAGCCCCTTTGGCCAATGCACCAAGTACAGCGTCATCTGATGAGAATTGCTCCAATTCAGCTATAGCTTCAGGGTATTTTTGCAGGTTTAACAAAGAAATTCCTGCAGCGTAATGGGCTAAATTAGCCGCTTTAGTACCTGCGTATTCCTGTGTAATATCTAAAAGACCGTATTTACCTTCTGCACCATCTAAGGCCAACTGGAAAAGAGAATCTTTTGCTTGTGTGGCGTTAATAGCCTGATCAAAATATTGTTGTGGGTAAAATAATTCGTTGGCTGCGGTAGCCTCTTGAGGCTTCTGTACAAATTGCACATAACCTAAATATCCTAAAACCGCTACTGCAACAGCACCAATCACTCCCAAAATATAGGTCTGATTCGCTGCTACCCAAGCTTCTGTTTTTGAAGCGCCTTCATCTAGGCTAGAGAAAACCTCAGCTGTTGTACTGTTTTCGTTTTGTAACTGTTCTGTCTCTTTGACATCTTTACCTTTATATCCGCGCTTATTATAAGTAGCCATAATCTATATTTAGTGGGGCAAAAATAAAGTTTTTATCTAAATTGAAAAGCCTATTTATTCGTTATTTTTGAATAATTTGCACATAATTACCTAAAGCCCCCATTCAGCTAAGCATTTTCAATGGTTTTAAAACAACTTTCCTTACTCAACTACAAGAATTTCAACCAACGTGATTTCACCTTTAACCCTAAAATGAATTGCATTGTTGGGGCCAACGGCATTGGCAAAACCAATGTCTTAGATGCTATTTACCACTTGTCATTTGGTAAAAGTTACTTTAATCCCATCAGTTCTCAAAACATCAGACACGGAGAGGACTTTTTTGTCATAGATGCCCTTCTGGAGAAAGAAGAAAAATCTGAAAAGCTCATTTGCAGCATGAAAAAGGGGGCTAAAAAGGTCGTTAAGAGAAATGGAAAAGTCTATGAAAAGCTCGCAGACCACATAGGGTTTATGCCATTAGTCATGATTTCACCAGCAGACAGAGATCTTATTACAGAAGGGAGCGAAACCAGAAGAAAGTTTATTGATGGAGTTATTTCTCAATCAGACAAAAACTATCTAAACAGCCTATTAAACTATCAGAAAGTGCTTTCTCAAAGAAACGCACTGCTCAAATACTTTGCCGCAAACCAGACTTTTGACCTGGAAACGCTAAGCGTTTACAACAGTCAATTGTCCCAATTAGCCCAACCAATTTACGAAAAAAGAAAGGCGTTTTTAACACAATTTATCCCGATTTTTCAATCCCAACACCAGGCAATTTCTGGGGGAAATGAATCAGTAACTATTTCGTATTCAAGTGATTTAGACCAAGGGGCTTTAGAGGCTTTATTAGTTCAAAATCTCTCTAGAGACAGGGCCTTACAATACACCTCCGTAGGCATTCACAAAGACGACCTACAATTTGAATTAGAGGGACACCCTATAAAAAAATTCGGAAGTCAGGGACAACAGAAATCTTTTTTAATCGCTTTAAAACTCGCCCAATTTCACTTTATAAAAGAAAAGTCAAATACCACACCCATTTTACTCTTAGACGACATATTTGACAAATTAGACGCCCAAAGAGTATCGCAATTATTGGGGCTAGTAAATGACCAAGCCTATGGTCAAATTTTTATCAGTGACACCCATGCAGACCGGACTGAAGCAGTTTTAAAAACAACTCAGCACCCTTATGCACTAATTTCTTTAGCATAAATAACTACCTTTAAACCATGCAAAAACAACTGTATCTCTTCTTACTTTTAACGGTCATTACAGCTTGTAAATCCTCTATTAAAGAGGGCGAAATAAGCCAATTGGAAGGCTATTGGGAAATTACAAAAGTTGTTTTCCAAGACGGAACCACCAAGCCATATACTGTAAATACAACTATAGACTACATTGCTATTGATGGACTTAAGGGATATATAAAGAAAATGAAGCCAGGCCTAGACGGCCGATACCAAACCTCTAACAAAGCAGCCCAATTTAAACTCCTTTTAAAAAATGAGGTCTGGGAAATGCATTTTGAGGGAGATATGAACAGTACCCTTAGCCTACTGGAATTAGATAGCCTTGAATATGCTGTAAAAGATCAAGGTCAAGTACGATATTACTACAAACGTTATGAACCCATTAATATAAGCGATGAGTAGGAAAGACAGTCCCCAACTTTTAAAAGATGCCTTAGCTGGTTTTATCTCAGAAAATAAACTTGAAAAGGGTTTAGACAAGGTAAACGCAAAAGACGCCTGGGTGCAATGTATGGGAAGCGGCGTAAACTCCTACACCAATGAAGTTCGT
>JAQWFV010000102.1 GCA_029238555.1 Flavobacteriaceae bacterium
CCCCTAACTTGTAGTTTAACTACTTTACTTACTTCTTTTGCCATTGTTTTAAATTAAATTAAAGGTGTTATTTGGAAGCAACACCCTTTGTATATGTAACAGTTCTAATTAAACTTTTTCTACTTGCATATAACTGAGTTCTAATGGTGTTTTTCTTCCGAAAATTTTCACCATAACCTCTAGCTTACGCTTTTCTTCATTCACTTTTTCTACTGTACCATTAAACCCATTAAAAGGACCGTCGATCACTTTAATGGTTTCACCAGTATTATAAGGAATAGCAGCCATGTCTGTATTCACAGTCAATTCATCTACTTTTCCTAACATTCTATTGACCTCTGTTTTCCTAAGTGGCACAGGATCTCCTCCTTTAGTTTCGCCAAGAAATCCAATAACATTGGTAATAGAACGAATAATATGCACCATCTCTCCACCTAAATTGGCTTTGATCATGATGTAACCAGGGAAATAAACTTTTTCTTTATTTATTTTTTTTCCGTTTCTGATTTGAATTACTTTTTCAGTAGGTACCAAAACGTCTTCTAGATAATCACCAAAACCAAGTCTAGAGACTTCTGTTTCAATATACCCTTTGATTTTATGCTCTTGACCACTGACAGCCCTAACTACATACCACTTCTTTTCTAAAATCTCCCCCATGGATGCTATTAGTTAAGGATGTTATTAAAGTACAGCTGTATTGCTTCATTAAAAACACTGTCTACACCCCATGTTGCCAAGGCAAATAGGATAGAGAAAACAGCAACTACCACCATAAGATTAGAAGATTCTGATCTGGAAGGAAGCGTTACGTTGTTCTTTAACTCTTCAAAGGATTCTTTAATATATGTTAACATGCGGTACCTTTTTTATTTCATTACGCACGGGAGGAGAGACTCGAACTCCCGACACCTGGTTTTGGAGACCAGTGCTCTACCAACTGAGCTACACCCGTATAAGTGACAAAAATATGTCCTTATATTTTACATGTAAAGGTATCTGCCTTTGAGGGCAGACACCTTACAGTAATTTATTAAAATAGATTAGTCTAGGATCTCAGTTACCTGACCTGCACCTACTGTTCTACCACCCTCACGGATTGCGAAACGTAAACCAATGCTCAATGCAATTGGAGAAAGTAAATCTACAGTAATTGTCAAGTTGTCTCCTGGCATTACCATCTCAACTCCATCAGGCAAATTAATAGTACCTGTTACATCAGTTGTACGCACGTAGAACTGTGGACGGTAGTTGTTATGGAATGGTGTGTGACGACCACCTTCTTCTTTTTTCAATACATACACCTCTGCTTTGAATTTAGCGTGTGGTGTTACAGATCCCGGCTTAACAATAACCATTCCTCTTTTGATATCAGATTTCTCAATACCTCTTAAAAGAATACCTACGTTATCTCCAGCTTCTCCTCTATCTAAGATCTTACGGAACATCTCTACTCCAGTAATAGTAGAAGATAATTTCTCAGCACCCATACCGATAATATCAACAGCATCTCCAGTATTGGCAACACCTGTCTCAATACGACCTGTTGCTACAGTACCACGACCAGTAATTGTAAATACATCTTCAACTGGCATTAAGAAGTCTTTTTCAACATCTCTTTTTGGTAATTCGATCCAGCTATCTACTGCGTCCATAAGAGACATAACAGTGTCTACCCATTTTTGCTCTCCGTTCAATGCACCTAATGCTGAACCAGCAATTACAGGTCCATTATCTCCGTCATATTCGTAGAAAGAAAGTAATTCTCTGATTTCCATTTCAACTAGCTCTAAAAGCTCAGCGTCGTCTACCATATCCACTTTGTTCATGAATACAACCATTCTTGGAATACCTACCTGACGTCCTAAAAGGATGTGCTCTCTTGTCTGTGGCATAGGACCATCAGTAGCAGCAACAACCAAAATAGCACCGTCCATTTGAGCAGCACCAGTAACCATGTTCTTCACGTAATCCGCGTGACCTGGACAGTCAACGTGAGCGTAGTGACGGTTAGCTGTAGAATACTCTACGTGTGAAGTGTTAATTGTAATACCTCTTTCTTTTTCTTCAGGAGCGTTGTCGATTGAATCGAAACTTCTCAATTCTGAAAGTCCTGCGTTTGCCAATACAGTTGTAATAGCAGCAGTTAATGTAGTTTTACCGTGATCTACGTGTCCAATGGTACCAATATTCAAGTGCGGTTTGGAACGATCAAAAGTTTCCTTTGCCATGTTTAATGAATTTTAATCTTAGTTTATATTAGTGTACAATTTATTCGCTGTTATTGAGCCAATGACGAGAATTGAACTCGTGACCTCTTCCTTACCAAGGAAACGCTCTACCCCTGAGCTACACCGGCTTTTAAAACCACCTAAGTGACTTTAGTTCCATCATACTCAAAGCCTAAAAGACACCCTGGCCTGGACCAAAGTGCCTGCGTGTTAATTTCTTAACCGCTGCTCCTATTCACTTACGTGAAGTGAATTTTGAGCGGGAGACCGGGTTCGAACCGGCGACATTCAGCTTGGAAGGCTGACGCTCTACCAACTGAGCTACTCCCGCAATAGTATTCTTATCATGTTTAAAAGCCTATTAAAAAGCGTTTGCAAAACTAGTACTTTTTCTCTAAGAAAAAAATAATTTAACAAAAGTTGTGGGGAGAGCAGGATTCGAACCTGCGAAGACGTAGTCAGCAGATTTACAGTCTGCCCTCGTTGGCCGCTTGAGTATCTCCCCCAAGCTTTTAAACATACAAAAGAACTTATTAAAATGTCTTTTTCAAGAGACATTTAAGAGCCGATGGAGGGACTCGAACCCACGACCTGCTGATTACAAATCAGCTGCTCTAGCCAGCTGAGCTACATCGGCTTTTATGCCTTTTTAAATCAATAAAAAGTCCGCTTTTTCAAACGGACTGCAAATGTAGATAAATATTTCTCTTTTCAAAACATTTTTTTCAAAAAAAAATATTTTTTTTTTCATGCTTAAGACTTGCGCTTTTCTTTCCATTTTACCAATCCACGCTCAACTGCCTCACATGCAGTATCTATAGCCTCTTCAAAGCTCTTGCATTGCTTTTTAACCACAATAGAATCCTTTGGAACATGCACCTTAAATTCTGCTATTTTATTTTCTTTTTCACTGGTATTTTCCACTTTTAAAAAGATATCTACGTCAATGATATGATCGAAAAACATGTCCAACTTCTGAACTCGATTGTCTAAGAAATCTATTAAAGTAGCATCTGCATTAAAATTGACGGTTTGCGTGTTGATTTTCATAGATAAAAAATTAAATTAAACTTTAGGCTTATTTCTCGGATGGGAATTCCCATAAGCTTTTTTTAGTGCTGCCATATTATTGTGCGTATACACCTGCGTAGAAGCTAAACTCGCATGTCCCAATAAATCTCTCACAGATTGCATATCTGCCCCCCTATTCAGGAGGTGGGTCGCGAAAGTATGCCTGAGCATATGAGGACTCTTTTTTACTTTAGTAGACACTAATCCAAAATAGTGATTTATAACCCTATAAACAAGCGTTTCATAGAGTTTTTTACCAGAGGGAAGTAGAAAAAAATGTCCCTCATCTATCTGTATTGGAAGCGCATTTCTTTGGTGCAAATAAGACTTAATTAAAGGGATTAGGGACGGGACCAAAGGAATCACCCGCTCTTTATTCCTTTTTCCGAGTACCTTAATTTGCGCTGCTTCTACATCTAGCTGAAAAACCTGAAGCCCTATGAGCTCTGCCCTTCTCATCCCAGTAACATAAAGAAGCTCTATAATGAGTCGGTCTCTTATTCCCTCAAAGTTATCAGGAAAAGGTATTTTAGAGAACAACTCTTCCATCTCTTTCTCAGAGAAAGGCAGGGCAATTTTACGCTGCACCTTAAGGGATTTATGCCCCAATAACGGGTTTTGCACTATTTGACCCGATTTTAAAGCAAAATTATAATACGCATTTAGGGAAGCAATTTTTCTGTTAATCGTTATATTAGACTTATTCTGGTCTACCAAAGAGACAATCCAAGATCTAATAAGCGAATAAGACACCTCGCTAAGTGCTATAGCCCCATAAGTAGTGGTACAGAAAATCTCAAAAGATTGTACATCTCGTTCATAAGCCTTAATCGTATTAAGGGCATAGTTCTTTTCTAGACGCAGGTAATTTACAAAAGCAGCTATAGGCATCCTTAAAATTATAAAAACAGCGGTTAAAAAGCGTTAATTAAAACCAAAAAAAAAGCCCCGTTAAAACGGGGCTTTAATATATTTAAAAACAAAAGCTACTATTGCTCTTCTTGATCTCTAAGACCTTGAATATAAGCAGCTTTTTGAATCTGCGCTCTCTTAACTACAGAGGGTTTATTGAACTGCTGACGCGATCTCAATTGACGCATTGTTCCTGTTCTGTCAAATTTTCTCTTAAAACGCTTTAGCGCTCTATCGATGTTTTCTCCTTCTTTTATTGGTATAATTAACATGGGCTACAACCTCCTTTCTTTATGATTTTACGAGTGCAAATATAGTGCTATTTAAATGGCCCGCAAGTTTTATTTTAAAATATTTCTGGCAATCACCAATTTCTGTATTTCGGTAGTTCCCTCTCCAATAGTACAAAGCTTGGCATCTCTGTAAAACTTCTCTACAGGATAATCTTTAGTGTAACCATAACCGCCAAATATTTGAACAGCCTCATTGGCTACTTTCACACAAACCTCGGAGGAATACATTTTAGACATAGCACTTAACTTAGTCATAGGTCTGCCCTGATTTTTCAGAAAAGCAGCCTTGTGAAGGAGCAATTCAGATGCTTCAATCTCCGTGGCCATATCTGCCAATTTAAAAGAGATCCCTTGAAAAGCACTTATCGGTTTTCCAAACTGATGACGCTCCTTGGAATATTGTAAGGCCGCCTGATAGGCTCCTTTCGCAATACCCAAAGATAGCGCTCCAATAGAAATTCTACCCCCGTCTAATATTTTCATCGATTGAATAAAGCCATCTCCTACTTGGCCTAATACGGCCGATGCCTCTAACACACAATTGTCAAAAATAAGTTCTGCGGTCTCACTAGCACGCATGCCCAATTTGTCTTCTTTTTTTCCACTGCTAAAACCAGGAGTCCCTTTTTCAATCACAAAAGCAGTCATGCCATGACTATCTCCCTTCTCCCCTGTTCGAGCTATGACAACAGCAATGTCTCCGCTTTTTCCATGGGTAATGAAATTCTTAGATCCGTTTAACACCCATTGATCTCCTTTTTTAACCGCAGTAGTATTCATCCCTCCTGCATCTGAACCCGTATTGTGTTCGGTAAGGCCCCAAGCACCAATCCATTCTCCAGTGGCTAATTTTGGAATCCATTTTTCCTTTTGGGCTTCGTTTCCAAAACTTAAAATATGGTTGGTACAGAGTGAATTATGCGCCGCTATTGAAAGGCCAATAGATGGATCTACTATAGAAATTTCTTCAATAATAGCAATATATTCGTGGTACCCTAGACCAGATCCACCTAAAGACTCAGGCACTAATATACCCATAAAGCCCAAAGCTCCAGCCTCCTTCAATACAGCAACAGGAAAGTTCTGATGCTCATCCCAATCCCTCACATGTGGGGCAATATGCTGCTGTGCAAAGGCTTTTGCAGCTGCCGCAACCATCTGCTGGGTTTCAGAATAATCAAAATCCATGGTGTGTTGTATTTCTGTAATCATAGCATTTGTTTAGAGGATCAAATATAATTTAATTATCTCAATTTTGTCTTCTGGAAGACTTAATATGTTTGATATTTCATGAAAATCATTAAACAAACCATTTCTAGCTCTTTCTCTGACAATTTTTCCAGCCAATTCTTTATTAAAAAAAGGCAGTCTTTGTAGCTCATATTCAGAAGCGCTATTGACTGAAATTTTATGTGTTACTGGTGTATCTTGTACAGAAAATGACGCCTTAATTGCTTTTACAACCACGGAATCTAATCCATACACTTGATACAGTTGATCCATATGAACAAAAGCGCCAAGGGAATTTCTAAACTTTACAATTCGCTCAGAATACACTGGGCCTATTCCGTAAACCCTTTGAAAATCTGAGGCATTGGCATGATTGACATCTAAAACTGTCTTTATCGCTTTAGAAGTTAAAACCTTAGAAAGTTGTTTGGGTTGTTTTAGAGCCCTTGAGGAAACTTCGGGCTCAATGGTCTTATTTATTGTGATAAATTCCTCGGGAAGGTTTTCAATCATCATCACTGCGCTTGTACTAAGGTATGTGTCGTAGCCATAATAAGCCAGATGAAGTAGAAAAGTGACACACAAAAAATAGAAAAACCCTTTTCGTTTATATTGATAAGAAACGAAAAGGGTTTTATTATTTTTCATAGGTTTTTAATTTACACATAAAAACCTATAACAGGATGGTTTACGCAGCCTGCTTGCTTGTTTTTATATCGGTCATATACTTCTTTAATTCCTTTTTCACTTTTGGAAAAAGAAACAGTAAGCCAATCATATTTGGAAATACTAAGGCAAGAATCATAGCGTCTGAAAACTTAATTACAGCGTCTAATGTTGCAGCGGCACCTACCACTACAAACAGTAAGAAAAGTATTTTGTACACCGTATCTGCTGTTTTTCCTCTTCCAAATAAATACTTCCATGACTGAAGTCCATAATAAGACCAAGAAATCATGGTTGAGAAAGCAAAGAGAATAATCGCCACAGTCAACACATATCTAAAACCAGGAATCACTGAATCATAGGCCATAGAGGTAAGATCTACTCCACCTACATAAGTCCCAGACTCATTTAACAAGACCGTACTTCCAACAGCATTTCCATATTCAAATGCCCCGGTGTCCATGTTAAAGAAAATAATCACCAAAGCAGTCATGGTACAAATTACAACCGTATCAATGAAAGGCTCAAGCAAAGCTACAACCCCTTCACTAGCGGGATACTTTGTTTTAACAGCAGAGTGCGCAATGGCTGCAGATCCTGCTCCAGCTTCATTAGAAAAAGCAGCGCGTTGGAATCCAACAATAATAACACCAACCACTCCACCTATTCCAGCTGCAGGAGTAAAAGCACCTTCAAATATCATGGTAAAAGCAGCACCAACATATTGAATGTTAGAAAAGATAATCACCAAAGAGGCTAAGACATATGTCCCTGCCATAAATGGTACAATTTTTTCGGTGACACTGGCGATTTTTTTAATCCCTCCAATAATCACTATACCCACTAAAATAGCCAAAACAATACCTATAATTACCCCAGTGGCTCCTCCTTGAAGGTCAAACATAGTAGTCAATTGAACCGCCGCCTGATTAGACTGAAATGCATTACCACCACCAAATGAAGCACCCACGCAAAGAATAGCAAATACTACCCCCAAAATTTTTCCAAGCACCTTAAAACCCATTTGATCTAGGCCTCTTGAGAGGTAATACATTGGTCCACCATAAACGGTACCATTTTCATCTACATCTCTGTATTTTACCCCTAAAGTACATTCTACAAATTTTGTTGACATTCCAATAAGCCCACACACAATCATCCAAAAAGTTGCCCCTGGTCCTCCAAGTGCAATGGCTACAGCCACACCTGCAATATTACCCAATCCTACTGTTCCTGAAACCGCTGTTGCAAGGGCCTGGAAATGACTCACTTCTCCTTCTTGACTTTCATCTTTGATGGTTCCTGGCAAATCTCCGTCTGCCACATTTAAGTCTGTTTGCTCTACACCGTGATGGTCTAATTCGTCGTATTTACCCCTGACCGTATTAATCGCCAATGGAAACTGACTTATACTTGGAAATTTAAAATAAATGGTGAAAAAAGTAGCACCACAAATCAACAGTATTAAAACGATAGGAATATTATACTCCCCTATGGGGATAGAAGTAAGGACAAAGCCCTCCCACCAACTAGCAAATGGCATAAAAGCGTCGTTCACTTTTTCATCTAAACCTTTTTCTTGCGCTAGGGCAACAAAAGGAAATAAAAAGCTTGCCAAAAAAGTCAATTTAGTCTTCATAATTTAGGAGTGGTTTGTTTAATTTAATGTTAAGAGTAGCAATATCATAAAAAAAAATGGCCTAATCAAATAAAGGAGTAGGAAAGCAACTACTGGGCGCACATTTTATTTAATTGCTCAATTTGCTCTGGCCTACCCAGTACAATAAGTTTTCCCTGTGGAGAAAGCACCAAATCTGCATCTGGATTAATAATATAGTTACCCTCTGGAGTAATATACCCAATTATGGTACATCCAGTCCTTTTTCTTAAATCGAGATCCCTCAATGAATTTAATGCGCTAGAACCAGCAAAACGTTCAATGGCAATCTCTTCTAAGTTGGTATTCTTTTTTCCATCTGTAGAAAGCTTATCCATAAAGGTGATTAGATCAGGAATAACTACTAAAGACGCCATATGGTCCCCTCCTATTCTGTCTGGCATAATCACTTTATTGGCACCCGCCAGAGACAATTTCTTTTCTGATCCAATCTCAGAGGCCCTGGAAATAATAAATAAGTTTGTGTTAAGCTGTCTTGCAGACAACACCACGAATAAATTAGCAGCATCACTTGGAAGTGTACATATAAGGTATTGCGCCTTGTGAATTCCTGCAGCCTCCAATACCTCATCTTCGTTGGCGTCTCCCTTGATAAAAAGCACTTCATCTTCATATTTTTCGATCACCTCAGGATCATTCTCAATGACCACAAAAGGTTTGTTGTAGGCTTTTAGCCTGGCCACTGCTTGAGCGCCATTTCTTCCATAACCACAAATGATCACATGCTTATTCATACTTCGTAATTTATTTTTAACCTTTTTTTTCTTTAAAATTTCTAATGAATTCCTACCTAATATATACTCCGTGACCACAGATAATGCAAAGGCAAAAATAAAAACGCTCGAGATAATTAAAAAAATAGTGAAAATCTTAGCGGCATCGTCCAGAGGGCTCACCTCAGAAAAACCAACTGTGGTCATAGTTATTACGGTCATGTATACCGCGTCTATCCAAGAATAGTCTGAGAGCATTCTAAAGCCTAGCACCCCTATCGTACTTACTAAAAGTACTAACGATAAGGCTATGTATATTTTTGATCGGAATAACTTTAACATGCAAAAAACTATAAATCAAATACAGAATTCCTTTTGGCAAAAAGCAAATCTTTAATGCGGATCCAAAAAGCAAAAAACAGGTAGAGTGCGAAGCCAAAACCTAAAGTGACAAAGGTTAGATAAATAAATGAAGTCCTTACCACCCTGGCCCGAATACCAATGCGTTCTGCAATACGCTCACAGACTGTAAATCCGTGTCTTTGAAAAAAATATAGCAGTTTATAAAACATCGGTGTCTCCGGTCCACTCCATAAAACCACCTACTAAGTTATGGGCTGTTTCAAAGCCAACACTCTGCATAATCGCACAGGCTTGTCCGCTTCTGTTCCCAGACCTGCAATAGACATAGTAATTTTTAGACTTGTCTAATGCTTCTAAACCATCCAAGAAACCTTGTCCCAGAAAAATGTCCAAATGAATGGCGCCAGGAATAATTCCTTCAGATACCTCATCTGCTGTTCTTACATCTAATATTGCACTCTTAGGGTCTTCTGCCAATTGTGAAGCCCATGCCTCTTGTGATAAATCTGCCATGATTAAATTATTTATTCCCTCAAAAATAAGTGTTTGAGTTGGGAGAAAAAACTATTTCAATTGTGAAGTGGAAAAATAATTAGGCTGACAATAAAAATAATCAAAAAAATGAGGTGACATTCAAAAATATTTATACATTTGTATATACAATAATTGTTAATACATGAATGTAGAAGCGAAAATCAAAACAGACAAATCTATTCCAATTAGGAGTAAAACGATTATTCACCTGTCCTTGGTTCAAACTAAAATCAATGAAACCATTCACAGTGCCTTAAAACCTTTTGACATTTCACTGCAGCAATTTAATGTTCTGAGAATTCTTAGAGGTCAAAAAGGGGTGCCTGCTAACCTGAATACCATTAATGAAAGGATGGTTACCAAGATGAGTAATACTACTAGATTGGTAGACAAACTGATTATAAAAGATTTTGTGGCCCGCCAAATTTGCGAAAAAAACAGAAGAAAGGTGGAGATTTTTATTACTGAAACGGGACTTGAAGCACTCCATGAAATGGACGCTGTAATGACACAAACAGAACATAAACTTTTAGAAGGGTTTACAGAAAATGAACTCACACAACTCAACGATTTACTACATAAACTATAATTATTAATCCCTAACAATTTAAACACTATGAAAAAATTATTTATGACCCTTAGCGCAGTATTAGTTGCCACTTCTATTGCAATCGCAACTCCCTTAAACACTACAGAAAAAACTACTGAGAAAACAACAACAGCTGTTGAAAAGAAAGTGATTGACACTGAATCGAGTATGATTACTTGGAAGGCCTACAAAGTTACTGGATCTCATGAAGGTACTATTAATTTGGCTTCTGGGAACTTAGATTTTAATGGAACTACTTTAACAGGCGGTGCCTTTGTGGTAGACATGACTACCATTAATACTACTGACTTAGAAGGAGAATACAAGCAAAAATTAGACGGTCATTTACACTCTGATGATTTCTTTGGTACTGCCACTCACAAAACAGCTTCTTTAGAAATTACGTCTGTAAAAGCTTCCGGTAAGAATGCGTACGATGCCACTGCTAATCTTACGATCAAAAATATTACCAAAGAAGTAAACTTCACTATCTCCGTATATGGCAGTAAAGCAACAGCGAGTCTAAAAGTAGACCGCTCTGAGTTTGACGTTCGTTACGGATCTGGTTCCTTTTTTGACAACTTAGGAGACAAAACCATCTATGATGAATTTGACTTGGTGGTAGACCTACAATTCTAAGCATCCTTTTAGAATTAAAACAAATCACGCTATGAAATTGTTTAAAATCACAAAGCCTTCAAGGGCTTTGTGATTTTTTTTGCGCAAAGCTTTTATATTCTGTCAGGTTTACTATATTTGGTACATGATTCAAAACAATACAAACAATTGGTGGTGGAACAACTTACAACGAACGCTGTGAGCTAAGCATTACTTTGATATATTTTAAAGGCTTGTCTTCACAGACAAGCCTTTTTATTTTCAACATCACTTGAATCACTATTATTTTTGAAACACCCATAGGAAAGACCGAAAGAACCACATTATGAGTTACGCTTTAAAAACCCATTACAAAAAAATTCTTGCAGACACCATTACACCTGTGAGCGTCTATTTAAAAATAAGAGACCGCTACCCGGCCAGTATTTTATTGGAAAGTAGTGATTACCACGCCAACGATAATAGTTTTTCTTATATCTGTTTTAACCCCATTGCACACATTGAGGTAAAAGACCGTCAGATTACAAAAGCATATCCAGATGGCAGTACGCAAATAACGTCTATTACATCAGAAACAGATATCCCTGCTACGCTCACGGCTTTTTCACAGGAGTTCACTAGTGAAAAACAAGATTTCAAGTTCATTACACAAGGACTCTTTGGTTTTATGACCTATGACGCCGTGCAGTACTATGAAGACATTCAAATCGCAAAAAAAGAAGGGGGACAAGACCTTCCTGAACTGTATTATGCGGTGTACCAAAACGTCATTGCTATTAACCATTTTAATAATGAGGCCTATATTTTTGCACATTGCTATGACCAGCCTAGTAATGTGGCGACCATAGAACAATTAATTGCCGTTAAAAACTTTGCCACCTACCCTTTTAAAACCGAAGGCGAACCAACTATTAATATTGAGGACGAAGATTATAAAGCACTGGTAGAAACAGCTAAAAAACATTGCCAAAGAGGAGACGTTTTCCAGTTAGTACTCTCCAGAAGATTTACCCAAAAATTTAGTGGAGATGAGTTTAATGTGTACCGAGCGCTAAGAGCCGTAAATCCCTCTCCTTACCTATTTTACTTTGATTATGGGGATTTCAAGATTTTTGGGAGTTCTCCAGAGGCTCAGCTAGTGGTCAAAGATCAGAAAGCAGAAATTCATCCCATTGCAGGCACCTTTAAAAGAACCGGAAACGATGAAAAAGACGCCCTACTCGCCAAGGAACTCACAGAAGACCACAAAGAAAATGCAGAGCATGTCATGCTGGTAGACCTAGCGAGAAACGACCTCAGCAGGCATGGCAAAATGGTCAGGGTAGAAAACTATCGAGAGGTACAGTTTTTTTCTCATGTCATTCACTTGGTGTCTAAAGTCACCGGTATAAAAAAAGCAGACACACCTACTATGAATATAGTGGCAGACACATTTCCTGCTGGGACCCTCAGCGGAGCACCCAAGCACAAAGCCATGGAGCTTATTGAAAAATACGAACCTACCCCAAGGGGCTACTACGGAGGCGCCATTGGCTTTATGGATTTTGAAGGCAACTTTAACCACGCCATCATGATCAGAACCTTTTTAAGCAAAAACCATCAATTGCAATACCAAGCGGGCGCAGGAATTGTTGCTGCTTCAGATGCAGCTTCTGAATTGCAAGAAACCTATAATAAGTTAGGGGCACTCACCAAAGCATTGTCCTTAGCAGAAGACATTCAATAAAAAAAGGTATTGGGTATAGACCCTATAAAAGAAAGCATGACACAGATATTACTCATAGACAACTACGACTCATTTACTTACAACCTAGTGCATTACCTAGAGGAATTAGGCGCTCAGGTAACGGTTCGTAGAAACGATAAATTAAGCATAGAAGAAGTGGCTGCTTTTTCTCATATTGTATTGTCCCCTGGACCTGGTATTCCTGACGAAGCAGGACTACTCAAAGAAATTATAGCCACCTACGCTGCAACTAAAAAAATACTGGGGGTATGCCTGGGACAACAAGCCATTGCAGAAGTATTTGGGGGGCGCTTAGAAAATTTAAGCGAGGTATACCATGGAATCGCTACACCCATTAAAATTATAGATCCCCAAGCAACATTGTTTAAGGACTTACCTACTGAGGTGGTGGTTGGGAGATACCATTCTTGGGTAGTCTCTGAAGATCTACCAGAATCTTTGAAAGTGACCGCCAGGGACCATAAGGGACAAATCATGGCCATTGAACACAAAGACTACCCAGTACATGCCGTACAGTTTCACCCAGAATCCATTCTAACCCCAAGTGGAAAGAAAATGCTGGCCAACTGGCTGGGAGTCTCCTGGGAATTTAAGCCAGAAGAAAAAATGTACTAGTCCCTATTCCAACTAAAAGCTACTAAAAAATAGAACATGAAAGAAATACTGAACCGACTCATCCAGCACGAAGTACTGAGCAGACAAGAATCTAAAGACATACTCGTAGGGATTGCCAACAAAGCCTACAACGAATCTGAAATTGCCTCTTTTCTCACCGTGTATATGATGCGTAGTATTCAACTAGAGGAATTAGAGGGGTTTAGAGACGCACTTTTAGAATTGTGTCTGGCAGTAGATCTTTCCGCTTATGAGCCTATAGATTTATGTGGGACTGGAGGAGACGGAAAAGATACGTTTAATATCTCTACCCTAGCCTCTTTTGTGACGGCTGCCAGTGGTATTAAAGTGACCAAACACGGGAATTACGGCGTATCTTCTTCTTGTGGGAGCAGTAATGTGATGGAAGCATTGGGTATTAAATTCACCAATGACAAAGATTATTTAGAAAAAGCCCTGGACCAAGTAGGGATCTGTGTGCTACACGCCCCATTGTTCCACCCGGCTATGAAGCAGGTAGCGCCCATTAGAAAAGCCTTAGGGGTTAAAACATTCTTTAATATGTTAGGTCCCATGGTAAATCCTGCTTTTCCTACCCATCAGATGGTGGGGGTATTTAATTTAGAACTGGCTAGGATTTACGGATACCTGTACCAAAAAACAAACAAGCAATACAGTATTGTACATGCCCTAGATGGCTACGATGAAGTGTCTCTTACAGGGTCAACAAAAGTCATTACCAGAGAAAATGAAAGGATTTTAAACCCTGCACATTTTAATGTAAACACCTTAGAGGCTAAAGACATTGCCGGAGGGGAATCGGTGGCTTCTGCCGCAGCCATTTTTGTAGATATTCTCAGCGGAAAAGGCAGTGAGGCGCAAAACAATGTGGTTTGTGCCAATGCAGCCTTAGCCATTAATACGGTTCAAAACAACGGCATTGAAACCGCTTTTGAACAAGCCAAAGAGACCCTATTATCTGGTGCAGCACTCAAAAAATTACAGCAATTACAAGCGTTATAAATGAATATTCTAGACAAAATAATAGCCGACAAAAAGATAGAAGTAGCCCTCAAAAAAGGCCTTGTTCCCACCAAATACCTGGAACAGCATCCCTTGTTTGAGCGCCCTGTAAACTCCATGGCTGCCCAGATAAAACAAAGCAACAGTGGTATTATCGCAGAGCACAAAAGGCGCTCTCCTTCTAAAGAGGTCATTAATAATACGCTCAAAGTCCCCAATGTAGTGAAAGGCTATGAAAAGGCAGGGGTTTGTGGTATTTCTGTACTTACAGATGGCCCCTACTTTGGAGGGGCGCTAGAAGATCTTTTGCTTGCCAGGGCTGCTGTAGAAACACCTCTTTTGAGAAAAGAATTCATTGTAGATTCCTACCAAATTATAGAAGCTAAGGCCCATGGGGCCGATGCCATTTTACTCATAGCAGCAGTACTCACAAGAGCAGACATTCACGACTTGTCTACCCTTGCACAATCGCTGGGTTTAGAAGTGCTTTTAGAAGTTCACAACTTAGAAGAACTGGAAAAATCAATCATGCCCTCCTTAGACCTCATTGGGGTGAATAACAGAAACCTAAAGACCTTTGAAGTAAGTTTAGACACCTCAAGAACACTCTCTAGCGCTATCCCCTCAGATTTTGTAAAGATTTCTGAAAGTGGCATTAGCCATGTCTCTGCCATTAAAGACTTAAAAACCTATGGGTATAGCGGCTTTCTTGTTGGTGAAAACTTTATGAAGACAAATGATCCTGGAGCTGCAGCCCTTGCATTTATAAATGACATAGAAAGCTAATATGGGAGGTTATCATATACATACGCCCTTTGAGACGCCTACATTGAAAGTTTGTGGCATGAGGGTACCAGAAAATATTAGCGCCGTGGCCGCATTAAAACCTTCTTATATGGGTTTCATTTTTTGGGAACCCTCCAAGCGGTATATTCAAAATGATATACCAAAAATAGACTCCAGTATTCAGAAAATAGGCGTTTTTGTAAAGGCAAGCCCTGATTTCATTGTGAAAACTGTCCAAGAAAATGATTTACAAGGGATGCAATTGCACGGAGGTGAAACCCCAGAAGATTGCAAAGCAGTCCTTGAAGCTTGGAAAAAACAGACCGGGGCAAACAACACCCCTCTAATGCTTATCAAAGCCTTTTCAGTAGCAGACGAATTTGACTTTTCCGTCTTGTCTG
>JAQWFV010000103.1 GCA_029238555.1 Flavobacteriaceae bacterium
GATTTCTGAACAGGGACCACAGGGACCTTGGTCGCCCATTTCCCAAAAATTATCTTTCTTATTACCAAATAAAATTTGTGATTCAGGTACAATCTCTTTCCATAAAGACAATGCCTCTGCATCCATCTCTAATTGATCTGCATCTTTGCTACCTTCAAAAACTGTCACATACAAACTACTAGGGTCTATTTTAAATACGTCTACCAATAAAGACCAGGCCCATTGTATGGCCTCTTTTTTAAAATAACCATCTACATTGTCTTTTGACACACCAAAACTCCAATTACCAAGCATCTCAAACATGGTATGGTGGTAGGTATCCTTGCCCACTTCTTCCAAGTCATTGTGCTTACCACTGACCCGCAAACATTTTTGAGTATCTGCAACCCTTTGATTTTTAGGAATAGTATTTCCCAAAAAGTATGGCTTAAAAGGATTCATCCCTGCATTGGTGAACATGAGGGTTGGGTCATCCTTAATTACCATTGGAGAAGAAGGCACTATTTGATGGTTTTTATCTTTAAAAAAAGCTAAAAATTGGGCTCTAATATCTTGAGATTTCATGGGCATTTAAATATTTTACTACTGTTAAACACACTAAAATAACATCTGGTTTAAATTGTGAATATTTCTTAAGCTTTTCTCAAAACTAGGAGCGAAAGAAAAACAATGTTTATATTTGTTTTAATGCTGCTAACAACGGCACAAAAATAGCATAAATTCCAGAGATGTCTAAGGTAAAATACTATTACGACGCAGATACACTTTCTTACCGTGAAATTTCGGATAAGAAAACCACTCGTTTTAAAAAGGCGGTTTTATTCCTTTTGGCCTCTTTTTTATTTGGTATGATGGGTTTATTATTTCTACTCAACACTTCAATAGTGAATACTCCCAAGGAATTGAGTTTGTCTAGAGAGCTTAAAAATTTAAGTTTTCAATTTGAGCAACTCAATAAAAAAATGGATGAAGCTACTGCTGTATTGGCAGATGTTGAAAATAGAGACAATACTATTTACAGGGTTTACTTTGAAGCAAATCCAATCCCCGAATCTCAAAGAAAAGCTGGGTTCGGAGGGCTAAATAGGTATAACACTTTAGAGGGATACGCACATTCAAATCTAATTATCAATTCTGCCAAGAAACTTGACATTCTTCAAAAACAGTTGGTGGTTCAATCTAAATCACTAGATGAAATAAGTAGTCTTGCTTCTAAAAAAGAGGCACTACTCGCTGCTATTCCCTCCATACAACCAATTTCAAACCAAGACCTGACTAGAATGGCTTCTGGATTTGGATGGCGTTCAGACCCTTTCAACAAGGTGAGAAAAAAACATTGGGGAATGGATTTCACCGCTCCAAGAGGTACGCCTATTTACGCCACTGGTAATGGACGAATTCTCAGAGCAGACCAAAGGGCTACTGGATTTGGGAAACACATTCGTATAGACCATGGCTTTGGTTATATAACCATCTATGCGCACTTAAGTCAATACAATGTGAGAAGGGGTCAAAAAATTAAAAGAGGAGACATCATTGGTTACGTAGGGAGCACTGGCCGTTCTCAGGCACCTCACCTTCATTACGAGGTGTGGAAAGACAAGAAAAAAATTAACCCTATAAATTTCTATACAGGAACTCTAAGCCCTGCAGAATTTGAAAACTTACTGCGTTTTGCCAACCAAGAAAATCAATCTTTAGATTAATGCAAACCCTTCCAGACAAAAGATATTACAGCATTGGTGAAGTGGCTAAAGCGTTTGAGGTAAACACCTCTCTGATTCGTTTTTGGGAAACAACTTTTGACATTCTCAAGCCTAAGAAAAATGCTAAGGGCAATAGAAAATTCACCCCTGAAGACATTAAAAATCTACAGCTTATATATCATTTGGTTAAAGAAAAAGGCTATACCCTTGAGGGTGCTAAGGCGCATTTAAAAGTTTCTAAAAATAAAACGCTAGATAATTTAGACCTAGTGAAAAGACTGTCTTTAGTAAAAGAAGAACTCTTAAAAATAAAATCGCAGCTGTAAATTTTAGCCCCCGTAACGCATGCTTCTACCCCCTGGCTTCTGACCACCAAATTTGTCTAATTTATAACTAAAACTCAGCATAAAATACTGCTGCAATACCGTCCCCTGAAAATCTTCAATAAAGTCTTCTGCAGTAGTTCTTCGTGTATTGATGTTTTGATTTAAAATATCATAGGCCAATACTTTTAAAGTAGCTTTGTCTTTAAGTAGCTGAACCCCAATACTCATATTCCAAAAATAAGCGTTCCTATCAAATCCCGGACCTACATTTGGATTGTAACTGTAGGTAAGGTCATTGCCCCAAATAATATTTTCTGGCCAAAAAGTGGTTGTTTTTAAAGTAGCGTTGTGATTTAATACTGAGACCTCTGGAAGGTTCTCCAAATTATAGGTGCTTCTAGAATAACCCAGAGAATAGCCTGGCTCAATTTGAAACTTCTCATTAAAATTTATTGAGGTAGACACCGATGGATTCAAGCTATAAGAGGTTGTTTTGAGTAGCTGACCATTTGAAAAACCTACATTCTTAGAGAAGTTAGCATTGGGTCTAATGTTCAGGTTCATGGAATACACACTGTCTTTTTTGATCTGCTTAGAATAACCCACCCCAAAATAACCGTTGTAATTGCCGTTGACATTTGTAAAAGTAGTATTCCTTAAAAAGTTTTCATCTGTAGTGGTTACCGCACTCACCCTATCGTCAGTAACAGTAACACCTGCATAAACAAAAACCCCAGAGCGCTCTCTCCAATTGTAGTTGTTGTAATTAAATCCTATTCTGTGGTTTAGGGCTGGATCCAGATCTGGATTACCTACCACAATATTCAATGGATTGTTCAAATTAGGTACTGGCTGCAATTGGTTTAGATTTGGTAGATCTAAGTTGTTGGAATACCTTAAACTAAGACTCTTGTTTTTACCCAAACTATAACGACTGTAAAGGTTAAAAAGTAATTTTTTGTAATTTTTTGAGAAATCTGAGTTTTGAAGAAAATCTTCATTACTCAGTGTGGCGTCTGTATAACTTGCATTCAATCTCAATCGCCATTTATCACTATTGTTTCTAAGGCCAATAGAAGGGGTTTTCTGAACTGTTTTAAATCTAAAATCAGAACTCTGGACGGTATTAAAGTCGTCATAAAGACCAGATGCTAGGTCCAAATCAAAGACAGACAGCTTATTCTCTCTAGTGCTCACATCGTAAGTCATTCCCGCTTGAACAAATAAATCTTTGGTGAGTGCTTTTCTGTATTCTAGTTCCAAATTATACGCATTGGTGATATTCTTCGAACTGTTCTCTTGGTCCAAGAGTGTTTGGGTCACCTGGTCTTCATTATAGATCTCCCTGAGGGAATTTAAATTGGTGCGGCTTTCATTTTTGTTTTGAGAAATATCAAAATCCAATGAAACGTACCCACCAATAGTATCTAGTTTTTGGAAAAGACTAAACTGATTAGAAAAGCTCCTCAAATCACTTCTGTTGGCGGTTTTCACTCTATTGGTGTTAATTAACACGCCATCACTATTTTTAGAAAGCGTATTCTGATCATTAGAAGCTGTGGTAAAACCTACATTCACATTGGGTTCAAAACTGATCACCAAATCCTTGGTTAAATTGAACTCCAAATCTGCAGAACCCCTATTATTTTGGTTGGTCCCTTTAAAGCTGGAGGTTCGCTCTGTAAAAAACCTGCTGTCAGGAAGGATATTCTCTCTAAAGGAAGCTTCGTCGTTATAGGAATCTGAATAAGAAAAGAAATGATTTCCCTCTACTTCATAGGCGCCTTTTTTAGCATCGGCGTAGCTAGCCCCTACTGTAGAAGAAGTAGCAATCCCTTGACCAAAGCCAAAATTAATTCCACCAACACTAAAACCACCTCCAAAATTTCTTCTGCTCGAACCACCGCCTCCAAGCATATCAAAAACCTCATCATAAGAAAAGCCTGCATTGTTAATGTTATTGCTACTCGCTAAAACGCTCACGCGCTGTTTGTTTTTAAAATAATTAAGTAAGCCATTTAATTGGTAACGCTCATCTGTTCCATACCCTCCAGCCATTCGAGTCAGATAGCCCTTATTTTTGTCTTCTTTAATGGTAAGGTTTATGGTCTTATTCTCGCTTTGAGCGTCGTCTCCAGTGCGTTCTTCTGTTTTTGTTTTGGTATTGGTAATCTGGATCTTGCTGATAATATCTTTGGGCAGACTCTTTGTGGCTACCTTGGGATCTTTACTGAAAAATACCTGTCCATTGACCAGTACCTGATCTACCTCTTGACCGTTGACTGTAATGGTTCCGTTAGCGTCAATGGCCACTCCAGGAAGCTTTCTAAGCACATCTTCCACCGTTGCATCTGGTCTAGTTTTAAAGGAATTGGCATTGAACTCTAG
>JAQWFV010000123.1 GCA_029238555.1 Flavobacteriaceae bacterium
AGTAAAAATAACTTATACTTTAATGATTTATTGCCAGAAAGATTTGGTAGAAAAAGAAAATATGCTTTAGGGAAAACCTCAGGAAAAGCAAATATTCTCAAAAACCTTCAAGAGTTGGGACTTACCTTAAATCCCGATGAATTAAAGAAAGTGACTGAGCGTATTATTAATCTCGGAGACAAAAAAGAAAAAGTCACTAAAGAAGACCTCCCCTACATTATTTCGGATGTTTTAGACGCAGGAAAGTACATTCACAGAGTGAAAATTGACGCCTATGTGCTCACGCATGCTAAGGGATTACAGCCTTCAGCTACCGTGTCATTAACTATAGGCGAAGTAAGTCATGAGCAACACGCTAATGGTGACGGTCAATTTGACGCATTTATGAATGCCCTGAAGCGTATTTATAAAAATGAAAAAGAACAATTAGCCGTGCTAACCGATTACGCAGTTAGAATACCCCCTGGAAGTACTTCAGACGCACTTTGTGAAACAATTATTACATGGGAACACCACGGTAAAGAATTTATTACACGTGGCTTAGATTCAGACCAAACGGTGTCTGCTATTAAAGCCACTGAAAAAATGCTCAATATTTTATAATTATGAAATTATCTATTGCCTTATTGGCCGGAGACGGCATAGGTCCTGAAGTCATTGATCAAGCGGTAAAGGTCTCTGACGCTATTGCCAAGAAATTTAATCATGAAATTAGCTGGAAACCAGCACTCACCGGTGCAGCAGCTATTGACGCTGTTGGTGATCCTTATCCAGACGCTACCCACGAAATTTGCCTTGCTGCAGATGCGGTACTATTTGGCGCCATTGGGGATCCTAAATACGACAATGACCCATCTGCCACCGTAAGACCAGAACAAGGCTTATTAAAGATGCGTCAAAAATTAGGTCTTTTTGCCAACGTGAGACCTACTTTTACCTTTCCATCTCTAATAGATAAGTCACCTTTGAAAAGAGCGCGAATTGAAGGCACTGATTTGGTGTTTTTAAGAGAACTCACAGGGGGCATCTATTTTGGTAAAAGAGGTAGAGAAGACAATGGTAATACGGCTTATGATACCTGTACCTATACTAGGGCAGAAGTGCAAAGATTAGCCAAAAAAGGCTTTGAATTAGCCATGACTAGAACTAAAAAATTGTGCTGTGTAGACAAGGCAAATGTATTAGAATCTTCTAGACTTTGGAGGGAGACAGTTCAAGCCATGGAAAAAGATTACCCTGAAGTAACGGTATCCTATGAGTTTGTAGACGCTGTAGCCATGAGATTGGTGCAATGGCCTAATAGCTATGATGTGCTTATTACAGAAAACTTATTTGGAGACATTCTTACAGATGAAGCCTCTGTTATATCGGGATCTATGGGCTTAATGCCCTCTGCTTCAGTGGGAACAGAAACCTCCTTATTTGAACCCATTCACGGTTCTTACCCTCAGGCTGCAGGGAAAGACATTGCCAATCCATTGGCCACTGTACTCTCTGCTGCAATGATGTTTGAAGACGCCTTTGGGCTAAGCGAAGAAGCTACTTTAATCAGAAAAGTAGTGAACGATTCTTTAGACGCAGGTTTTGTTACAGAAGACTTGGCAGAGGGAGTGGCACCTCAGAAGACATCGGCCGTAGGCGATTGGTTGGCAGCAAAAATATTAGAAGCCTAAACCATAGCGAATAACAGCCTTTGATATTATAAAAAAAGCCCCGCTCATTGAGCGGGGCTTTTTTATGAAATTTATTGACCAATCTACACGATTGGTTTCATTGCAGTCATTGAAGCCCTTAATCTAGCCCCTACAACTTCTACAGGATGGTTTCTTAGCGCTGCATTTATAGCTACCAACTGTGTGTTAGACACCTTATTATCTGAACCTTTTCCGTAAGCTGTCCCAATCACATCTGTATCTATGCGCGTCATAAAGTCTGCCAATAAAGGCTTACAAGCATGATCAAATAAATAACAACCGTATTCCGCTGTGTCAGAGATCACCCTATTCATTTCAAATAATTTCTTTCTTGCAATAGTATTGGCGATTAATGGCGTTTCGTGAAGCGACTCGTAATAAGCAGACTCCTCAATAATACCAGAAGCAGTCATGGCCTCAAAAGCCAACTCTACTCCTGCTCTAACCATAGCCACCATTAAAACACCGTTATCGTAAAATTCCTGCTCTGAGATAGCTTCAGAAGAAATAGGTGTTTTTTCAAAAGCAGTTTCTCCTGTAGCGGCTCTCCACTCTAATAAGTTTTTGTCGTCGTTGGCCCAATCTTCCATCATTGTTTTAGAGAAATGACCGGAAATAATGTCGTCCATATGCTTGTTGAACAAAGGCCTCATAATGTCTTTTAATTCCTCTGACAATTCAAAGGCTTTAATTTTTGCTGGATTAGACAAACGGTCCATCATGTGGGTAATTCCCCCGTATTTCAATCCTTCCGTAATGGCTTCCCAACCGTATTGAATTAATTTGGCTGCGTAAGCTTTGTCCAATCCTTTTTCTACCATTTTGTCAAAACACAAAATAGAGCCTGTCTGAAGTAGACCACATAAAATGGTTTGCTCCCCCATTAAATCGGACTTAACCTCAGCCACGAAAGAAGATTCTAACACACCTGCCCTATCGCCACCAGTCGCTACTGCATAAGCCTTAGCTTGAGCCAAACCTACACCTTGAGGATCATTGTCTGGGTGCACTGCAATAAGCGTAGGAACCCCAAAGCCTCTTTTGTACTCTTCTCTCACCTCAGAACCCGGACATTTAGGTGCCACCATAATAACGGTCAAATCTTTACGCACTTGCATTCCTTCTTCTACAATGTTAAATCCATGAGAATAAGACAGCGTGGCACCTTTTTTCATGAGCGGCATTACAGCTGTTACAACAGCGGTATGCTGCTTGTCTGGCGTAAGGTTTATGACCACATCTGCATGGGGGATTAAGGCTTCATAAGTATCTACTGTGAAATTGTTTTCTGTAGCATTTAAAAAAGAAGTCCTTTTTTGAGCAATAGCTTCAGCCCTTAAAGTGTATGAAATATCCAAACCAGAATCTCTCATGTTTAAACCTTGGTTTAAACCTTGAGCGCCACAACCTACAATGACAATTTTCTTTCCTTTTAAGGCTTCCACCCCATCTGAAAATTCAGAAGATTCCATAAACCTACATTTCCCTAATTGGGTCAGTTGTTCTCTCAGAGATAGAGTATTAAAATAATTTGCCATGATAAAAATTTCTGTGTTATAATTTATAAAATTGTTTTATTAAAAGTCCTTTAACAAGGACGATATCTGCATTTCTGCTTTTGAGATAGCAATTCTTCCAGTACGAACAAATTGCATAATGCCAAATGGTTTTAGCTGATCGTAAAGCGTATCTACCTCCGATCTTCTGCCAGATTTTGAAATCACAAAAAAATCTCTAGAAACAGTGACAATTTGTGCATTGCTGTCTTTTATAATATTTTGTATCTCTCTTTCGTCAAACAGCAAACTTGAGTTTACTTTAAATAATGCGGACTCTTGGTAAATAATCTCCTCGTCTGTATGAGAAAAAACCTTAATTACTTCAATCTGCTTTTCTATTTGCCCTACAATATTATGCACCCATTTGGATGTAGTAAACACGACTATTGTGAATTTAGACACGTTGTCAATCTCTGATTTAGAGACATTTAAGCTTTCTATATTAATGTGTCGCTTTAAGAATATTCCTGATATTCTATTTAATAATCCTACGTTATTCTCTGAGTAAACAGAGATGGTATACCATGCATTCTCCATCTTGCGCTATTTTAGTCTAATATCTGAAACGGATGCTCCAGTGGGTATCATTGGAAATACGTTATGTTCATTTTCTACACATACCTCTAAAAAGTAAGGTCCCTCATGTGCCATCATTTTCTCTATGGCAGCAGCCAGTTGATCTCTTTCACTGACTCTTGCAGCCTCAATATCGTAACCTGCTGCTATTTTCACAAAGTCTGGGTTACTCATTACAGTAGAAGCATACCTACTTTCAAAAAACAATTCTTGCCATTGTCTCACCATACCGAGATGCTCATTATTGAGCACCATGATTTTTACAGCAGTCTTATTTTGGAAGATAGTTCCTAATTCTTGAATGGTCATTTGGTAGCCTCCGTCTCCAATAATAGCCACTACCTCTCTGTCTGGAGCACCCATTTTTGCGCCAATAGCAGCCGGAAGTGCAAAACCCATAGTGCCTAAACCTCCTGAAGTTACGTTGCTTTTAGTTTGAGAGAAACCAGCATACCTGCAAGCGATCATCTGATGTTGTCCTACATCTGTTACTATAACAGCCTTATTTCCACTCTTTTCATTGAGTATTCTAATGGCCTCTCCCATGGTAAGACCAGGCTTGGTTGGGTATATATCATTTTTAATCACTTCATTGTATTCAATCTCATAGTACTTATGAAACTCTTCCAACCAAGCTTTGTGACTGTTTTCATTGATTAAAGGAAGTATATCTCTTAGACTTACTTTCGCATCTCCTAGAACCGCTACAGTAGTCTTTACATTCTTATCTATCTCTGCTGGGTCAATCTCAAAATGAATCACTTTAGCCTGCTTGGCATAAGTTTCTAAGTTACCCGTCACCCTGTCGTCAAAACGCATGCCAATAGTGATTAATACGTCACACTCATTGGTGAGCATATTTGGTCCATAATTTCCATGCATACCCACCATACCTACATTCAGGGGGTGACTGGTCTCTAAAGCAGATAAACCCAGTACGGTCCAAGCAGCAGGTATTCCAGATTTTTCTACAAAATCCTTTAATTCCTTTTCAGCCTCTGACAATATAACTCCTTGTCCAAAAATGATGAATGGTTTTTTAGCTGCATTGATTAGTACTGCTGCTTTAGACAGACTCTCTTTAGAGGCCACTGGGGTAGGAACATAACTCCTTACCTTAGTGCATTTCTCATAATGAAAATCTAAAGACTCAAATTGCGCATTTTTAGTAATGTCTATGAGCACAGGACCTGGTCTTCCAGATCGGGCAATATAAAAGGCTTTAGCTAAAATCTCAGGTATTTCACTTGCCTCAGTAATTTGATAATTCCACTTAGTTACCGGGGTAGAAATACCAATAATATCCGTTTCTTGAAAGGCGTCTGTACCCAATAAATGTCTCCCCACCTGGCCAGTAATACAAACCATTGGTGTAGAGTCTATTTGAGCGTCTGCCAAACCAGTAACTAAATTGGTGGCTCCTGGTCCCGAAGTAGCAATAGCTACACCTACCTTTCCACTCACTCTTGCATATCCTTGAGCTGCATGTGTAGCCCCTTGTTCGTGCCTAGTAAGTATATGGGTAAGTTTATCTTGGAATTTGTACAACTCATCGTATACCGGCATAATAGCACCGCCAGGATATCCGTATATAAGATCTACACCCTCCGCCAAGAGACAATGAATAATGGCCTCTGCTCCAGAGATTGCCATTTTATTAGATGGATTTGTCGTTGTTGTCATTGGTCTAATTAATTAAAAAACGTCTGTTACACAGCCCTTAGAAGCAGATGAAACTATATTCGCAAATTTATATAAGCTACCGCTACTCACTTTAAGCTTTGGGGCTACCCAAGCCGCTTTTCGCTTGTTGAGTTCCGCTATATCTATATCTAACGAAATGGTGTTTGAGCTGGCGTCTATGGTAATAATGTCTCCATCTTGAACCAATCCAATAGTTCCGCCAACTTGAGCTTCCGGAGACACATGCCCTACTACAAATCCGTGGGTACCTCCAGAAAAACGACCATCTGTAATTAATGCGACGTCTTTACCTAAGCCTGCACCCATAATAGCTGCAGTTGGCTTTAACATTTCCGGCATTCCTGGTCCTCCCTTTGGGCCTTCGTAACGAATGACCACTACATCTCCTTTTTTAACCTCTCCCGCTTTTATACCGTCATTGGCTAAAAATTCTCCATCGTACACCTTAGCAGGCCCTTGAAAATATACCCCTTCTTTTCCAGTGATTTTTGCCACTGCACCTTCTTCCGCTAGGTTGCCGTAAAGAATTCTAATATGCCCCGTTTCTTTTATGGGTGCATTTAGGGGTCTTATGACATCTTGGTCTTTTAAAAGGTCCGGAATTGATTCGAGGTTTTCTGCAATTGTCTTTCCAGTAACAGTCATACAATCTCCGTGAAGCATACCGTTTTGAAGCATAAACTTCATAACTGCTGGAATCCCTCCCACACGGTGTAAATCTTCCATGAGGTATTTACCACTAGGCTTGAGATCTGCAAGAAATGGAGTTTCACTTGATATTCTCGTAAAGTCTTCTAGCGTAAAATCTATATTTGCTGTTTTTGCAATGGCCAAAAAGTGTAATACGGCATTGGTTGAACCTCCTAATACAATGATTAGTTTCACCGCATTTTCTAGAGACTTTTTGGTGATGATGTCTAAAGGTTTTAAGTCATTTTCAATGAGCCATTTTAGGGCTTCGCCCGATGCCACACAATCCAATGGTTTTTCACTACCCGTTGCAGGATTTGAAGAATTATAAGGCAAGGTCATCCCTAAAGCTTCAATAGCACTTGCCATTGTATTCGCAGTGTACATTCCGCCACAAGCACCTGCTCCAGGGCATGCATTTTCAATAACCTCCTGATACGCTTCTTCATCTATAGTTCCAGCAACTTTCTCTCCCCATGCTTCAAAAGCAGACACCACATCTAATTTTTTTCCCCTTGCACAACCAGAAGCTATAGTTCCTCCATAAACCATGATAGAAGGCCTATTCAATCTAATCATAGCCATTAAAGCCCCTGGCATATTTTTATCACAGCCAACTATGGTAACCAAACCATCATAGTTCATTGCTTGAACGACAGTTTCCATAGAATCTGCAATAATATCTCTAGAGGGTAAAGAGTAGCGCATTCCAAAGGTCCCCATGGAAATCCCGTCACTTACCCCAATGGTATTAAAAATAAGTCCGGTAAGATTGGCTTTTTGAACCCCTAGTTTCACTTCTTTAGCCAAGTCATTTAAATGCATATTACAAGGGTTGCCCTCATATCCTGTGCTCCCAATTCCAATCATAGGTTTTTTAAGGTCTTCTTTAGAAAGGCCAATAGCGTGAAGCATTGCTTGAGAAGCAGGTTGGGTAGGATCCTGGGTAACGTTTTTACTGTATTTATTGAATTCTTTTGCCATAATAGCTTCAAATTATAAGATTCCGTTTTACTACAACTATCAAATTTAACTTATTCTCAGTCTTAGAGAAGTATGCATATTAGATTGGTTTGTATTCAAGCACTTAAAATCTATGCTAAATATATGACAAATAGGAGTTTAAGTGATTTTTTTTATCATATTCAATAAAACAAATTAACCATTATGATCTAGCTTAAAAAAAGTTCAAATGCAGTTAATCTATTATATTAACCGATTATCGAGTAGAGAATGAACCCATAAATGATTGAAGTATATTAGAAAAAAAAATGATGGTTTGTTATGAATGTGGTCTGAGTTTAGCTAGCTCAAAAGATATATCTGTAAAATATGGTGTTCCATTATGTGAAAATCACCTAGTTGTGATGGAAGAAATTTTAAAAAAAAACCTTTTTAGTTTTCATGTCGCTTATTTGTATTACGCTTTAAAAAAACAAGGCCTTAAACCATTTATTGGTTGGTGGAATGGGAGAAGATTTATCCCTATATCACTAGGAAGACAAAGAATTAATATCGAAATCCTAGATTGGAATAATCAAACGCATCAGGGAGCCCTCGCGCTTAAAGAGCATAAAACATACGATCACAACCACCATTTTATTCACCTGCAAGTAGCTACTGCGAGTATTGAAAATCACCTGAATGAACTCGCCGGTCTAATCCATGATTTATATGAAAGCCTCAAGTACTATTAATGCTATTTTCAAAAAGCCATCAATATTTTTTATAAGATGGAAGGTTATACCGAAAAACTAATTGGTGTTCCTATCCATAGTCCTGTATTGAATGGCTTCTGCAATATGAACGCTTTGAATCTCAATTACACCCTCTAAATCTGCTATGGTTCTGGCTACTTTGATAATGCGATTGTATGCCCTAGCAGAAAAAGACAATCGCTTCATGGCAGATTTAATAAGAGACTGGCTGTCTTTATTTAATTCACAAAATTTTTGAATCTCATTAATGTCCATTTGTGCATTGTGAAAGACCCCATCTATGTCTTTAAAACGATTCAATTGAATATCTCTAGATTTCTCAACGCGTTTTAAAATAACAGCACTCGTCTCAGAAGTTGAATCTCCTGATAATTTTTCATAAGACACCGCTTGAACTTCTAATTGAATGTCTATCCTGTCTAAAAGAGGTCCCGAAATCTTTGAAACGTACCGCTGAGCCTCTTGAGCACTAGACTCATACAAAGAATTCTGATTAGAAAAATGACCCGATGGACTTGGATTCATACTCGCTACCAACATAAAACTTGCCGGATAACTTATGGTGTATTTGGCACGGGATATCGTTATTTTACGATCTTCTAAGGGTTGTCTTAACACCTCTAAAACGCCCTTCTTAAATTCTGGTAGCTCATCTAAAAAAAGCACTCCATTGTGGGCTAAAGAAATTTCACCCGGTTGGGGAAAGCTTCCTCCTCCAACTAAGGCAACGTCTGAAATAGAATGATGGGGACTTCTAAACGGTCGCTGATACAACAACCCATGATTTTCCAATATTCCTGCAACAGAATGAATCTTTGTGGTTTCCAAGGCTTCTTGAAAATTCATCTCAGGTAAAATAGAAGGTAGCCTTTTCGAAATCATTGTTTTTCCTGCACCAGGAGGCCCAATCAATAAAATATTATGTCCTCCTGCTGCAGCCACCTCCATAGCGCGTTTAATACCTTCTTGTCCCTTAACTTCGCTAAAACAAAGTGAAGGTCTATTTCTTTTAGCAATTAATGATTTTTGATCTTTAAGGGCTTCTGCGCTAATAATATCATTAGAACTTCCATCATTAGAAAATGATTTCTGATGAGAAGCATGGCTAAAAAAGTGCACTAC
>JAQWFV010000048.1 GCA_029238555.1 Flavobacteriaceae bacterium
AACCAAACAATTGAGCGTTATATGGCATTAGCGCCATCTAAAACAGATATTTTCTCTTCAGGATTGGCGGGAAAATCAGTTACTTTTAACTGCTGGGTAGGTGGTAGCGTAGCGGTGCCAAACCTGTAAATGAAACGTATAGAAAACTTTAAATATTTAAAAAGTATTGCCATTACAGTAGTAACGGCAATACTTTTTTTTAGTTGTAATTCAAATCAATCAACAGTTGTTTTTGAAGATCCTAAAGTGTCTCCTCAGGGAATAGCAGAAAATTTTATTTTGTACTATACAGAAACCCCAGAAATTTCAGAAATACCAATGGAGGTGGCCATGGGGGGGGCGCTAAAAAAGGACGCCAGACTTATCGCTATTTTGAGGAGCGCTAAAAGCTTGGATTATCAACATTTAGCATTTCCATATAGAACGTTTCCAGAGGGACTTGTTTTGGAAGTGTTTGATTTAGAGGGTAAGAAAAGTGTGGTTAAATCTGATTATGGAATTATTTATTCTGCTACAAATGTAATAGATTTGAGAGGCAATGTGGTTATAACAACCCATGACGGGAAGCAATTAGAAACCCCTCAATTGTATTATGATCAATTAGGAGAATGGATCTTTACAGAAGAAAAATTCACCTATACCAATCCTGAAAACCAAACTATTATGGATGGTAAAGGGATGGACTTTAATAGAGATTTTAGTTTTTTAAATGCCCATAAAACATTTGGGTATATGACCATTAAAGATACAGAAAGCGATGATTAGAATTTTAAAATATACCGAATATCTATACTTAATAGTGGCTATTTTCTCTTTAGTTAAAGTCATTAAGCTATGGGGTAGTTCCCTTGAGGAAATGGGCATTTTCTTGCTTTTTGGAGTGGTTTCAATTGGAATGTTCTTTTTTAGAAGGAGTTACAGATTGAAATTTGAAAAAAGGCAAAACGAAAATAAAAAATAGTGGACCCAAACCTCATAATTATTGTACTATCGCTCTTTTTTTCCGCCTTTTTTTCTGGGATGGAGATCGCTTTTATTTCTGCGAATAAAATTCATATTGAGATAGAAAAAAAACAAGATGGCTTTCTGTCTAAAATCCTGACTAGACTCACCAAAAGACCCTCCAAATTCATTGCTACCATGCTTATTGGTAATAATGTGGCCTTGGTGATTTATGGATTGTTTATGGGTGATTTACTCATGGGGCTATTTGAAAAATGGACTCCTGTAAAAAGCCCTTTATTGAGCTTGTTGTTTACAGACTTTAGTTTGCTTACACAAACAGTTATATCTACTTTGATTATTTTACTCACAGCAGAATTCCTGCCTAAAGTGCTGTTTCAAATCTATGCTAATACGCTCATTAAAGCCCTAGCGTTACCAGCCTATGTGTTTTATTTGATTTTTTCACAAGTCTCTAATTTTGTGATTTTTATTTCAGATTTGATTCTTAAATTACTCTTTAAAACATCGGGAGATTCCGTCCCATTAGCCTTTAGCAAATTGGAAATTGGTGATTATATTACGGAGCAAATGGAAGCTGTAGCGACAGAAGATGAGGTTGACTCTGAGATTCAAATATTCCAAAATGCTTTAGAGTTTTCTGGGGTAAAAGCCAGAGATGTCATGGTACCTAGAACAGATTTATGTGCAGTAGAAATACATGAGAGTCCTAAAAATTTAGTAAAGATTTTCACAGAAACTGGATTTTCTAAATTGCTGGTTTACAAAGACACCATAGACAATATAATTGGTTATGTGCATTCCTATGAGCTTTTTAAAAAGCCAGAAACTATCAAAAGCATGCTTTTGCCAATTGAGTATGTACCAGAGACTATGTTGATCAATGACATATTGAATGTGCTTACTAAAAAAAGAAAAAGTATTGCTATTGTATTAGATGAATACGGTGGAACCTCGGGAATGGTTACGGTAGAAGATATTGTAGAAGAATTGTTTGGAGAAATAGAAGACGAACACGACAGCACAGATTTGATTGAGGAACAATTGTCCGACAACACCTATAAATTTTCAGCTAGGTTAGAAGTAGATTACCTGAATGAAACCTATTATTTAAATCTTGAAGAACGCGACGAATACGGTACCTTAGGCGGTTTAATTGTCCACGAGACAGGGGAGATTCCCGCATTAAATCAGTGTATTACTATAGGCTTCTATTGCTTTACTATTTTAGAGGTTTCAGGCAATAAAATAGATTTGGTCTCATTAGAGGTGCTTGAAAAGGAATAAAGCGCTTTTTAAAAGTTTAAAAATTAGTAGAAGCGAATAAAATTTAAAAAGAAAATGGTATTTTCGCCAACTGATTAAAAGATATTTAGAAAATGGCAGTATTAGAAAAAATAAGACAGAGAACCACGGTGTTGATCCTTATCATTGGATTGGCTTTATTTGCTTTTGTAATTTCAGGAGTATTTACCAACAGCGGAAGCGGATCTCCCATGGGAGGCTCAGCTATTGGAAGTGTGAATGGGGAAGAAATTTCTATAGATGACTTTCGTCAAAAGCTAGAAGTTGCCGCTCAAAGGGCAGGCAGCCAGGCAACAACTGTTCAATTGGTTAATCAGGTTTGGAATACTGAATTGAGAAGAAACTTATTAAATCAAGAAATTGAAGATTTGGGTATTTCAGTAGAAGGGGACCAAATCATGAACTTCATCAAAAACACCCCATCTTATTCAAACCAACCTGAGTTTCAAGATGAAAACGGTATTTTTAGTGAATCCTTATTTATTGCTGCAGTTGCAGATTGGAAAGCCAATAACCCTTACAGATATTCTCTTTGGTTGCAAGACGAATTAGCCATTATCCAGTCTGCTAAAGAGCAAATGTATTTTAACTTAGTGAAAGCGGGTGTTGGAACTACCCTAGAAGAAGGTAAATTTGACTACAAATTAGCCAATGACAAAGTAGATATTTCATATGTAAGAATGCCTTTCTCTGCTGTTCCAGATACCACTATTACAGTAACTGCTGGAGAGATTGAATCTTATATTAGCAAAAATCCAGCCTTATTTAAGCAAGAGCCAGCCAGAGATATTCGTTTGGTTTACTTTGAGGAGAAAGCCTCTAAGGAAGATGAGCAAGCAGTTAAAGACGCTGTAATTGCTTTGCTCTCAGATACAGAGGAGTACAATGAAAATTCAGCTGCCACTGAAAAAGTAGCAGGTTTTTTAAACACAACAGATTTAGCGGCATTTTTAGAACGTAATTCAGATAGCGCATACGATACTATTTATAGAACTAAGAATGAAATAGTAACCACATTTAGAGACTCTATTATTACTTTAAGTCCTGGTGAAACTTTTGGACCTTACAAAGAGAATAATGCTTACAAAGTATCTAAATTGGTCGGCAAGAAAAATAATGGCGCAGTAAAAGCATCACATATTTTAATTTCTTATGTGGGCGCTGAGCGTGTAAGCCCATCAGTAACAAGAACAAAAGAAGCCGCTAGAACAGAAGCCAATAGATTACTTGCAGATGCTAAAAAATCAAATACTGTTTTTGCTGAATTGGCTAGAGATAACTCAGATGGTCCTACAGCTTCTAGAGGTGGAGATTTAGGCTTCTTCCAAGATGGAGAAATGACACCAAAATTTAATGATTTTGTTTTTTCAAATAGAGTAGACGCAATTGGATTGGTAGAGACAGAATTTGGTTTCCATATTGTGAGGGTAGACGACAAACAAGATATTTTCCAGATCGCTACCTTGAGTAGAGATATTGCTCCTTCTGAGCAAACTATTAATACGATTTTCACTCAAGCGACCAAGTTTGAAATGGATGTTACTGAAAATCCAAAAGAATATGTAGCTATTGCTAAAGAAGGAAATTATGACGTTAGAAGTGTCAACAAGTTATTGGCTATGGATGAGAATCTTCCAGGTCTTGCCGCACAAAGATCTGTAGTTCAGTGGGCATTTAACGAAGACACAGATTTAGGCGCGATTAAAAGATTTAATGTAAATAATGGCTATGCCATTGTTCAACTGACCGCCAGATACCGTTCAGGAACCATGACCGTGGCAGATGCTTCTGCTTCAGCGCTTCCAATCTTGAGAAAAGAAAAGAAAGCAGCATGGATTTTAAAAAATAAATCAGGAAACACTTTAGAATCTTTTGCAGCGGCTTCTGGTCAGTCTGTAGAAACGGCTTCTGCTTTAAGTGTTAAAAGTCCTATTATTCCAGGAGCTGGTAGAGAAGCTTTTGTAGTAGGAAAAGCTTTTAACTTATCTGAAGGCGCCACTTCTTCACTTTTAGTAGGAGAAACAGGTGTTTTCTTAGTGCAGCTCAATAAAAAGCAGGAAGCGACTGTATTGGATAGCTATGCTACCTACGCAGAAGCGCTTAAGGCAGGAACGCAAAACAGTATATTTTTCAGTAGTTATAATGCTTTAAAAGAAACAGCAACTATTGAAGACAACAGAGCCGTATTTTACTAATATTGTTCTTGATAGTATCCTAAAAAAAAGGCGGCCTTATGGCCGCCTTTTTTTTTGACCTGCTTCTTTGCGAGATTACAGGGCCATTTCAGTGTAATAAAAGCTAGTAGTATATCCTTTATTAAAAAAGTATTCCTTTGTTTCAAGAGGGCTTAACTGTTCAGAGGCCGCCATGATGAAATCTCCTCCCCAAGCCCCTAAACTTTTAATAGCACCTGGGTAGCCATTAAAAAGGTGTTCTTTAACAGGAGTTGTTTGTATAATGTTTCCTACAAAAGCTTCGTGAGCCTCCATACAAGCCATGAGCGTTTTTACATCTTTAGCTTTAAGAAGTGACCTACTGAGTACATTAATCTGCTCAATAGCCTCCATTATTGAAAACGCATTTGCTGCCTTTTGTTTTAAGTAGGTATTTATTCCATCCCTGCTGTCTTGTTTTTGATTCAAGTGTATAAATACCGCTTCTTTTACAAGGATTGCCTCAAGACTTATTTCCTGAATGTGTAGCGGCTGTGAAGCAGTCTCTCTCCTATAGCGAATAGGATTTTTAGCGGCTGCGCAAGCAATATCATAACCAGAACCACCCATACTAAGCACAAGTAGCTTATAGGGGTCTACTGCCGCCCAAAGCGCTACATTGTGAATAAGGGTAGAAGAACTGCCGAGCCCCCAGTCTCTAGGGAATTCTAAATGGGTGCTAACAGAGCATCCAGTACTATTTTCTAAAAATGAGGGATTTAATTTTTTAGCTGTTTGTAACAACTTTATTAGAAAGTCCTTTTCGTTTTTTGGTTGGGCATACACGGGATGCTTCAGCGCCGCTATAGGGAAGCTAAAATGTCCCCATAGGGTCTTTTCATTAGTATAGGCTTTCCAATCTATGGTGTTATTTTCGTGGTCTTCTATACATAAATCCTGTCCAAAGCGACAGGGAATAGCCATAGCTTCTGCACCGTCTAGCACCAAATACTCAGCAGTGAGTAGTAGTTTACCATGGCTGTAAAAACGTTTACCATTACTTGGCAGGGTGTTGGCAGTAGCTAAAGGTTTCATAAGCGACCATTTTTTCTCAAGGCCTCAAAACTACTGACTACCAAACTATGGGTAGCGGTTTGATCTTTAAAGTACGCTACTAATTGTTCTTTTTCCTTTGTAGTAGCCCCCAGTTGGTTGAGTATGTTAAGCAGGTGCATTTTCATATGCCCTTTCTGAATCCCAATGGTCACTAAAGAATGCAAAGCTGCAAAATTTTGAGCTAGTCCAGCTACGGCTACAATTTCCATTAACCTTTTTGCAGAGGGTTTCTGTAAGACTGACAAGGACCATTTTACTAGAGGGTGTAAATTGGTGAGCCCTCCTACAGTTCCTAAAGCCAAGGGCACTTCTATCCAAAAACTAAAAACACCATCTACTATTTCTGCATGTGTCAGACTTGAATATTGGCCGTCTTTTGCGGCATAGGCATGTACCCCAGCTTCTACCGCCCTAAAGTCATTTCCTGTGGCAATGACCACAGCGTCTATACCATTCATAATACCCTTGTTGTGGGTCACCGCCCTATGAGGTGCTGCCTTGGCAATGGCAACGGCCTGCACCATTTTCTGAGCAAAAACACGCCCGGACGCTCCATCAATGCCTTCTAAGTCCTCTACTGGACAAGATACGGTGGCTTTTACAACACAATTGGGCACATAGTTAGATAGAATGCTCATAACCACTTCAAGTGATTTCTCCTCTTCGGTAAAGTCTGCATATAAGGGGACCTCTCTTTTTAGGGTAGCGGCAAATTGCTCCAAACAAGAATTAATGAAGTTGGCTCCCATAGCGTCTGCTGTTTGGAATACAGCATGTATTTGAAAATAATGGGCCAAATCTGAGCTTTTGTCTTTCAACGATAGACTGCTAATTCCTCCTCCTCGCTTTTCCATATTCGCTGTGAGTGAAGCGCAGTCTGCTAATAAAATGGGTTTTATATGGGTAAAAAAGGATTTTAATTTTTTGGGATCACCTTGAAAGAAAAAATGCACTTGGCCTATTTTTTCAGTGCCTAGCACTTCGGTTTTAAACCCACCTCGGCTTCCCCAGAACTTTGCAGCTTTACTAGCTGCGGCCACCACTGAACTCTCTTCAATGGCCATGGGAATGGCATAAAGCTTGTCGTTGATCAAAAAATTTGGCGCAATTCCAAGTGGCAGGTAAAAATTACTAAGGGTGTTTTCTATAAATTCATCATGTAATTTTTGTAGCTCCTTGTCCTCATGCCAGTATTGGGTGAGGAGGGATTTTGTTTCAGGATCTCCTTGGGTGAAAGTTTGAGATACCCAGTCTATTTTTTCTTCTTTAGACAGTTTTGAAAATCCTTGAATGGGGGTAGACATAGATTATTTTTTTGTACTGCTAAGATAGTTAAATCCCATTTTATGACCTATTTGTAGATTCTTTAAAGATTCTCGTATTAAAATCTTATTTTTAGGAGCTTTATTGTAAAAATACGGGCCATAGGGCCTTGTTTTAATTGAATGATATGAGAAAAATAGCAGTGCTTTTTAGCATCGGCCTTTTGGCCATAAATACCGTTTTAGCCCAAGAAAAAGAAGTGAGTGTAGCGGCTATTTACGATGGAACTTTCAGAACAGAAGGGATGGATGTCCTTCGGTCTAGAAACAATGGAACCCAGTATACCTTATTGAATTATGACCGCGTAAATAAGATCCAAACCATTGATTTATACGAATATGAAACGCTGGAGAAAACGGCTACTTTATTATCTACAGAAGACTTGGAGGGTATTTCATATATGAGTTCATACACTTTTAGCGCAGACGAATCTAAAGTGCTCTTGGCTACGGATTTAATACCCATTTACAGAAGGTCTACCCTAGGGTCTTATTTTGTGTATGACTTTAATGATAAGTCTTTAATTAAAATAGCCAATGTTGCCGTTCAAGAGCCCAGTTTATCTCCTGACGGCTCCAAAGTAGCCTATGGTTACGAAAACAATATTTATCTGTTCGATTTAAAGACTAAGCAAACGGAGCAACTTACTTTTGACGGCGAAAAGAATCGTATTATTAACGGAATTACAGACTGGGTTTACGAAGAGGAATTTGGTTTTGTTCGTGCTTTTGAATGGAGCCCAGAGGGGACCCATATTGCTTTCTTGAGATTCGACGAAACAGAAGTGCCAGAGTATTCTATGCCCATTTACGGAGAAGATTTATACCCTACACTACAAACCTTTAAGTATCCAAAAGCTGGGGAAAACAATGCAGTAGTCAGCTTACATCTCATTGAGTTGGAGGGAGCAAAAACTTCTACAATCCCTGTAGACGCTTATTATATTCCCCGAATTATGTGGAAAAATAACCCAGACGAGTTGGCGTTTCAAACCTTTAACAGACACCAAAATGAGCTTGTTTTATATGAGTATAATAAGCGCAGTGGTGCTCTTTCTGTCTTGCACACGGAAAGAGACGCAGCCTATGTAGACGTGAATGACAACCTTACTTTTTTAGTAGACGACAGTTTTATTTGGAGCTCTGAAAAAGATGGCTATAACCACCTTTACTTACACGACAAAAGTGGGAAAGAAAAGAGGCAACTTACCTCAGGAGATTGGGAGGTAACTTCTTATTACGGCTATGATGAAAAATGCAAAAAGATATTTTTTCAGTCTACCGCTATGGGTTCTATCAATAGAGATGTGTACTCGGTAGGCATTAATGGTAAAAATGCCACGCGTTTGACTGCGCAGGATGGGGTGAATAGGGCTAGTTTTTCTGCAGACTTCACTTATTTCATTAACGCACATTCTAATGCTGCCACACCACCTTCTTATACATTAAATACCACAGTGCCTAAGAAAAGAGTCCGTGACGCCAATGCTGGGCAGTCTTTAATGTTAAAAACCATTGTAGATAATACGGCTCTTTTAAATACACTAGAGGCTTATAACATAAGCCCAAAAGAGTTTTCTACCCTTGCTGTAAATGGCAACGATCTCAATATGTGGATGATTAAGCCGGCAGATTTTGATCCTTCCAAAAAGTATCCGCTTTTGATGTTTCAATACAGTGGTCCAGGGTCACAATCTGTTTCTAATACTTGGATGGGTGCTAATGATTACTGGTACCAATTATTGCAGTCTAGGGGCTATGTGATTGCTTGTGTAGACGGTAGGGGTACAGGATTTAAGGGAAGAGATTTTAAAAAATCTACTTACTTGCAATTGGTGCGTTACGAGAGCGACGACCAGATTGCTGCAGCAGAACAATTGTCTGCCCTTCCATATATAGATGAAAACCGTACCGGAATTTGGGGCTGGAGCTTTGGAGGAGATATGGCCATGCATTCTATTTTAAAGGGTAATGAGGTGTTTGAAACAGCCATTTCTGTAGCCCCTGTAACTTCTTGGAGGTTTTATGATACTATTTATACGGAGCGTTTCATGAGAACGCCACAGGAAAACCCAGAAGGATACGACTTAAATTCTCCACTTAATTACGCGGAGCGATTAAAAGGGAAGTTATTATTAGTTCACGGTTCTGCAGACGACAATGTGCATTTTCAAAATACCATGAGAATGGTAGAAGCCTTAGTGCAGGCCAACAAACAATTTGATTGGGCGGTATACCCTGACAAAAACCACGGTATTTACGGTGGTAAAACCAGGGAGCAACTCTACACTAAAATGACCCAATTTATTTTAAACAACCTTTAATACATACATTACTTATATGACTACTCCTAGCCAAACACCAAAAGACATTCTGGGTCACCCTCAGGGACTTTTTTACCTATTCTTCGCTGAACTTTGGGAGCGTTTTAGTTTCTATGGAATGCGCGCCTTGTTGACCCTTTATATGGTGAATAAAATATTTGAAGCCTTGAGCACTAGAGATGTGGCCGCAGCTGCAGTCTATGCCTCTTACGGTTCTTTAGTATATGCTTCTACCGTGATTGGTGGTAAGATTTCAGATACCACATTGGGCCTTAGAAGGTCTATTTTTCTAGGGGGTATTCTCATGTCTTTGGGACACTTTGTCCTAGCAGTAGACAATACCTATGCCTTTTATTTGGCCTTGGGACTCATTGTGGTGGGTAACGGTTTTTTTAAGCCCAATATTTCCACTTTTGTGGGCTCCCTTTACAAGGACGGCGATGTGAGAAAAGACTCAGGGTTCACCATTTTTTATATGGGAATTAATATTGGTGGTTGGGTAGCTCCGTTATTATGTGGCTGGTTGGCTGCAACTTACGGATGGCATTACGGCTTTGGCTTGGCAGGATTTGGGATGTTATTAGGTCTTGTTTTCTTTTGGAATGGGATTAAAAGACAGGTTTTTGGGACAGAGGGCTTGCCGCCTTCTCAAGCGGCTATAGACAAACCATTACTAGGGGTTTCTCAAGGGAAAATGATTCCTGTATTGGCTTTTTTAGCGGCTCCAGTAATTGCCTTTTTATTGTCTTCCTATGGTCCTTTTATGAACGGGGAGACCATTTTGGGAGACCAAAACTTAGTGAATATTATTTTTAAGGGTATAGGGATTGTGATTCTGTTCTACTTAGCTAAGGTCTTAATAGATGCCACTATTGAGGAGCGTAAAAAATTAATAGTGGCTATTTTAATCACCTTTTTCATGACTATTTTCTGGGGTTTCCACGAACTGTCAGGAAGTGTGATTACCTTATTTGCTGCTAGAAATGTGAATTTGAGTCTTATGGACGCGGCTCAGACCAACTCCTTAAACTCTATGTTTATTATTATCCTAGCTATTCCAATTTCACTTATGTGGGCGTATTTGGCTAAGACAAAAAGAAATCCAAGAACCCCTTATAAATTTGGTCTAGGCCTTCTATTTGCTGGATTGAGTTTTTATATTCTTTCTATTAGTGGCTTACAAGCAGATGAGAATGGAATGGTTCCTTTTAGCTATTTACTAATCATGTATTTTATGTTGTCTATTGGAGAATTGTTTATGTCTCCGGTAGGGCTTTCAAAAATTACGGACCTTTCGCCCAAAAGAATTGTGGCATTTATGATGGGAATTTGGTTCTTGTCTTCTGCCTATGCCTTCCAAGTGGTTGGTTTTATTAGTAAAGAACTGGCGGTGGAGAGTGACAATGCCAATGTGGGTGGCCTGGAAACATTGACGGTCTATACCGACGGATTTGAATTAATCGCCATGTATTCTATTGGAGCAGGGGTATTGGTTTTAATCGCGTCTCCATTTATTAAGAAACTAATGGGTAATGTGCACTAAAATGCGGCTAGGCTCCTGTAGCAGGACTTCGCTTATTTAAGGGCTTATATCTCTTTTAAAATCATAAAAACCTTGGGTGTCTATCTTCCAGATTAGGCGCCCATTTTTTTGCGCCCATTTTTCCCAAGTGTTCATTTCTTTGGTAGGGTAAAAACCGCTGTAAATGACCCTGGTATTTACAAGCTGCTCGGGATTAAAATACGACGGGTATACCCGAGTACTCGAATCTATAAGGACATGACTTATTGGGCCTTTAATCTGGTTTTTTATTTTTGGAAATACCATTTTAAATGGCCCTAATTGATAGTTGTTCACCCATTTTTTATGGATTGTTTCACGAATGTCATAATTGTTTTTAAAGCTGTTTATAGTGTTTTTGTCTAAGGGCTTTTCACTGAAGTATTCCATGGTTTTATGATCAATAGACAGCAGCGTGATTTGTCCATAGGATTTTATGATATAATGCTCATTGGTCTTATGATCGTATATTTTTTGGCCCAGTACAATACTTTGAAAAATCAGTGTGGCCCATAAAAAGTAACGCCAGCTTTTTGGCTTGCGGTATTTTTGGAGCTGCCATAGTAAAAACCCCAGAGTCAAAATCAGTAAAGCCCAAAGGTAACTAGTCGGAAAGTAAATGTTTTTGAGTATCCACTGATCCTGTGCACCGATCCATTCCACCGTATTGTTTAAGATTAGAAAGCCCTTGTTTAGGACGTATAACAATAGATTAGGCGGGCTAGAAAATACCCACCAAATTCCAGTAAAAATCCCCAGACCAAGCAGTAAGCCTATCCAAGGAATAATTAAAAGATTGGTGGCTAGAAACAACAAAGGAAATTGATGAAATGAAAATAAGGAGGGCCCTAATACCCCCAATTGCGCCAAAAGGCTGATGCTCGCTAGCTGCCATACCTTTTTGACATATTTGTTTTTGGGAACACCCATTGATTCTATGAGGGGCATTCCTAAAAGAATACTAGCGACTGCTGCGTAACTCATTACAAAGCCCAAAGAGAAAAGCACCAATGGATTCCACAATAGCATAAAGAAAAATGAAATGGCGAGGTAATGCAGAGAAAACATAGGCCTATTAAAAATCCAAGCAATAGACAAGAAGCTAAACATAGAAACAGCCCTTACGACAGATGGAGCACTTCCTGAAAATATTGCATAGGTCCACAAACCAATTAAAAGCAGTATGCTAGAGAGTATTTTACCCCCAGCTAGCCTCTGTAGTGGTGCTAAGAAAAACAACAGCATAGCTGCAATCATTCCTATGTGTAGGCCAGATATGGCCAAAATATGAGCCGCCCCTGCATTTTGGTATGCCATTCGTAAGTCTGGATCTAGCCTTGTTTTTTCACCAAAAACCAACGCGCTATACACTTGAACTACAGCGGAATCTAAAGCAGTTGTTTGTAATTTCTCTAGAATTTCACGCTTTCTCTCTGCAATCAGAGAGCGGTACTTAAAAGTGTATTTAGTGTTTGCGGTTTCTATTTTTTTCCAATGGCTCATGTAAAAGGTGAAATGAATATCTTGGGTCCTGAGGTAGTTTTTATAACTAAACCCTCTCGGTAATTGCCTGGCACTTGGAATGTTTAAATATCCCTTAGCAATACCGACCTGACCTTCTTTGAAGGCTTTTTTCAAGGAGTCTTTGGCATGAGAGAGCAATACTTTCACCTTTTTTGTAGGGTTGGTTTTAGGATGATTGTTAGTTAAACCGGTGCAGTCCTTAATTTTTATGGGGTGAATCTCGGCCACATACCTGTACTGCTTTCCATTGCTTTTTAGCAGTGATTCAATAACGAATTGATAATATTGTGATTTATTTTGCTGTAGTTCAAGTGTGAATGGGTTAATGGTTTCTCGGGTATTTTTTTGTTTTCCTTCATGCTGTAGCATTTTGAATAGCCTTTGGCTTGGATGCATTTCCATGCGCAGGCTTCCCATTAAAAATGCTGTTACAAAACAGAAAACCCAAAATAGATGGGTCCTTGTTTTGGTGAAATAGGCCAATAAAATAGTGCAGACAGCAAGGCTTATTATTAGGGTATTACCAGTGAATAAAGGAATAAAGCCTTTGTAAATAGTGAAGATTCCTAGGCTATATCCCAGGAGGAGTAATAACAGATGAGCAGATTGTTTAAAAAACATAGTTCCTATTGGTCACTAGGTTTTTTTGGTAAAATAGCGGGGAATTGCCTTTAATAAACAGCAATTTATGGCATTGGTTAAAGCATTTGCAAACTAGCTTTAATTTCTAAGATACAATTTATTTATGGGACTTGAGTGAATGGACTATGGCGGTGGCTGTTCTTTTTGCTGCGCCTCCTGCACCTAGTTTTTGCTTTAGGATTTGATAGTTTTCCAATTGATTTTCCCGTTCACTGCCTTCTAAAATTTTATGCAAGTGTGTTTCTAAGTTTTTCACGCTTAAATTATTTTGGATCAGCTCTGGTACCGCCTCTTTATTTAAAATAAGATTGACCAATGAGATGTAAGGAAGGGTGATGATTTTTTTTGCAATCCAGTAAGTGAGCCATTGGGTTTTATAACACACAATTTGTGGGACTCCAATCAATGCGGTTTCTAGGGTGGCTGTTCCACTAGTCACAAGCGCAGCTTTTGCGTGTTGCAGTAAGGCATAAGTTTGGCCTTGAACAATTTTTACTGGAGCGTCTCCTATAATGTCCGTGTACATTTTAAGCGGAATATTTGGCGCTGCAGCCAATACAAATTGTTGGCCTTTAAAAATTTTACTTGTCCTGATTAATAGCGGTAAAACAGCTTTTATCTCTCCTTTTCTAGAGCCTGGTAAAAGGGCAATAATATTTTTTTCTGAAGATAATTTTTGTGTAGTGGCCCAATTTTTTTCTGGCGCTTTTAAGTCCGAAATGGGATCTAATAGCGGGTGACCCACAAAAGTTGGGTTGTAGTGGTGTTTTTTGTAAAAATCAGGTTCAAACGGTAAAGTCACATATAAGTGGTCTATACTGGATTTGATTTTTTCCACTCGCTTAGGTCTAGAAGCCCAAACTTGAGGGGCTATATAATAGTGTGTAGCAAAGCCGTTATCCTTGGCCCAAGGAGCAATTCTTAAATTAAAGCCCGAGAAATCAATAAAAATAACAGCATCTGGTTTAAACTCAAGAAGGTCTTTTTTACAGAAAGAAATATTTTTAAATATTTGAGGGAGCTTTTTTAAAACATCTATAAAGCCCATCACAGCAATGTCTTTATAGTGCTTGGCTAATACTGCGCCTTGTGCTTCCATAAGATCTCCTCCCCAAGCCCTAACCTGTGCATTGGTGTCTGTTTCCATTAAATGTTTAATCAAATAACTTCCATGAAGATCTCCTGAGGCCTCCCCTGCAATCACATAGTATTTCATAGCCCCATAGCTTTTAACATTAAAATACCCAATGCTGCAGTAATTGTCGCTATTAAAACCCCTTTTGCTTCAGGGTCTTTTTTGAATTTAATAAAGGTAAAAAAAGCCAGTAAATTTAAAATGGCACCTAGTCCAATAATAGCACCAAGGTACCCATTTGAGTAGGCCGCTTGGAGGGTAGTTGTTATTTTAAGCGGAGAAAAAAGTAGGATGTATAGCAGTATACCCAAGCTATTTGCGAGGAATCCTATTCCTATCCCTGTAGCTATTTTATAGCGGTGTTTTCCACTACTCTGCATGAAGCTCCCAAGTATTAATATTTTGAATAGCATGGTGTGCTGTAAGGTCAAATTGGGTAGGTACAAGGGAGATATATCCATGATCTAAAGCCCATTGATCCGTATCTTCTCCTTTGTCTTGAAGGTCAAAAACACCTGTTAGCCAATAGTAATCCCTTCCCATTGGACTGGTTCTTTTGTCAAATTTCTCTTTCCAATTTCCTTTGGCCTG
>JAQWFV010000055.1 GCA_029238555.1 Flavobacteriaceae bacterium
AGCTGAAGGTACCAAACGAATAAGCACCGGCTAACTCCGTGCCAGCAGCCGCGGTAATACGGAGGGTGCAAGCGTTATCCGGAATCATTGGGTTTAAAGGGTCCGCAGGCGGACTAATAAGTCAGTGGTGAAATCCCATCGCTTAACGATGGAACTGCCATTGAAACTGTTAGTCTTGAATTCGGTCGAAGTGGGCGGAATGTGTCATGTAGCGGTGAAATGCATAGATATGACACAGAACACCGATAGCGAAGGCAGCTCACTAGGCCTGAATTGACGCTCAGGGACGAAAGCGTGGGGAGCGAACAGGATTAGATACCCTGGTAGTCCACGCCGTAAACTATCAATACTCGTTTTCAGCGATATACAGTTGGAGACTAAGCGAAAGTGATAAGTATTGCACCTGGGGAGTACGATCGCAAGGTTGAAACTCAAAGGAATTGACGGGGGCCCGCACAAGCGGTGGAGCATGTGGTTTAATTCGATGATACGCGAGGAACCTTACCCGGGCTTAAATGTAGATTGCATGATTTGGAAACAGATCTTTCCTTCGGGACTATTTACAAGGTGCTGCATGGCTGTCGTCAGCTCGTGCCGTGAGGTGTCGGGTTAAGTCCCATAACGAGCGCAACCCCTATTCTTAGTTGCTAACAGGTCAAGCTGAGGACTCTAAGGAGACTGCCGGTGCAAACCGCGAGGAAGGTGGGGATGACGTCAAGTCAGCACGGCCCTTACGTCCGGGGCCACACACGTGCTACAATGGTAGGTACAGAGGGCAGCTACATGGCAACATGATGCGAATCTCGAAAACCTATCTCAGTTCGGATTGGAGTCTGAAACTCGACTCCATGAAGCTGGAATCGCTAGTAATCGCATATCAGCCATGATGCGGTGAATACGTTCCCGGGCCTTGTACACACCGCCCGTCAAGCCATGGAAGCTGGGAGTGCCTGAAGTCCGTCACCGTAAGGAGCGGCCTAGGGTAAAATCGGTAACTAGGGCTAAGTCGTAACAAGGTAGCCGTACCGGAAGGTGCGGCTGGAACACCTCCTTTCTAGAGAAAGACGACTAGAGGTAAATTAAGTAAGGAAAAGAGTGCGTTTATTCTCACAGCTGTTAATTAAAAAAGATACCAAGTAAAAAAGTAGAGTCTCATAGCTCAGCTGGTTAGAGCGCTACACTGATAATGTAGAGGTCGGCAGTTCGAGTCTGCCTGAGACTACTAATTTTTTTTGAATTGGAAATTCTAGAAGTTGAGGATGTAGTTAAGAGTCACTAACTACTAACTACTATGTACTAACTACTAGTATATGGGGAATTAGCTCAGCTGGCTAGAGCGCCTGCCTTGCACGCAGGAGGTCATCGGTTCGACTCCGATATTCTCCACAAAAACGTTCATTGACATATTGAAAAAAGATACATGAAATTAGATAGAAATATTTAATAAAAGTAATAATTATTGTAACGAGCAATAATAAGGTATCATGATATTATATTTAGGGGTTAATTTATTAGCTTTTAAGGATTTTATTGTGGTGCTTAATAGTAACTCATTAAAAAGACAAAAAGTACAATAAGCTAAATAAGAGCGTATGGGGAATGCCTAGGCTCTCAGAGGCGATGAAGGACGTGATAAGCTGCGAAAAGTTGCGGGGATTGGCACATACAAATTGATCCGCAAATATCCGAATGGGGCAACCCACTATGTTGAAGACATAGTATCCGCAAGGAGGCAAACCCAGGGAACTGAAACATCTAAGTACCTGGAGGAGAAGAAAACAAAAGTGATTCCGTAAGTAGTGGCGAGCGAACGCGGAATAGCCCAAACCAGTGTTGTTACGGCAATACTGGGGTTGTAGGACTGCGTCATTGTATGAATCATGAATTAGAACTGTTTGGAAAGACAGACCAAAGAGGGTGATAGTCCCGTATAGGTAAGTGATTTAATACATAGCAGTATCCTGAGTAGCGCGGGACACGTGTAATCCTGTGTGAATTTGGCGGGACCATCCGCTAAGGCTAAATACTCCTGAGAGACCGATAGTGAACTAGTACCGTGAGGGAAAGGTGAAAAGAACCCTAAGTAAGGGAGTGAAAGAGATCCTGAAACCGTACGCCTACAAGCGGTCGAAGCACATTTACTGTGTGACGGCGTGCCTTTTGCATAATGAGCCTACGAGTTACTGTTTCTAGCAAGGTTAAGTGATTCAGTCACGCAGCCGTAGCGAAAGCGAGTCTGAATAGGGCGTATAGTTAGTAGTAGTAGACGCGAAACCTGGTGATCTACCCATGGGCAGGTTGAAGCTGTAGTAACATACAGTGGAGGACCGAACCCGTTGACGTTGAAAAGTCTTGGGATGACCTGTGGGTAGGGGTGAAAGGCCAATCAAACCAGGAAATAGCTCGTACTCCCCGAAATGCATTTAGGTGCAGCGTTGTGGTTTAGTTTAATAGAGGTAGAGCTACTGATTGGATGCGGGGGCTTCACCGCCTACCAATTCCTGACAAACTCCGAATGCTATTAAATATACACAGCAGTGAGGGCATGGGTGCTAAGGTCCATGTCCGAGAGGGAAAGAACCCAGACCATCAGCTAAGGTCCCCAAATATATACTAAGTTGAACTAACGAGGTTCGATTGCATTGACAGCTAGGATGTTGGCTTGGAAGCAGCCATTCATTTAAAGAGTGCGTAACAGCTCACTAGTCGAGCGATCGAGCATGGATAATAATCGGGCATAAGTATATTACCGAAGCTATGGATTTAATCTTATGATTAAGTGGTAGGGGAGCATTCTAATTGCGTCGAAGTTGTTTCGTAAGAAATGGTGGAGCGATTAGAAAAGAAAATGTAGGCATAAGTAACGATAAGGCGGGTGAGAAACCCGCCCACCGAAAGACCAAGGTTTCCTCAGCGATGCTAATCAGCTGAGGGTTAGTCGGGACCTAAGGCGAACCCGAAAGGGGTAGTCGATGGACAACTGGTTAATATTCCAGTACCTGCTCACGTTAAAAGTGACGGATTCGTATAGTTGTTGCGTACTGACAGAATAGTACGTTGAAGGGAACAGTAATGTCCCGATAGTACACAGAGACTTCGGTCAATGTGATAATACAGCGAAGCGAGTTCCAAGAAAAGCGAGTGAAGCAGCCCGTACCCTAAACCGACACAGGTGGTTGGGAAGAGAATTCTAAGGTGCTCGAGTGATTCATGGCTAAGGAACTAGGCAAAATCGCCCCGTAACTTCGGGAGAAGGGGCGCCCATCTTTTAGATGGGCCGCAGTGAATAGGTCCAGGCGACTGTTTATCAAAAACACAGGGCTCTGCTAAAACGAAAGTTGATGTATAGGGCCTGACACCTGCCCGGTGCTGGAAGGTTAAGTGGAGGAGTTAGCTTCGGCGAAGCTCTCAAATGAAGCCCCAGTAAACGGCGGCCGTAACTATAACGGTCCTAAGGTAGCGAAATTCCTTGTCGGGTAAGTTCCGACCTGCACGAATGGTGCAACGATCTGGACACTGTCTCAGCCATGAGCTCGGTGAAATTGTAGTATCGGTGAAGATGCCGATTACCCGCTGTGGGACGAAAAGACCCCGTGCACCTTTACTATAGCTTAGTATTGGTTTTGGATAAGTAATGTGTAGGATAGGTGGGAGACTTTGAAGTGGCGTCGCTAGGCGTTGTGGAGTCATTGTTGAAATACCACCCTTTGCTTATCTAGAGTCTAACTTTCCTTGAAAGGACAGTGCTTGGTGGGTAGTTTGACTGGGGTGGTCGCCTCCAAAAGAGTAACGGAGGCTTCTAAAGGTGCCCTCAGCACGCTTGGTAACCGTGCGTAGAGTGCAATGGCATAAGGGCGCTTGACTGAGAGACATACAGGTCGATCAGGTACGAAAGTAGAGCATAGTGATCCGGTGGTTCCGTATGGAAGGGCCATCGCTCAAAGGATAAAAGGTACGCCGGGGATAACAGGCTGATCTCCCCCAAGAGCTCATATCGACGGGGGGGTTTGGCACCTCGAGGTCGGCTCGTCACATCCTGGGGCTGGAGAAGGTCCCAAGGGTTGGGCTGTTCGCCCATTAAAGTGGCACGCGAGCTGGGTTCAGAACGTCGTGAGACAGTTCGGTCTCTATCTACAGTGGGCGTTAGAAATTTGAGTGGATTTGACTCTAGTACGAGAGGACCGAGTTGAACTGACCTCTGGTGCACCAGTTGTTCCGCCAGGAGCATTGCTGGGTAGCTATGTCGGGATGGGATAAGCGCTGAAAGCATATAAGCGCGAAACCCGCCACAAGATGAGATTTCTTTAAAGGGTCGTAGGAGATGACTACGTTGATAGGTCATAGGTATAAGTGCAGTAATGTATGTAGCCGAGTGATACTAATAGCCCATAGGCTTGCGCACGCACGCTCCCTGGTTTAGGCTAGGGAGCTGCACAGACTTTTACTCTTATGTTATTGAAGTATTTTTATAAAATGAGTGTGGAACTTGCTTCCTCACACTGTCCTAGTATGTTAAGATATCGCGTAGTGAATCAAAGGCGAAAGCCAGCGAAAGCTACCAAGATTTAAGGTGATCATGGCGATGAGGCCCACCCTTTTCCATTCCGAACAAGGAAGTTAAGCTCATCAGCGCCGATGGTACTGCTATACCAAGTGGGAGAGTAGGTCGTTGCCTTTTTTTGAATCCCGAATACAGCAATGTGTTCGGGATTTTTTTTTGCACTATACTCAAGGGAATATTCTTTGCGTTGTAGTATATTTAAAAAGTGAAGAATTTTTTGATTATACCCGATAAGTTTAAAGGAAGTATAGATGCTATTCAAGTATCTAAAGCTATTGAAAACGGTCTCGCTAAGGTATATGGAACTGAATTTAAATCTACCACCATACCAGCATCTGACGGTGGTGACGGTTTTCTAGATACTATTTACAATTTTAAACCTATTAAAAAAGTTCCTGTAAGGTCTGTAAATGCTTTTCAGGTTCCTATAGATTCTTATTACTTATTAGATTCTGAAACAAATACCGCTTATATTGAATTGTCGAATACAGTAGGAATAAGACATTTAAAAGTTCCTGAATTAAATATTCTTAAGGCAACTACGCACGGTGTTGGGTTACAGATAGCGCATGCATTAGCAGAAGGAGTGAGCTCTATTTATATTGGTTTAGGAGGAAGTGCTTCTAACGATATGGGCTTAGGTTTGTTAGAAGCTTTGGGTGTTGTTTTTGTAGACGCTCAGCAGCGAAGAGTTTCTTATGCTTTTGACCAGCTTTCCCAAATTCATTCGTTTACATTAAATGATTTTCTTAGAGATAAAATTAATCATTGCTCTTTTTACGCGGTAAATGATGTCTTAAATCCATTGTTTGGACCAACAGGTGCTGCCAGTATTTATGGTCCCCAGAAAGGTGCTACAGAAAAAATAATCAATGATTTAGATCGTTCTTTTTTAGCGTTTAAGAATCGTTTTAATTTTCCTTATTCGTATGATATTACGCTTGAGGGTGGCGGAGCCGCTGGAGGGACTGCCTATGGTTTAAAAGTGTTTTTGAATGCTCAATTTATCAATGGCTTTGATTTTTTATCTGGTATAGCCTGTTTAGAAGACTTATTGGTTGCAGAAAAATTTGATTGCGTTATATCTGGTGAAGGTAGTTTAGACAACACTTCGTTTGATGGTAAATTAATAGGTAGACTTGTTGGTCTTACGAATGAGTATGATTTGCCTCTTTTGCTAGTTTGTGGACAAAGGAATTATGATGCAGCTGGAATAACAAATACTCAGGTTGTGGAATTGCTAGACGGGGAGACGTCTATGGTGCAATGTCTTGCTGATCCATTTCCACTGATAGAAAATAAAGTGTTTCATTTTTTTAAATCTACTTCATGATAAGCTTATTAATTATTTGTTCGGCTGTATTGCTTATAGTAATAGGGACACTCAAATTAAAAATAGACCCTTTCTTAATGTTGCTCATCGCGGCTATATTTTCCGGTCTGTGTTTTGGTATTTCTCCCTCTGACCTTGTAGTTTTAATTACTACAGGATTTGGACAAACCCTATCTAGTATAGGTATTGTTATTGTATTAGGGGCTGTTATTGGTGTGTTTTTGGAAAAATCTAACGGGATACGTCATATTGTTACTGCTATTTTATCAGTTTTTGGAAACAAAAACGCAGGCTTAGCTTTAAATGTGACTGGCTTTATTACTGCTATTCCAGTTTTTTGTGATGCAGCTTTTGTAATATTGAGTGCTATACCAAAAGCTTTGTCCAAAAAAACGGGCTCTCATGTTATTTTTTATGGGATAAGTTTGGCCACTGGATTATATGCGGCTCATGTTTTTATCCCTCCAACTCCTGGTCCATTGGCAGCAGCTGCTATTTTAAAGGTTCCCTTATCGGACTTATTGAATTATGGTTTTTTGGTGGCTATACCGGTATCTTTTGTAGGTTTTATTTCTGCTTCTTTTTTTAAGTCAAATAAGGCCGTTTTACAAGATAATATTTCAGGTGTAGAAGTTGAAAGCCTGATGGAAACTAATGATAAGGTTTTGAAAATTAAATGGGCTTATTTTTTACCTATTTTAGTACCTATATTACTCATTGGAGTGGCTTCTTTTTTTAGTATTGAACAAAGCAGTGTTTCTTTTTTAAAGAGTGTATTTTTATTTTTAGGAAACCCTATAATTGCAACGCTTTTAGGTGTATTTATTTCTTACCTGCTGTCCTGGTCTACTCCAAAAGAGCAGAAAAACGGATGGGTAAGTGAGGCTTTAAAGCAAGCGGGAGTCATTATTCTTATTACTGGTGCAGGAGGTTCTTTTGGAGCAGTTTTGAAATCTATAGATTTGAGTGCTATTATTAATTTTAATTCCGCAAATCCTTATTTAGGTTTACTGTTGTCTTTTCTTTTCGCAGCGTTAATTAAGTCTGCTCAGGGATCTTCTACAGTGGCAATACTCACCACTGCTTCATTTGTTTTACCCTTACTTAATAGTTTTGGTATTGGGGATTCTACAGGCAGATTGTTTACTGTGTTAGCTATTGGCTCAGGAGCAATGACGCTTTCACACGTAAACGATAGTTATTTTTGGGTAGTGATAAAAAGCCTTGGTTTGAATGTGAGGCAAGGGATTACTAGCTTTAGTTTAGCTACTTTGTTTCAGGGTATTACTGGAATTGCTACTGTGTTGTTGCTATATACATTATTGCAATAGAAGTTCATGGTGCTATTCTTTATTAAAAAAAGCGTCTACAATTGTTTTTACACTAATAAATGCCATTGCAATTGCTGCTATGGCAGATAGAATACCAAAGATTAGAACAGGTATATACAATGGATGTGTGGCATTTTTGAATGCTTCGTATATGCTAAAAGGTGCTATAAACATTAAGAGTACGGTAATTCCTAAATACCGTACTCCTAAGTATAAAATATCTCTATTGGTTTTAGACACCTAGCTCAATGTTTTTAATATTTCATTAAAAGTATGACTTGGTCTCATGGCTTTTTGTACCAGTTTCTCATCTGGCTTGTAATATCCACCAATATTTTGCTTGCTATTTTGAGCGCTGTTTAATTCGCTTACAATTGAAATTTCATTTTCCTTTAGTGCGTTAGCTACTGGGGTAAATATTTCAGCCAACACTTTGTCATTTTCTTGTGTAGCTAAAGCCTCTGCCCAATACTGCGCTAAAAAGAAGTGTGAGCCTCTATTGTCTAACTCACCTGATTTTCTAGATGGTGACTTGTCGTTTATTAGAAACTTTTCAGTTGCTGTGTCTAAGGCATCGGCCAAAATTTTGGCCTTTTTATTTTGTTCCTTTTCTGCAACGTATTCTAAAGAGACTCCAAGTGCTAGAAACTCTCCGAGAGAATCCCATCTCAAATGTCCTTCTGCTACAAATTGCTCTACGTGTTTTGGCGCTGAACCACCTGCGCCTGTTTCGAATAAGCCACCTCCATTCATCAAAGGCACAATAGACAGCATTTTAGCACTTGTGCCAACTTCTAAAATAGGGAATAAGTCTGTAAGGTAATCCCTGAGAACATTACCCGTTACTGAAATAGTGTCTTGACCCGCTGCAATTCTATTAAGCGTTGTTAAAGTAGCTTCGTAAGGTGCGGCTATTGAAATTTCTAATCCTTCTGTTTGATATTCGGGTAAGTATTTTTCTACCTTTTTGATTAATTCTGCATCATGGGCTCTTTGACTGTCTAACCAAAAAATAGTGGGTGTTTTTGTAGCCACTGCCCTTGAAACTGCCAACTTAATCCAATCTTGGATAGGGGCGTCTTTTACCTGGCACATTCTCCAGATATCTCCAACTTTTGCTTCGTGACTCATGACTACCTTGTTTGTGGTAGTGTCTATGACTTGAACAGTCCCTTCTGTCTCAATTTGAAATGTTTTGTCGTGAGAACCATACTCTTCTGCTTTTTGAGCCATTAAACCTACATTGGGAACTGTACCCATTGTGGCAGGATTAAAAGCACCATTTTTTTTGCAGAAATCTATGGTTGCTTCATAAATACTGGCATAACTGCTGTCTGGAATTATTGCTAAAGTATCCTGTGCTTTCCCTTCTTTATCCCACATTTTACCTCCATTTCTGATCATGGCAGGCATTGAGGCATCTATAATTACATCACTTGGAACATGAAGGTTTGTGATTCCTTTGTCTGAGTTTACCATAGCGAGTGATGGGCCATTTTGAAAAGCTTCTTCCATGGCATTCTCAATGGCTTTTCTATCTTTTTCAGGTAGTTGAGAAATGGTTGTTAATACACTTTCAAGACCATTGTTTACGTTTGCTCCGGCATCCTTTAATAAGGAACCAAATTGGTTGAACACATTTTCAAAGAATACTTCTACAGCTAATCCAAAAATAATAGGATCAGACACTTTCATCATGGTTGCTTTCATGTGAAGTGATAATAATACCCCTTGTGCTTTTGCTTTTGCTATTTCTTCTTTGAGAAATATAACTAAAGCTTCTTTTTGCATTAAAGTTGCATCTATAATCTCTCCTTCGAGCACCCCAATAGATTCTTTCAGGACTTTTGTTTCAGAAGCTCCTTTAAGCACTACTTTAAGGGTAGTTGCTTTAGAGAATGTAATAGATTTCTCATTTGATTTAAAATCACCATGACTCATTGTTGCCACAGATGTCTTTGAATCTTTTGACCAATCACCCATACTGTGTGGGTTTTGTTTGGCAAAGTTTTTTACAGCTTTTGGGGCCCTTCTATCTGAATTCCCTTCTCTTAATACAGGATTTACTGCAGATCCTTTGATTTTGTCATATGCAGCTTTTATATCTTGTTCAATAGGGTTTTTTGGCTGATCAGGATAATTGGGTAAATTATAGCCTTTTTCTTGTAATTCTTTTATAGCTTCCTTTAACTGTGGAATGGACGCGCTTATATTGGGTAATTTAATAATGTTGGTATCTGGTTCTTTGGCTAGTTTACCTAATGCTGCTAGATGGTCAGGAACACGTTGGTTTTCCTTTAATTTTTCAGGAAATGAAGCAATGATCCTACCAGCTAAAGAAATATCCCTGGTTTCAATTTCAATACCTGCATTATGAGTAAATGCTTTGACAATTGGCAAAAAAGATTGTGTAGCTAAGGCAGGTGCCTCATCTGTTTGAGTATAAATAATCTTAGACATATTCAGATAACATTTTAGGTGTCAAATATACAATATAAGGACACTATAATTCAAAAAAACACCCACAACAAATGCTATGGGTGTTGGTGTTTTATGATAATAAAAAGGGGTTAAGAACGAACTTCTTTAATACGTGCTTTTTTACCTGTAAGTTCTCTAAAGTAGAAAATTCTAGATCTACGAACTTTACCTTTTTTATTTACTTCAACTTTTTGTAAGGCCGGCATGTTCACTGGAAATATTCTCTCTACTCCAATAGTACCTGACATCTTTCTGATTGTAAAGGTTTCGGTGGAACCGTTTCCTCTTCTTTGAATAACAACTCCTCTAAAAAACTGAGTCCTTGTTTTTTCACCTTCCTTAATTTCATAGTACACAGTGATAGTGTCTCCAGCTGAAAATTTAGGAAAGTCCTTTTTTTCTACGAATTCTTCTTGAACAAATTTTACTAATGCTTCCATAGTAATGAAATACTTTATTAATGAATTAAAAACAACATTCACGTTTTTCGTCAGAGGTTGGATTTAATGGTCTGCAAAAATAATATTATTCTAACAATCAACCAATTAAAAAATCGTGTTTTTTTAATTAATTTGATGTCTTTATGTAGCTACTTACAATAAGTCAGGTCTGAGTTTTTGAGTTCTCTCTTGTGCAGATTGTTCCCGCCATTTTTCAATCTTGCCAAAGTCTCCACTCATGAGAACCTCGGGAACCCTATGACCTTTGTATTCTGCAGGTCTTGTGTAAACTGCAGGTGCTAAAAGATTGTCCTGAAAGCTATCTGTTAAGGCAGAAGTTTCATTGTTTAAAACACCTGGTATAAGTCTTATAATGCTATCACAAAGAATGGCTGCTGCAAGTTCACCTCCAGAGAGTACATAATCTCCCACGGAAATTTCTTTGGTAATAAACATATCCCTAACCCTTTGGTCTACTCCTTTGTAATGGCCACATAGGATAATGATATTACCACTAAGGGATAGGGTATTGGCTGTTTTCTGATTGAGTGTTTCTCCATCTGGAGTCATATAAATAACATGATCATATGATCTCTGTGATTGGAGATTGCTAATGCATTTGTCAATAGGCTCTACCATCATGACCATTCCTGCACCCCCACCGTATTGATAGTCGTCTATTTGATTGTAGGACAGGTCGGTATAATCTCTAAGATTATGAAAATGTACAGATACAAGTTCTTTTTCAATGGCTCTTTTTAGAATTGAGGCTTCAAATGGACTTTTTAATAATTCTGGAAGTACTGTGATGATATCTATTCTCATTGGAGATGATGTGCTGTTTATGTCGACTTATTTTCTGGCCCAAAAGTAGTGAATAAAATTGCTATCTGAGACCCAATGTTCTCTCTCGTAAAGTTTTCTAGCCGGGTTGTTAATGGCAGTTTCTAAAGCCAGTCCTTTATACCCGTTTTTAATACAATATTTTTTGGCTTTACTTAAGAGTTTGGTGGCAATTCCATTTTCTCTGTATTCTTTTGTTACAAATAAATCATTTAGTATCATGAATTTTTCTAGACTAACTGTTGAGTAGGTAGGGTAGAGCTGTGTAAAACCCACTATTTTTTTGTTTAAAATTGCTAGATAGATAATGCTTTGTTTTTTTCGATATCGATCCTTTAAAAATTCATATGCCTTAATAGAATCGGACTCTTGTTGGTAAAAAACCCTGTATTGATCTAAAATCAGAGAGAGCTCTTTTAACGAACCTAGAGTTGCTTTTTTTATTTTTATAGCATCCCTCATTTTTTTGGAAGCTGCTTTTCTAATTCAAGAATTTCTCTTTTTAATTTTAATTCTCTGTTTAATCCCTTTTTTTTGTTAGAATTTATGGTTTCCTCAGAGACTTTTAAGGCTTCAATTAGATTTGCTTGAATTTTCGAACTGGATAAATAGTGTTTGTAAAGAAATATAACAATTAAAATTAGCGTAATAATTATGGTGTAATTAATCGCAAAAAAAAGTATTTTATTAATATTGCCCCCTAAAAAATTAACACTGTTCTCTTTTGTGCTTATTTCTGATAATTCTTTTTTGAGTTTTGTATTGTCACTCTCAATATCTTGAAACGCTTTTTGGATGGAGTTTAATTTTGCCTTGTGACTTTTTAGCTCAGTGCTTTGGAGCATTAAACTGTCTTTAAGGTTTTCTTTAAAAGCGATCAGGTATCTTCTCTTAATAACTTCAAATGGAATACTATCTGTGGTGTAGTTTTTTCCGTTGTTCAATATTAACTCAAATTGATTTTCTAGATTATTATTGAGTTCTTTTTTCGATCTAGAAATCTCCCTTTGGGTTTGAGAATGTGTTTCATGATGGATAAAAAGCACCAAAATAAGACTAAAAAGGGTTTTCATAAAAAGTAGGTTTTTGTAAATATAAACCTAAATTTCATTTTACGAAAACCCTTGATTATTAGAGGCTTAATCTCTATTGAAAGATCAGTCGTTCTCGCTCTCCATTTTCATTAATCATGCTAATGCTTGTTCGGTTGAATTTGTTAATATTTTGAAATAATTCAGTGGCATTATCAATATTTACAATGGTATTATTGTCTATAGAAACAACCACTTTGCCAATAAGATCATAGTTTTCATAAGCTACTGGCACACCAACGATTTTAACGCCATTTTTTATTTTGAAGCGTTTTTGATCTTCGGAAGTTAAATTCTTAACAGTAAAGCCAATGTTTGGGAGTAGTGCTGTTTGTTTTTCTTTTAATATCACCTTAAAATCATTTAGCATTCCATTTCTAGAAACCTTAATGATAACTTGATCTTGAGGTCTTTTTGAGGCCAAATAACCAGTGAGATCTGAAAACTTTTTTATTTCTAGATAATCTATTTGCTTAATAATATCTCCTTCTTTTAAGCCAGATTCTTTAGCTGAAGATCCTTCTTCTACCCCAGAGATATAAACTCCTTCTAAATCATCTACCCCATAGTTAGAGGATAGTAATTCAGGCGATGTTATAGCAGAAATTCCAAGTACTGCTTTTTTTACGGTACCATATTCCATAATATCTTGTACTACTTTTCTTGCGGTATTGCTCGGTACTGCAAATGAATACCCTATATAAGAACCAGTTTGTGAACTTATAGCGGTGTTTATACCTATTAAATCTCCATTAGTATTCACTAATGCGCCACCACTATTTCCAGGATTCACGGCTGCATCTGTTTGAATAAATGATTGATTTTTGCCAAATTCTCTGGCTTTAGCACTTATTATCCCCGCTGTAACAGTAGAGGTGAGATTAAACGGGTTTCCAACTGCCAAAACCCATTCTCCGATTTTAGCCATATCTGAATCTCCAAAGGATAGGTAAGGAAGAGATTCTTCTGTTTCTATTTTAATTAGTGCAATATCAGTTAATGGGTCTGAACCTATGATTTTCGCTTCGTAAGTACTGTTATTGTTCAGCGTTACCGATAATTCTGATGCATTATCTATGACATGGTGGTTCGTTACAATATAACCATCTGAAGATATGATTACTCCAGACCCTGAACCCAATTGAGGGGCAGATTTGTATTGGTATCCAAAGAAATATTCAAATGCTTTATTATTAGATAAATTTCCTTCTTTTAGGTTTTTGACATGAACTACTGAGTGAATTGTTTTTTTAGCTGCTATACTAAAATCTGATAGAGACTCATTGGTGCTTAAATAATTATAATTTGTATTTTTTAACGGAGATAAATTGTCTGTTGTTAAGGGAGCAATCTCTTTTGGTAATAATCTATTTTGAATAAAATTACCTGAAAAGCCACCTATAATTGCAGCTATTAAAAATGGAATTATTTTTTTCATAGTGTTATAATATTTTAAGATTACGAGTCAAAATTATAAAATTACCTTTAGCCGCTTTTTATTTTAACGGAGCTTTAACTGCTAAAGAAACCTTAATAAATTGAGTATATTTGAAGGTGAAAACCCACTTTAATGACACTTACATTTTATAAATACCAAGGTACTGGAAATGATTTTATTATTTTAGACAATAGGTCTGGTCAATTTCCTAAAAACAATCATAGTCTTGTCGCGAAACTTTGTGATAGGAAGTTTGGTATAGGTGCAGACGGTCTCATGCTTTTGGAAACTCAGGCCAATTTTGATTTTAAAATGGTCTATTTTAATTCGGATGGAGCGCAAAGTACTATGTGTGGCAATGGAGGGAGGTGCTTGGCTGCCTTTGCTAAATCTATAGGCGTAATTGGCAATGAAGGTTTGTTTAATGCTGTGGATGGTTCACATGAAGTAGTGATAAAGGAAGATCAGGTTATATTGGGAATGAAAAAAGTAAATGAAGTTCAAAATAAAGACAAGTATTTTTTTTTAGATACGGGGTCTCCTCACCATGTTCAGTTTGTTTCTGATACAGAAAAAGTCAATGTAAATGATCAAGGGGCTAAATTGAGGTATGGGATGTATGGAGCGCAGGGGGCTAATATTAACTTTGTATCCTTAGATTCAACAGGATTACATAGTATAAGGACATACGAGAGAGGAGTAGAGGGAGAAACTTTGTCTTGTGGAACTGGTGTTACTGCGGCAGCTATTGCTATTCACGAGCAAAATACTGAATTAACATCTCCTATTTCATTACATACAAAAGGAGGTCTGCTTAAAGTTCATTTTGCTAAAACTGATCAAGGATATTCAAAAATTTTTCTTGAAGGGCCAGCCGAATTTGTATTCAAAGGAGAAATAAGTATTTAAGGTGCTTATACTTAGAGATATAAAAAATGAAGATCTTGATTTTCTTTACAACATTGAGAATAATCAAGAATATATGATCTATGGAGATTATCACGAACCCTATTCAATGGATGTTCTTCAAGAATATATTGCTAACGCTTCTACACCTTTATTTATTAGTAGCCAATACAGGTATGTCATAGATAATGATGAAATAGCCGTTGGGTTTTTAGATTTGTTTGAGTACAATGCTCAAGATGAAAGTGCGTTTGTAGGTATTATTCTAGACTTGGCCTCCAGGGGGCAAGCATTGGCTAAAAATGCATTGATGCTTTTAGAGCCTGAGGTTTTCAATAAATGGGGAATAAAAAAATTAAGGGCCAAAGTTTTTTTTGATAACACAATAAGCATTTCACTGTTTGAAAAGCTGGGTTATGGAGTAGTTGAAGAATCGTTGGAAAAGGATTGTAAAGGACGCGTTAAAACAACATTTACTTTAGAAAAAATTATAAAATGACATACAGGAAAAAGATAGTTATAGCGATAGTATTAGTGGTATTTTTTATTGGTGCTGCCTTTAGTGGATACGTATATTGGGCTATATTTTCACCCAATACATCATTTGAAACACCTACAGTTTCTGTTTATATTCCTAGCGACACCAATTACGACCGCCTTAAAAACACCTTATCTCCCCATCTTTTAAATGAAGACAGTTTTTTTAAAGTGGCCAGACAAAAGGGGTATCTCAATTCCGTAAGAGGGGGGAAGTTTGTATTATCTAGAGGGATGAATAATAATGAGATAATCAATGTATTGCGTTCCAAACCAATTACTATTTCATTATCCTTTAACAACCAAGAGCGTTTAGAAGATCTAGCCATTAGGGTAGCTGGTCAAATAGAAGCTGACGCAGAAAGTCTGTTGATGGCCTTTAAAGACACTACATTTTTAAGTAAGAATGGGTTTAATGTTGAAAATGCTTTGTCCATGTACCTACCAAACACCTATGACTTTTTCTGGAACACTTCTGCAGAAAAATTCAGAGATAGAATGTTAAAAGAGTACCACAAATTTTGGACTCCAGAGCGACTTGCTAAAGCAGAAAATCTAGGTTTGTCTTCTTTAGAGGTAATTCATTTAGCAGCTATAGTTCATAAAGAATCAGTTAAAAGTTCTGAGAGACCCAGAGTTGCTGGTGTTTATCTGAATAGAATTAAAAAAGGCATGAAGTTGCAAGCAGACCCTACGGTGATATTTTCTATTAAATATCAATCTGGAGATTTTACTCAAGTGATTAAAAGGGTTTTATATAAAGACTTAAAAATAGACACCCCTTTTAATACTTATTTGTATTCAGGAATTCCACCTGGCCCAATATTTATGCCTGATATTTCTGCGATTGAGGCTGTTTTGAATCCAGAATCGCATCGTTATTTGTATTTTGTGGCAGACACTCAAAATTTTGGATTCCATATTTTTGCAAAAACACTCCAACAGCACAATAAGAACAAAAAACAATATGTTAACTGGTTAAACAAGAAAAGTATTAGCAGATAGCTGTAAACTGTTAATTATGAGTTAATTAATCATATAAGATTAAAAAAGCTTATCTTTGCACGAAATTTAACAGCAGTGGCTGTTTTAATTTATTTTATGCAAAAAGGTTTTAGAACGTTTATTTCTTTTTCAATAATTCTGGTGCTTTCAGGATTTCGAAATGTAGCTCCATTGATTAAGCCTATTCCTAAATCCAATTTAGTAGATGGTGTTTTAGATTATAATGTATTAGCCCCAGCCATTGATTTTTCTAATGTCATGATTCCTTTTACAGGAAATAACTATGTGGGGTTTAAGGAAGCATTGGCTTTTAAAGAATCCCAAGGCAATTACCATTCAGTAAATACCCTCGGTTATCTTGGGAAATATCAGTTTGGTAAAAACACCTTAGCCTTTTTTGGTCAATTTAATACCCAGTGTTTTATGCAAGACGCTGCTTTACAGGAAAAGATTTTTTATCACAACACCGCTAGGAATAAGTGGATTCTTAGAAGAGATATTAAGCGATATGTAGGATTAAAGATTAACGATATAGCTATTACAGAGTCAGGAATTCTTGCTGCAGCTCACTTAGCAGGGGCAGGAAATGTAAAGAAGTACTTACGTTCTTGGGGAGATTTGAACTTTTCGGATTCTTATGGTACAGATATTGAAGATTATTTGTCTAAATTTTCTGGTTTTAATCTTGCTGAAGTTGTAGCTAGACAAAAAGTCCAATTCCAATAGGCTTTTAATCTGTTAGAAGGGCCAGACTATTTTCCTATGATAAACATACAAGGTCTCTTGTGTAATTCTGGTTTGTTTTTCTTCCAGTATGAAATTGGAGCAGTTTTTATAAAAGCATTAGCCAAACTTATGTCACATGCAATGCATAAATTTGTATTGTTTTGAAGTTGCTTTACTAAGCTGTCAAACATGGCATTATTTCTATAAGGGGTTTCTATAAAAAGTTGCGTTTGATCATTTTGTAAAACCAACTGTTCAAGTTGTTTAATAGACTTATTTCTCTCTTGATTGTCAATAGGTAGGTATCCGTTAAACGCAAAACTTTGTCCATTAAAGCCACTAGCCATTAAAGACATTAAAATGGAAGAAGGCCCTACTAATGGTGTTACAGTAATTCCTTTTTTGTGTGCAATAGATACAATATCTGCTCCCGGGTCTGCAATACCAGGGCAACCTGCTTCTGAGATAACGCCTATATTTTCACCTTCTAGACATGGATTTAAAAAAGTGGGAAGTAATGCAATGTCTGTAAACTTATTTAGGGTTTCTATTTTTAAACTTCCCTGAACCTTTTTAGGACAAATTTTCTTTATAAACCTACGGGCTGTTTTTTCATTTTCTACAATAAAAAACGAGCTGTCTTCTATAATTTTTTTTACAGATAATGGAAGCACTTCCAAAGGTTCATTGTCTCCTAAAGTGGTGGGAATTAGATATAAAGTTCCTTTGTTTGACATATTATTAGATGCAAGCATGATGTGTAATTAGGCGTGAATTTAATTGAGAAATTATGAAAATTTCTTAGTCAAGTCTTCAATGTATTTTTTGAATTGCTTGTCTGTTTCCGCTAAATTGTCAACAGTTTTACATGCGTGGAGTACTGTAGCATGGTCTCTTTTTCCTATTTGAGTTCCAATACTTGCCAAAGATGCTTTTGTGAATTTCTTTGCAAAAAACATGGCCAATTGTCTGGCTTGGACAATATGCCTCTTTCTAGTTTTAGATTGTAGGGTAGTGACATCCATTTCAAAATAGTCAGAAACTACTTTTTGGATATAGTCTATAGAAACCTCTCGTTTTGTGTTCTTGACAAATTTTTCTACAATTTGTTGTGCTAAATCTATGGTTACTTCTTTTTTGTTAAAGGAAGATTGAGCAATAAGAGAGATAATAGCACCTTCTAGCTCTCGGACATTTGTTTTAATGTTTTTAGCTACATAATCAATAATGTCCTCAGACATTTCCACACCATCTTTATAGAGCTTGTTTTTTAATATTGAAACCCTAGTCTCAAAGTCAGGTGTTTGTAATTCAGCAGACAATCCCCATTTGAATCGAGAAAGCAATCGCTGTTCAATGTCTTGCATGTCTACAGGTGCTTTGTCAGAGGTGAGTATCACTTGTTTCCCGTTTTGATGCAAATGATTAAAGATGTGAAAGAATACATCTTGGGTACCAGATTTACCAGATAGGAATTGAACGTCGTCTATAATTAATACGTCTATTAACTGGTAAAAATGAATGAAATCATTTCTAGTGTTTTTCTTAACGGATTCAATATATTGTTGCGTGAACTTTTCTGCAGAAATATACAAGACAGTCCTTTCAGGATATTTGTCTTTTATTTCAACCCCAATAGCATGTGCCAAATGTGTTTTTCCTAATCCAACACCACCAAAAATTAAAAGTGGGTTAAACGAAGTTCCTCCTGGCTTGTTTGCAACAGCCATCCCTGCAGACCTTGCTAATCTATTAGAATCTCCCTCTAAGAAATTATCAAAACTGTAATTAGGATTTAATTGAGATTCAATTTTTATATTTCTAATACCTGGAATCACAAATGGATTTTTGAGTTCAGGGTTTTTAGATTTAATTGGAACATCTATTTCCTGAGGCGCATGATAGGACCTATTTGAACTTGGAATTTTCTCTGTGAATGGCTCCCTGTTTCCGTAAGTGTTTTCCATTCTGATGATGTACACCAGTTTAGCACCTTCACCCAAAGACTTTGTTAAAGCAACCTTAAGTAGTTTTACATAGTGTTCTTCTAGCCACTCGTAAAAGAATTTACTGGGTACTTGAACACTTAATGAGTTGTCTGCAAGTTTCACTGGTTTAATAGGTTCAAACCAAGTTTTAAACGCCTGAGGTTGTATGTTGTCCTTTATAAAGGAAAGGCATTCATTCCATACAGCGTTAGCATCAGTACTCATTATTTTGTTTAGGTATTTAGGTTATTTGTTGAACTTAATAGGGACTATTGAGTAACAATCACTAATAAGATTTAAGGATGACAAATATGTGAACAAAAAACTTAAAAAAAAAACGAAAGTGGGTTGATTATTCAGTTTTTTTTGTCCATAATGCCATCTAAAAATTTAGGGAGTTAAATATAGAATTAAATTTTAAAAAATCATGGCTATTACTACAAAAAAAAATATTGAAATTAGATATGGGGAAACTGACCAGATGGGAGTAGTGTATCATGGAAGTTATCCTGCTTTTTTAGAAATAGGTAGGATTGATTGGTTAAAACAGATGGGTTTTTCTTATGCAAAGATGGAAAAAGACGGTTTTATATTACCAGTAATTTCTTTGACTATAAACTTTAAAAGGTCGCTTTTTTTTGGAGAGGTTTTAACACTAGAAACAAGTTTAATGGCTGAACCTAAAGTTAAAATTTGTTTTGAGTACAAGCTTTATAATGACCAAGATTTACTTGTGGGAACTGCAGCCACAACATTGGCTTTTTTGGACTCCAAATCTAATAGGCCTATAGCTTGTCCTGAAAATCTTTTAAAAGTAATTCAAACCAATCTTTAAGTAAAAACTCCGTTTTCTTCATAAATTAAACTTGAAATTACTTAGTGTGTAATTTCAAGTTTTTTAAATTGACAGATCCTTGATTCTATGATTTTTTCTTCAAAATTGTTGCTTTTAGATTTAGATAAAGAAATTTTCATTTTACAAGTGTTTTCAACAAATTGTTCTAAGATAGTTCCCTTTTGAGATTGGACGATTCTAATGACTGCATGCATTTTTGAATAAGGAAACTCGAGGGAGTACAGATCTTTGATTTCAGAAGTAATTATTTTAGCTTGTTCCAAAGCACCTTTTGCAGCAGCTTTATAAGCTGTTATGAGACCTCCTGGACCTAACTTTACGCCCCCAAAAATTCGTACAACCACCACAACAACATTGGTGAGTTCAAATGATTGTATCTGGCCATATATGGGTGCACCCGCTGTATTATTTGGCTCCCCATCATCATTTAATTTATAAATAGGTTGATTTACACCTATTTGCCAGGCATAGCAAAAATGATTGGCATTAGAATATTGTTCTTTTAATGATACTATTATCTCCTCAAGAGCCTCCTTGTTTGACAATGGAAATGCATGACCGTAAAATTTACTTTTTTTCTCTTTATGGAGGTAAGCTTCGTTAGGTTCTAATATGGTTTTAAAAAATTGGCTCAAACTTTTATATCTATGAGATTATTCTGCCTGTAAATGCTCAGCAAAGTGTTGTCTAAAGACTCTCTACTACTCAAAGTTGCCTTAAAATTAGGCGCTTTTACCCCCTTGTTTATATTTCCTTTAGTTTCAAATAACCTTATTTCATCCCAAAGACCCGTCTCTAAGAATAGATTCAAAGTTTTAGCACCTCCTTCTACAATGACACTACTGATTTTTTGCTCAAAAAGCACTGCAGCTATTTGTCTTGCTAATTCATTGTTAAAATTAATAGGTAGGTATTGAATGTTGCTTTGCTTTAGATTGGAAGGTGCGTATTTGAAGTCTACAATGCAGTATATTTTTTCATGTATACCAAACAAACTTTTATTTGTTGGAATACTCAAATCTTTGTCTATGTATATGGGTATGGGGTTTTCTCCAGTCCAAAGCCTGGTATTTAATTTAGGATTGTCGTGTAAAAGGGTATTAGCACCGATCAAAATGGCCTGTTCTTCACTTCTCCATTGATGGGATCTTTGTTTGGCAAGTAAAGAAGAAATCCAATAGGTTGTCCTATTTTTAATGGGTGGAGCAATAAAACCATTTGTAGTTTGTGCCCATTTTAGGATAAAATAAGGGCGTTTAGCTATTTGATTGATCAAGAATCTTTTGTGCAGCGCCATGCAATCTTTTTCAAGCACATGAGTAATTACTTTTGTTCCTGCTTTTTCAAGAATTTGAATGCCTTTGCCTGCAACCTTGGGATTTGGATCCAATACTCCAATTACAACTAATGGAATGTTGTGTGAAGTGATTAAATTGGCACAAGGTGGCGTATTTCCGTAATGTGCACAGGGTTCTAAAGTTACATAAAGAGTGCACTGAGATAACACACTTTTATCTTTTAAGTTGTTAATGGCATTTACCTCTGCGTGTGGTCCTGTATATGGACTAGTAATACCTTGGGAGATGACTTTGTTTTTATGAACAATAACACAGCCAACCATAGGGTTTGGAAAATGAGATTTCAATCCATTTTTAGCCATTAAAATGGCTCGGGACATGTATTTTTCATGTATCTTCACCCAACAAAAATACTATAATTAAAATAGATTATTTTAGGACAATTGTTCAATGGAAATAAGATTTATTAAGCCCACAGATAATGTTGCTCTAGCTCAAGTGATTAGAACAGTTTTGGTAGATTTAGGGGTTCCTAAAGTTGGCACCGCTTACGCAGACAAAGCATTGGATTCAATGTATGAAAATTATCAATCTGAAAAACATGCCTATTTTGTGGTTGAAGATCAGGGAGTTATTTTAGGTGGAGCAGGTGTAGCGCCATTGCAGGATTATCAAGGACCAGTTTGTGAGCTACAGAAAATGTATTTTTTGTCAGAGATAAGAGGAAAAGGCATGGGGAGAAAAATGATTGAAAAATGTATTGAACAAGCCAAAATTTTTGGTTTTGAACAGTGTTATTTAGAGACTATGCCTTATATGGAAGCCGCTCAAAAATTATACCATAAAACAGGCTTTAAATACTTGGATGGCCCTATGGGTAATACAGGACATTTTTCTTGTCCAGTTCATATGATTTTAGACTTATAGTGCTGTTAAAAGATTTTAAAATATATTTTGAAAGGGAGTTATGTGACTTGTTTAGTTTGGAAGAAGTGCGGCATTTCTTTTATATTCTCATAGAGGATTTGTTAAACGAAACTAGGTTTGTTTTGACTTTCAAGCCAGACTATAAGCTTTCTGCCCATGATCTAAGCATTTTTGAACAGGCCTTAAATGACTTAAAGAAACATAGACCCATACAATATATCACTGGTCTAGCCCATTTTGGAGACTTAACACTAAAGGTAAACGAATCGGTGCTTATTCCGAGACCAGAAACATTAGAACTAATAGCTTATATAAAAGCGCAGTTTAAGTTCGCTCCACCTAAAACGATTTTAGATATTGGAACAGGAAGTGGTTGTATTCCAATAAGCCTTTCCCAATTGTTTCCAGAGGCTAAAATAACAGCTATAGATGTTAGTGAAAAGGCTTTAGCAATTGCCCGAGAAAACGCACAAGAATACAATAGCGCTATAAAATGGTCGCTAAAAAATATACTTTCTGAAAAATCTTTAGATCAGAAATATGACTTAATCGTATCTAATCCACCTTATGTTAGAGCTCTTGAAAAAAAAGAGATGTCTAAAAATGTTCTGGAATATGAGCCTGAACTTGCCTTATTTGTGACAAATACTGATCCGCTTATTTTTTATAAGAAAATTAGTGAACTTGCCTTTGATTTTTTATCAGAAGATGGACTTTTGTTTTTTGAGATAAATGAATATCTTGGAAAAGAAACATCTGCGCTTATTAAAGAAATTGGCTTTGAAAAAGTTGTCCTAAAAAAGGATATATATATGAAAAATAGAATGATTATGGCAAAAGTAACCGCATGAATCCAGAAGAAAGAATAAAAGCGCTTATCCATTTAATTGAAAAGCACAACCACTCGTATTATGTGTTGAATTCTTCAGATATTTCAGACTACGAGTACGACATGCTGTACAAGGAATTAGAAGAATTAGAGCTTAGTCATCCAGATAAAAAACTATCTCATTCTCCTACCCAGCGCGTAGGGAGTATTGTCAAAGGATTCGATACAGAGCTGCATTCTCAAAGAATGTATTCATTAGACAATTCCTATAATAAAGAAGATTTATTTGAATGGGTGTCTAGGTTAAAAAAGGTCATAGGCGAAGTGCCAATAGAATATACCTGTGAGCTTAAGTATGATGGAGCCTCCATTAGTCTTACCTATGAAAATGGTCAATTAATAAAAGCCCTTACCAGGGGAGATGGAACACAAGGGGATAATGTTACTGCAAACATTAGAACTATAAAATCAATTCCATTGAAATTAAAGGGAGACTATCCCAGTTTTTTCGAAATAAGGGGAGAGGTTGTTTTGCCTTTTGAAAATTTCAAAAAATTAAATGATTTGAGGGCTTCTAATGGAGAAGAACCTTTTATGAACCCTAGGAACACGGCTTCTGGAAGTTTAAAAATTCAAGATCCTTCCATAGTATCGCAAAGGGGTTTGGATTGTTTGTTGTATCAATTGGCAGGGAATTTTCCTCATGTAAAGACCCAGTCAGAATTTTTAGAAAAAGCTGCTTCTTGGGGCTTTAAAGTGCCAAATACAGCCAAAAAGTGTGGGAGTATAGAGGAGGTTTTAGAGTTTATTTCGTTTTACGACACCGCCAGACATGAGCTGCCATATGAAACTGATGGGGTAGTGGTTAAAGTAAATTCCCTAGAGTTTCAAGCAGAATTAGGTTACACCGCAAAAAGTCCAAGATGGGCCATGGCCTATAAATTCAAAGCAGATTCAGTAGAGAGTGAATTAGAATCCATTGATTACCAGGTAGGTAGGACAGGTGCAATTACACCAGTAGCAAACTTGAGCCCGGTGCTACTTGCAGGAACAGTGGTAAAGAGAGCCTCATTGCACAATGCAGATCAGATAGAAAAGCTAGACATTAGAATAGGAGATACGGTATTTGTTGAAAAAGGGGGGGAGATTATTCCAAAAATAACAGGTGTAAATTTCTCTAAACGCCCCTTAAATGCTTTGATTCTAAAGTATATAACCCACTGTCCTAAATGTAATAGTCCCCTTCATCGAGTAGCGGGAGACGCAAAACATTTTTGCTTGAATGAACGTGATTGTCCCCCACAAATTATTGGAAAAATAAGTCATTTTATATCTAGAAAAGCTTTAGATATTGATGGTTTAGGAGAAGAAACAGTTTCACTCCTATATGAAAACAAGCTCATTCAATCTTATGCAGATTTATACACCCTTAATCCAATGCTGTTAATTCAGTTGGAGAGAATGGCTCAAAAATCTGTAGATAATATGCTAAATGGAATAGAAGCTTCCAAGCAGATACCTTTTGAAAAAGTCCTTTTTGGATTGGGCATAAGGTTTGTAGGAGAAACTGTTGCCAAAAAACTTGCGCGTAGCTTTGGTTCTATCTCTGCACTGAGAGCGGCAGATTACGAGTCCCTTATTGCAGTAGATGAAATAGGAGATGTAATAGCCAAAAGTGTTTTGGCGTTTTTTGAAGATTCCTATAATAATGAACTGGTCAATAGACTTGTGTCATATGGCTTACAGATGGAACTTTCAAATGAGTTTAAGTTACAGGGGCATAAACTCACGGGGCTTAATTTTGTAATATCAGGTGTTTTCGAAACTTATTCCAGGCCTGAGCTAAAGCAACTTATTGAATTAAATGGCGGAAAGGTCGTTGGTTCACTGTCTTCAAAAACAAGTTATTTATTGGCTGGAGATCAAATGGGACCAAGCAAAAAAGCAAAATCAATATCTCTTGATATTCCACTCATATCAGTAGAAGACTTTTTAAAAATGATCTCTTAATTGTTGTATATATAACAAAATGTTGCAAAAAAATAAACATACTTATAAGTACCTTTGTTTTGTACTTACTCAAACAGTAGTATATGTTCTTTGATCAGTTGGTAGAATCTCTTAAGCTTTTGTTTTTAAAACGAAAGTGCTCAAGAATGTTGCATCAGGATCTAATCAGACCCATCGGGGGAAATAAATTGACAACTTTTGGTCTTATTATTGATTTAGATATGTATGACGCAGACACCCTAGTGCAAAATCTCTTAAGTAGTTTTGAATTAAAACAGCAACAGCTTAATGTTTTGGGCTATTCAAAAAATCCTAGAACTAGCCAATATGCTTATTTTAGGCTCAACGAAAATTTAAGTTGGTTTCAAGGCGTAGTGCAACCGTACGTAAGCGCTTTTTGTGAATTACAATACACTTATTTAATTAATTTTCATGCACACGACGAGCCTAGTGTTTCCTTTGTGAGTTTAAAAACTGCAGCACTTATTAGAATCGGTTTTCAAGAAGATAAGACAGCAGATTTAATCATAAATCAATTGCCAGAGAATACGCCATCATTGTTTAAAGAACTCCATAATTATATTCAAAAGTTAACTGTAGATAATGACTAAATTTATTGGAACTGGAACCGCTTTAGTGACCCCTTTTAACGCTCAAAATGAAGTAGATGTAGTTGCGTTAAAAAAATTAGTTAACCACAATATCAATTCTGGTATTAACTATTTGGTAGTGTTAGGAACTACAGCAGAGACTATTACACTGAGTGACCAAGAGCAGCAGCTGGTTATTGATACGGTAGTGGCAGAGAACAATTCAAGAGTTCCTTTAGTTTTAGGGATGGGAGGGAGTAATACCCATGCGCTAGTTCAAAAAATTAAAGCTACAGACTTTTCTCATTTTGACGCTATATTGTCGGTAACACCCTATTACAATAAACCTACTCAGGAAGGCTTGAAAGCACATTTTTCAGAGGTGGCAAATGCAGCGCCAATCCCTGTAATACTGTATAATGTTCCTTCTAGGACGGGAGTGAATATGCTGCCAAAAACTACTTTAGATATTGCCCATTCTAATCCAAATGTAATTGGAATTAAAGAAGCTAAGGGAGATATGGAACAGATTGCACAGTTGTTGTCTAGCAAGCCAGAGGGTTTTTTAGTAGTCTCTGGAGACGATGCCACCGCTTACCAGACCACTCTAGCTGGAGGTTCTGGGGTAATTTCAGTTATAGGCCAAGCAATACCCGCCCAATTTTCAGATCTAATACATAGTGCTCTTAATGGGCATTCTTCAGAAGCAAATCGTTTAAATGAACAATTGCAAGACCTGATTGAGGCAATTTTTGAAGAAGGCAACCCTTGTGGTGTAAAAGCCTTAATGAATATTTTGGATTCCTACCCATTACAAGTGAGGCTTCCTTTAGTTCCAGCGTCAGTGGAATTGCAAAATAAGTTAAAAAATTCTCTAAGGATGCTGGGTTCTTTGGTGTCTTAATTTTAACTTAAGTTTAGGTTGAGAACATCTGTAAAGTCATGTATAATTTTGCATTTTTGTCGCTCAAGTGCATCAGCGCTTTAAGCGCTTTGTAGCCTTGTAAAAAATTGTTTTTTATATCCAATTGGATTCCTTAATTTTGCAAGATGTTTTTAAATAAAAAATTAGCCCTCATAACACTCTGTATTAGCCTGAGTTTGGTTTCATGTAATGAATATCAAAAGGCTTTAAAATCTACAGACACAAAGGTTAAATATGACGCTGCGGAGCGTTTTTACAAAGAGGGTGATTACAGACAAGCAAACCGTCTCTTTGAGCAAATTGCGCCAAAGTACATAGGTAAGCCTCAGGGAGAGCGCGTATTGTTTTTTTTCGCAGACAGTTATTTTAAGATTAAAGATTACAATACAGCAGGTTATCAGTTCGAAAGATTTTTGAAGTCGTATCCCAATAGTGATAAGTCAATAGAAGCAGCTTTTTTTAGTGCAAAGAGTTATTACGAGTTGTCTCCAAAATATTCTTTAGATCAAACAGATACAGACAAAGCGCTCTCAAAACTTCAAAATTTCATCAATGCATACGGGGAATCTCCCTATGTAGAAGAGGCAAATATATTGGCTAAGGAGCTCAGAATAAAGAAGGAGCAAAAAGCCTATGAGATTGCCAAGCAATACTATAAAATTGCCGTAGGATTTGACTATACTATTTTGTTTGCGGCTGAAGAAGCTTTGAATAATTTTTTAGTAGATTTTCCTGGTTCTCCCTACAGAGAAGACGTAATGTACTATCAATTAGCTACTGCAAACAGTATTGCTTTTTACAGCGTTGCTGATAAGAAGGAAGACCGTATTAAGAAGGCTAAAGAAGCTTTTGCTACTTTGATTAAATATTATCCTAACTCAAAATACCTCCAAGAAGCGAATCAAGTTTCAGAGAAACTAGAAAAAGAGCTTTCAGAGATCACCAAATAATTTATTAGACAAACACCATGAATGATTTAAAAAATTCAAAAGCAGCACCATCTACAGTGACCGTTAACCGTGACAAGTTTGACGCACCTACAGGAAATATCTACGAAGCTATTTCTATTACTGCAAAGCGTGCCATTCAAATTAATGCTGAAATTAAGAAGGAGCTTCTAGAAAAATTAGAGGAGTTTGCTACTTACAGTGATAGTTTAGAAGAGGTTTTTGAAAATAAAGAACAGATTGAAGTGTCTAAATTTTACGAAAAATTACCTAAAGCGCATGCTATGGCTGTTTTAGAGTGGTTGGAAGGTAAAATTTACTACAGAGATACTTCTAAAGAAATATAAGCATTATGCTTAAGGGGAAAAATATCCTGATTGGGATTAGTGGTGGAATAGCTGCTTATAAGACCCCTTATCTAGTAAGGCTTTTTAAATTGGCTGGCGCCTCCGTTAAGGTTATTCTAACGGACAGCGCCAGCCAATTTGTTTCTCCACTTACACTAGCTACACTGAGTGAAAATGCTGTGCCCTCTTCTTTTGTTAATGAAGATGACCAGGGCAGTGTGAGCTGGAATAATCATGTTGCTCTCGCACTTTGGGCAGATATTATGGTAGTGGCACCAGCTACAGCCAATACCCTCTCTAAAATGGCTCATGGTCAGTCAGATAATTTGCTTTTAGTTACTTATTTATCTGCTAAATGTCCTGTTTTTATAGCGCCTGCTATGGATCTAGATATGTATAAGCACAAAAGTACCAAAGAGAGCTTAGATAGATTAGTGTCTTTTGGTCATGCTATTATTCCTGCAGAAGATGGGCTTTTAGCAAGCGGATTAAGTGGTGCAGGTAGAATGGCGGAACCTGAGCACATTATGTCTTTTATAGTCAATTACCTTAGGGAAGGACAGCCTTTATTTGGAAAGCGAGTCATTGTCACTGCAGGTCCTACTTATGAACCTATTGACCCTGTTCGATTTATTGGAAATCACTCTAGTGGTTTAATGGGGTATGAACTCGCAGAGGTGGCCTTAAAATTAGGGGCAGAAGTCATATTGATTAGCGGGCCAACATCGCTTGAGATTAAGGACGAATCAATAAAAGTGATTCGCATTAGAACGGCTGTAGAAATGAACAAGGCCGTATTAGAGTATTTTCAGGACTCAGATATATTTATTGGAGCAGCTGCAGTTGCTGATTATAGACCAGCTCAAGTGCATGATCAGAAAATCAAGAAAGAATCTTTTGAAAACCCTCATATTGAGTTAGTTAAAAACCCAGATATTATTGCTGGTTTAGCCAAAATTAAAAAGCATCAGTTTATCTTAGGTTTTGCTCTAGAAACTCAAGATGTTTTAAACAACGGCACTAAAAAACTTAAGGCTAAAAATCTAGATGCGATAGTATTAAATTCTCTAGAAGATCCTGGAGCTGGTTTTGGACATAAGACCAATAAAGTTCAATTTTTATCTAAAAAAAATGGCTTAAAGTCATTCCCATTAAAGACAAAGAGCGCAGTTGCAACTGATATTTGGGCAGAAATTTTAAAGGAATTATGAGGGACGTAAAAAAGACTTTTTTTCTTTTTAATTTTATGTTCCTCAGTGGATTGTTTTTTTTATTTTCCCAAGATTTTAAAGCCAATATTCAAGTAGACGCATCGAGAGTAAATCAATCTAATACTGAAATTTTTCAAAATCTCGAAAATCAGTTGACTGAGTTTATGAACAACACTTCTTTTTCAGGAAGGAAAATGGCTGCTTCAGAGCGTATAGCTATAAATATATACCTCAATATTAGTAATTATCAAGATAATAGCTTTGAGGGCTCTTTACAAATTCAGAGTTCAAGGCCTATTTATCAAACCAACTATGAGTCTCCTTTGGTGCTATTAAAGGATCCTGCAATTGCGTTTAATTATCAAGAATTTACGCCATTGGTTCTGAATGAAAATAGGGTAGATAGTAACTTGGTGGCTGTTTTTTCATTTTATGCTTGGGTTATAATTGCATTGGACGCAGATACTTATGCCTTTAATGGAGGAGACTATTACTACAGAAAAGCTCAGAATGTATTGGGAATGGCACAAGCAAATGGTTTTTCTGGATGGACCCTTAATAACAAGGCATTTAATAAACCCTTGTTTTTAAACTTATTGGTGTCAAATGAGTCATTGATGTTTAAGAAAGCACTGTACGAATATCATTTAAACGGCTTAGATAAAATGCATGGAGATCCTTTAAAAGCCAAAACAGAAATAATTAAAGCCATAACCTATATTCAGTCTTTTGGCAACAATGGCACACACAGAACATTGGTTCAAGGTTTTTTTGATGCTAAGGCAAAAGAAATTCAAGAACTCTTTGTCGCTGGTCCAAATCTTGACACCAAAGGCTTGGTTAAATCTTTGCAAACACTCGCGCCCTTATTTGGAAATTATTGGTCAGATATTAAATAATCTCTTTTCCACCTTTTGTTTTAAGTGTATATTTACTTAGTGTTTTTCAATATATTTATTAATTCCATATTGACCCTTGTTACAATCACTACAGATACATAATTTTACACTTATAGATCACTTAGAGATAGATTTACGACCAGGTTTTTCCGTTATAACTGGAGAAACAGGTGCTGGAAAATCTATTTTATTAGGTGCGTTATCTCTTGTTTTGGGAAAAAGAGCAGAAACAGCTTTGCTGAGAGATTCAAGTAAAAAATGTATTATTGAAGCAGTTTTTGATGTAGTTAAATATCCTGCTTTAAAAGTATTTTTCTTAGAAAATGATATAGATTATACCGATCATTGTATTCTCAGAAGAGAATTGTTGCCCAGTGGAAAATCTCGGGCTTTTGTAAATGATTCTCCCGTTACCCTAGAAGTCCTTTCAAAAGTGTCTTCTTTTTTAATAGATATTCATTCTCAACACCAGACTCTAGACATTTTTAACGCTCAATATCAATTGGGAGTGATTGACGGTCTAGCTGGTCACACGGGTCTTTTGGAGGAGTACAAAAACATTTTTTTTAACTACCGGCAAGCGATAAATGACCTCGAGACTTTAGAAGACAATCATGCTCAAGCGCTTAAACAATTAGATTACAATGCATTTTTATTAGAAGAGATTGAGGCATTTTCTTGGAAAGAGGGTATTTTAGAAGACCTTGAGCACCAGCAACTACAATTAGAAAACGCTTCTGATATTTCCGATTACTTGTCTCGATCGGTACAGCTTTTAACAACTGAAAATACTGGTATTGTAGATCAATTGCAATTCCTAAATCAGCATATTCAAAAGCTCAGCGGATTTGGTGGTAATTATAGTGATTTAGTGAGTAGGCTTAAGGCTATACAAATTGAGCTGCTAGATTTTTCTGAGGAATTACAGTCTAATGCATTAGAATCAACTCAAGAAGATCCTCAGTTGTTAGAAGAAGTGAATCTAAAATTGCAGAAAATTTATGATTTGTTTAGAAAGCATCAAGTAGATAACGTGTTAGATTTAATGAAGATTCGTTCTGATTTAAAAATTAAAGTAGATCATGTAGTGTCTGGGGAAGATAATATTAAACTTCAAAAAGAAAAGGTTTCAAATTTAAAAGATAAATTGTTAGCCAAAGCTTATAAGATTAGATCAAATAGGCAAAAAGTAATTCCAGATTTTATTGTTAAGCTTACCGATAAATTGCGTTTATTAGAAATGCCTAAAGCAGTATTTAAGGTGCACTTGGAGGAAATAGATGACTTCTCGCCATCAGGAATGGATTTAATTTCTTTTATGTTTTCTGCCAATTCGGGACAAGACTTTGGGTCACTTAAAAAGGTGGCTTCTGGAGGTGAATTATCTCGAATTATGATGGGTATTAAAGCAATATTATCTACCCATGTTTCACTTCCTACCATAATTTTTGACGAAATAGATACAGGTGTTTCTGGAGAGGTTGCTACTAAAATAGCAGAAATTATGAAAGATATGGGAAGAGATATACAGTTAATTTCTATCACTCATTTACCCCAGGTTGCCGCCAAGGGGGACAATCATTTAATGGTTTTTAAGTCAGACGATGGCTTAAAAGCCGAAACTCAATTAACCTTATTAGATAAAGAGCAAAGGGTAGTTGCTATAGCTGAAATGCTAGGAGGAAAGGCCTTGAGCAACTCAGCTATTGCTCATGCAAAGCAGTTATTGGCATAACTATTTTTAATATCTTTACGCGCATTAACCAAATATATACATATGGCTTACAATTTACTTAAAGGAAAAAGAGGAATTATTTTTGGTGCATTAGATCCAAATTCAATTGCTTGGAAAACAGCAGAGAGGGTTCATGAAGAAGGAGGTTCTTTTGTTTTAACAAACGCACCAATTGCTATGAGGATGGGACAAATAAAAGATCTTGCAGAGAAAACTGGTGCACAAATCATTCCTGCAGATGCTACAAATGAGGATGATTTGGCCAATTTAGTTTCTCAGGCTACTGAAATATTAGGAGGTAAACTAGATTTTGTATTACATTCTATAGGTATGTCTGTAAATGTGAGAAAAGGAAAGGCTTATACCGATGAGAATTATGACTTTACTACCAAAGGATGGGATGTTTCTGCCTTGTCATTTCATAAAGTAATGAAATCACTTTATCATGCAGATGCAATGAATGAATGGGGTAGTATAGTTGCCTTAACTTATATGGCTGCGCAGCGTACTTTTCCAGATTACAATGATATGGCAGACAATAAGGCTTATTTAGAATCTGTAGGTAGAAGTTTTGGGTACTTTTTTGGTAAAGAAAAGAAAGTACGCGTAAATACAATTTCTCAATCTCCAACACCAACTACAGCAGGTCAAGGGGTTAAAGGCTTTGATGGTTTTATTTCTTATGCAGAAAAAATGTCTCCTTTAGGAAATGCAACAGCAGCAGACTGCGCAGATTATACAGTGAGTTTGTTTTCAGACCTAACCAGAAAAGTGACTATGCAGAACTTGTTTCATGATGGTGGTTTTTCTAATACAGGAGTGAGTCAAGAAGTAATAGAGTACTTTTCAAAATAAACACTAGCATTTTGCAAAGAAGCCATCTATTTAGATGGCTTCTTTGTTTAAAGTAATGACTATGAATAAAACATTTAGTTTTGTTATTCCTGTTTACAACCGCCCTGAAGAAATTAAAGAGCTTTTAGAAAGCTTATGTGATCAGGATACGGAAGTTTTTGAGGTTGTAGTCATAGAAGACGGCTCAACTATAACTAGTGAAGAGGTTGTAGCCTCATTTAAAAATAGATTGCATATTTCTTATTTTTTTAAACCTAATTCAGGTCCTGGCGCGTCAAGAAATTTTGGAATGAGAAGGGCTAAAGGAGATTATTTTATCATTTTAGACTCTGATTGTGTTCTGCCTGTTGGGTACTTAAGCGCGGTGAAGTCTTTTCTATCCATTCATAAAGTAGATTTTTTTGGTGGCCCTGATGCTGCAGATCATACTTTTTCTTCACTGCAAAAAGCAATTAATTTCACTCTGACTTCATTTTTAACAACTGCGGGCATAAGAGGTAGTTCAAGGGTTGTGCAAAAATTTGAGCCAAGGAGTTTTAATATGGGTATTTCCAAAGAGGCCTTTTTTAAAAGTGGTGGTTTTGGAAGAATTCATCCTGGAGAAGACCCTGATTTATCTATTAGGTTGTGGGATTTGGGTTTTGTATCGTCTTTTATTGAAGCGGCATTTGTATTTCATAAGCGAAGAATTAGTTGGCGTTTGTTTTTTAAGCAAGTTCATGCATTTGGCAGTGTTCGCCCTATTTTAATGAAGCAATATCCAAAGTATTCTAAACCTACATTTTGGCTACCAACTTTATTTGTTCTATTCATGGTTGTGGGGGTGATTTTAGGTATACTAGGCTTTAAATGGCCTTTAGTATTAGTGGGATTATATATTGGGTTGTTATTTATTACTGCCTTTATTAAGGAAGGAAGTTTTCTGGTAGCGTTTAGTGTAATTCCAGCGCTCTTTATTCAAATGTTTGGATACGGATGGGGTTTTTTAAAAACCAAAATTCGTCTTAAACTTTCGAATAAACCTTTTGAAGAAATCTTTCCTAACTTGTACTTTAAAAGAGGGGATGAGTAAATTTAATATTGTTTTTTTAAAAAAAAATCAAGTCAGGCGATTTGTCCTGTTTTTACTTGCAGCCTCTTTTGTTTGGTTTTTAAAAAATTTAAATGAAACCTATCTCAGAGCTGTTCCATTTAATTTAAATTTTGAAAATTCTAATCACAACTATCAATTGTCTAATGAATTGCCTACAAAAGTAAACTTATTAGTGCGCTCAAGTGGATTTAGGTTATTGTCATTAACACTGTTTAAACCGCTTTTGGTGTTGGACGTCAATAATGCTGTTTTGTCTAGCAAAGGAACATATGTTTTAAATGAGTCCATGCAGTTGGCTCAATTTAAATCACAAATCGAGGAAGGAATTGAAGTGATCGGTTTTGAAGCGGGTACGCCTATAGTGGCTAACTTTGTGAAATTAGCTCAAAGAAAAATACCCATTCGTTTGGAAAGTGATATTAAGACTGCTCCTAATTACTATTTAAAAACAGTTTCACTTGAAACAGATAGTGTCACAGTGCTTGGAGCTTTGAGTGATATTTCTGTCCTGGATATTGTCGCGACAGAAAAATTAATGATTAGTCAGTTAAATAGGTCTTTAGATACCCTAATACCTTTGAATGATATTTCAGAAAGTGGGCAATTAAACTTTATTCCTAGCCGAGCAAAAATTTCTATAGAGACAGCCTCTTTTTCAGAACTTTCTTTTAAATTAAATGTAAAAGCTATTGGGCTTCCTGCTCAATATAGGGTTAAATTTTTCCCCAGTCAATTGTCTGTGATTGTTGCTGCTCCCATAGAGTTACTTAGAAATATTAGCGATACAGATGTGGAGTTATATGTTGAATATCCTTTTGAAAAGAATCAGGGCACAAATGTTTTAACACCTAGAATAAACATAAAGAATAAGGGTATTTTTAAAGCCTATTTGGCGGAATCAATAGGCGTTGAATACATATTAACGAATAATAATTAGCATGAAAGTAGTTGCTATAACTGGAGGTATTGGGGTGGGTAAAACTACTGTATGTGATTTTTTTAAATCATTCGGCATACCAGTGTATCATTCAGATGTAACGGCTAAACAGCTTATGGTAGCAGATTTAGTTTTAAAAGATGCTATTGAGTCTCTTCTAGGTAAAGAAGCATATTTAAATGATGGTGGTCTGAATAAAGCTTACATTTCTTCTCAGATATTTGGTGATTCAATAAAAAGAAATGCACTGAATGAACTTGTTCACCCTGCAGTGAATGCAGACTTTGAAAAGTGGTTATTAAGCGTGTCAAATAAAAGTAATAAGCCTCCCTATGTAGTTTATGAGTCAGCCTTGGTATTTGTAAATCACAAGGAAGCTGATTTTGACGCATTGATTTTGGTCACTGCACCTGTAGAGGTTAGAATTAAAAGGGTAGTAAAAAGAGATTCAAAGACCCTATCACAGGTTTCTAATATTATGAATGCGCAATTATCAGATAATGAAAATGCGAAAAAAGCAGATTTTGTCATTCACAATCAAGACTTAGCAAAAACACTGTTAAAAACTAAGGAAATTCATGATTTATTAAACAATTAAATGTAACATTAATAAATATTAACTTAAATGTTAATATTATGTTTATTAAATATCTTAATTAAATAGTAATAATTAATTTTGTTAACATATTTAATTGAGATGAAAAGACGTATCCTAGTTTCCCTAATGGTGTTTATGAGTGTTGCCTTGCTAGGCATTATCTTTATTCAGGGGTATTGGATTAAAAAATCTGTAGATTTTAAGGAGGAGGAATTTAAAACTATCGTCGTAGAGGTTCTCGTTAAAGTGACAGATAAAATTGCCAAAAGAGAAATTTCTTCCTACTACGATAATTTTTTAAAGTTAAAGGATAGCTTAGGCACCCCTAAGAGTTCTCATTTAAAGAACTTTTTCTTTTTTGACAGGAACTTAAACACCAATGAAACCATGGTTTATTCCCATGGTATTTTAGAAGAAGATTACAATATTGCATCGAGTTTTTTTGACAATGTAATGGGGATGGATAGTACGGTATTAACGGCTTATACCAGTCAAAGGTCTAGAATTAGGTTTAAAGAAAACTATGGATTAGACGGAAGCACTTATACCATTACGCCAATAGAAAAGCTAATTATTAATGAAGGTCTTTCTGAAACAGATCGAGCAGTATTTGACAATGTATATAAAGAAAGTGCCAGTAAAATTCCTATTCACAATAGGGTTACCAAGCAAGAAATTGCTTTGCAATTAGATAAAGAACTAAGAAATAGGGGATTAGATATACCATTTGAATATGGTGTTTACAGTCAGGATTTACCCACAAGGATTAAATCTAATAGATTTAAATACGACCCAAATTCTCCCTATAAAGCCCCCCTTTTTGAAGATGGATTAGGTAACAGTAATTTTTCTTTGCACTTGAGTTTTCCTAAGAAAAACACTTTTTTATTGGGTTCAATTATCAGTATGGCATTACTCTCAGTGGTTTTTACACTTGTGATTATTGTGGCATTTATTTCTGTAATGTACCAATTAATTAAGCAAAAGAAAATTTCAGAAATTAAGTCTGACTTCATTAATAATATGACCCATGAATTTAAGACGCCCATTGCAACAATTAATCTAGCGGTAGAAGCAATAAAAAATCCAAAAATTATTGATGATCACGAAAAGGTTATTCGTTACGCTACAATGATTAAAGAGGAAAATAAGCGAATGCATGCGCAGGTAGAAAATGTATTGAGAATATCTAAGCTGGATAAAAATCAGCTGGAGATTCAAAAAGCACCTCATTTACTTCACGAAATATTAGAAGACGCCATAACACATATTAGCCTAATTGTTTCTGACCGAAATGGTTATGTAAATGTTCATTTTGAAACAGAATCAGTGCATATTATGGCCAATGAGATGCATTTAACTAATGTTTTTGTCAATATACTTGACAATGCAATTAAATACTCTCCAGAAAGCCCTGAATTAGATGTGTTTACGTCCATTAAAGGCTCGTTTGTCACAATTGAAATTAAGGACAAAGGTGCTGGGATGAGTCCTACTGTTTTAAAGCAAGTATTTGAAAAGTTTTATAGAGAGCATACCGGTAATATTCACAATGTTAAAGGGCATGGTCTAGGCTTGGCATATGTTAAAAAAATCGTAGAAAACCACGGCGGTAAAGTGTACGCGAAAAGTGAAAAAGGAAAGGGTAGTTCATTTTTTGTTGAACTACCAATTAATAATAAATAAAATAATGACTTATGGAAATAGCAAATAAAAAAATTTTATTGGTAGAAGATGATCCAAATTTTGGGAGTATTCTCAAAGATTATTTAGTGATGAATGATTTTGACGTTGTACTAGCTAAAAATGGCATGGAAGGCTTTGAAAAATTTAAAAAAGAAGATTTTGATGTGTGCATTTTAGACGTCATGATGCCTTACAAGGATGGATTCACATTAGCAAGAGAGATTAGAGAAAAAAATGAGCAAATTCCAATCGTATTCTTGACAGCTAAGACTATGAAAGAAGATGTTCTAGCGGGATATAAGGCTGGCGCAGATGATTATTTAAACAAGCCTTTTGATTCAGAAGTACTGCTTTTAAAATTAAAAGCAATTCTTCAGAGAAAATCTGTGGCTACTTCTGCAGATAGTAAGCAATTTGAATTTACCATTGGGGATTTCCATCTGAATTCTAAGTTAAGATTTTTACAAATTAATTCAGAGGACCCAGTAAAACTATCTCCTAAAGAAAATGAACTTCTTAGAATGTTAGCACTTCATAAAAATGATTTAATGCCTAGAGAATTGGCTTTAACTAAAATATGGAGAGACGACAATTATTTTACCTCTAGAAGTATGGATGTGTATATAGCCAAGTTGCGTAAGTATTTAAAACAAGATCCTAATGTAGAAATTATAAACATACATGGAGAAGGCTTTAGATTGGTTGTGAACAAAGAGGCCTAAGCTAATTTAACTATTTGTATGCTGTGGGGTGGGTATGACTTTATCTAGATAAGTCATACTTTCTTCCAATGCATTTTCATAGTTTACCACTAGCGCTTCTGTATTCTTTCGGTTCCAAGTCAATTGTCTTTTTGCAAAGCGTCTACTGTTTTTTTTAATTTCTTCTATAGCTGTTTCTCTTGTTATTTTGCCTTCTATGTAATTAAATAATTCTTTGTAGCCAACAGTGTTAAGTGCATTCAATTTTTTTTGATCAAATAAGCCCCTTACTTCCTCTTCAAGTCCGTTTTCTATCATAAGGTCTACCCTTAGATTTATTCTTTTGTATAAAGCTTCTCTTGGGGCAGAAATGTTTATAGTATGGACTAAAAAAGGTCTCTCTTTTTTTGGTTGATTTAAAAAGCTACTATAGGGTTTTCCAGATGCCAAACATACTTCAAGTGCTCTTATAACCCTAACTGGATTGTCTACAGCAATTTGGTGAAATGCTTTTGGGTCTAACTCTTTAAGTTTTTCGCTGAGTTTTTCTAGTCCAAAATTAACCAAGGACTCATTTAAATCTTTTCTAATTTCATGAGGTACTTCTGGAAATTTATCCAAGCCTTTGCAAACAGCATCTGTATATAAGCCACTGCCTCCAACCATGATAGCTACGTCATTTTTCACGTAATGCCTCTTTAAAAAGTCCATGGCTTCCCTTTCAAAATCACCTACGCTGTAGCGGTCTACGATACTTTTGTGTTGAATGAAAAAATGTGGTGCAGCAGAAAGTTCCTCTTTTGAAGGTACTGCAGTCCCAATACACATTTCTTTATAAAATTGACGAGAATCAGAAGACAAAATAGGGGCGTGAAACTTTTTAGACAGCCCTATGGCCAAATTAGTTTTTCCTATAGCAGTTGGTCCAATAATAGAAATTAAATGCTTTTTAACACTCATAATTTTGCGCCACAGTTAAAGCAGAATACAGCACCATCTTTATGTCCCTCAGAGCTACAGTTTTGACAGGATTGAGTGTTTGTTGTAATAGCCGTATTTTTATTTTTATTAAATGCCACCGTTACTATACCAGTTGGAACTGCTATAATCCCATAACCAAGAATCATGATCATAGAAGCCACGAATTGGCCTAAAGGTGTTTGTGGTGCTATGTCTCCATAACCAACCGTTGTAAGTGTTACAATGGTCCAATAAATACTCCTAGGAATACTAGTGAATCCACTTTCATTGTCTTCAATTAAATACATGAAAGTTCCCATGATCACACAAAGTATGAGTACTACATAGATAAAGACTAAGATCTTATTCCTCGAATCCTTAAGGGCTTGTTTTAATACAGAAGCTTCTCCTAAGAAACTGACCAGTTTTAAAATTCTAAATATTCTTAGTAATCTAAACGCTCTTAAAGCTAAGAGCACTTGAGAACCTGCTAAAATATAAGATAGGTATAGTGGTATAGTAGCTAAAAGGTCAATGATGCCATAAAAGCTAAATATATATTTTTTTGGCTTTTCAATTGAGAAAACTCTGGCAAAATACTCTGCTGTAAAAAACAAGGTAATTCCCCACTCAAAGCCTAAAAGTAACTTATGGTATTTTAGGTCTATACTAGCCACGCTCTCTAGCATAACAATAAGCACACTAAAAAGAATTAAAACAGCTAAGAGCACATCAAAAGCTTTGCCCATAGGGGTGTCTGCTTCGTAAATGATTTCGTGAACTTTTATTTTAAATTGTTTTAAAGTATTCGATTTCAAAATCAGTTTTTTTTGTTAGAGGGTACTAGCCTATAAATACTGTAATGGGTTGTCTTACTGCTCCATTAAGATAATTTAATTATTTGACTTCTAAGGAATGTAATTTCAGTGGTTTTTTTAAATGGCTGCTGAGAAGTATCTTTTTCAATGGATTGTTTTCTTTAACTGTATTGAGTAATTGATCTAAAATGGCCTCATTGTTAAGTTGGTAATTCAATTCAACATATCCCAGCGAGTGTAGTTTGCTGCTTTTTATCCTGTAAACACTCTTTTCTCCTTTATTTCTGCCTTGGTCAATCATTAAGCCATCTTGAAAAGGATAGTCCATATCCACAGCTGTTTGCAAAGATTTCTTTGTAGGCATTCTATTGTATTTGGGTCTAAACTTTGTCAATGCCAATTGATATTTCATTTGAGCCATTAGAAGACTTCCTGTTAGGGTAACTTTTACTTGCCTCATTTTTTTGTTTACACTTTTAGCTATACTGGATTGTTTGGTGAATAGCTGGGTAATATCTTTTTTTAATTGATCACTGGCCAATACATAGATAACTTGATCTTCCTTGTCTAGAAAACTGACTAAACCAGTTTCATTAGGTATTTGATCCAATAAATCTATTTGTTTGTTGGTCAATATGCCTGTGTTCTCAGATCGGGTAAGTTCTGAAATACTTTGGTGGTCTTCTTCTTTAGATAAAAGCAGTTTAAACAATTTAAGAGTAGCTAAAGCGTCTCCATTGGCTCTGTGCCTATCCGATACAGGGATTCCTAAAGCCCTTACTAATTTACCCAAGCTGTAAGATTCCATATTTGGAATGAGTTTTTTAGATAAGTCTACCGTACAAAGTGTTTTTCTTTGAAAATCGTAACCCAAACGATTGTATTCAGTTTTTAGAATTCTATAGTCGAACTGTGCATTGTGTGCAATGAGAATACAATCTTCCGTAATTTCAATGATTCTTTTGGCTATTTCATGAAATTTAGGAGCACCCTTAACCATTTTATCAGAAATACCCGTCAGTTTTACAACAAAGGCCTGAATGCTTTTTTCTGGATTTACAAGGCTAATAAATTGGTCTGTGATTTCATTCCCATCAAATTGATAAATAGCAATCTCAGTGATTCCCTCCTCATTGTATTTTCCACCAGTTGTTTCTATGTCAAGAATAGCATACTTCATATTAATAATTTCTATGCCCAAATATTTTACTACCTACTCTGACCATATTACTTCCTTCTTCAATGGCAATACTATAATCTCCACTCATTCCCATAGAGAGCACTTTAAAATCACATCCCAGTTCATTGGCTAAGTCAAATAATTTTCGAAGTCCCTTAAATTCAGCCCTAACCTTATCTTTATCATCTGAATTACTGGCCATCCCCATTAATCCAACAACTTTGGCATTAGGAAATTCTAAAAGTGTTTTACGGGCAATGATTTCTTGTATTTCTTCTGCTGAAAAACCAAATTTGGTTTCTTCTTCTGCAATATGAACTTGAAGTAGGCAGTGAATTACTCTGTCGTTTTTAAGTCCTTGTTTGTGTATTTCACTCCATACTTTAATCCTGTCTACACCGTGGACTAAAGAGACATATGGTGCCATGTATTTTACCTTATTTGTTTGGACATGACCTATCATATGCCATTCAATTTCTTTAGGTAGATGCTGCCACTTATCCGTCATTTCTTGGATCTTGTTCTCCCCAAAAATTCGCTGTCCAAATTCGTAAGCCTCTTTTAAGTCTTCTAATGGTTTTGTTTTAGATACCGCGACTAGGCTAACCGTTTCTGGGAGCTTATTTTTAAAAAACTTTAGGTTTTCTGAAATAGACATACTTATATTTTAACACTAGGATTTACAATAGGATTTTTTGGATCTTCATAAAGATAGAATCCGGCTTTAGATTTCACGCCTAATAATCCAGAGTTCACCATATTAATCAGTAGAGGGGAGGGGGCGTATTTGGGGTTTTTAAAACCATCGTACAATACATTCAGAATAGACAAACACACATCTAAACCAATAAAATCTGCTAGTTGTAACGGTCCCATAGGGTGTCTCATACCCCCTTTCATAATTGC
>JAQWFV010000068.1 GCA_029238555.1 Flavobacteriaceae bacterium
AGAGGTGGCCCTTGAAAGACTGTCCTTTTTAACCATCGCCTGTGCTAACTTAGAGACTGCCTCTCAAATGTCTAAAGCATTACAGAGCAGTTATATAAAAACAAAAATTTCAGACGACATTATTGGGGCAGAATACGCCGCCGTATTAAAGAACATCTATGCCATTGCAGCTGGAATAGCTCATGGACTTGGTTACGGTGATAATTTTCAAGCGGTGCTGATGAGTAATGCCATACGTGAAATGAAGCGCTTTATTAAAAAGGTGTACAAAATGAAACGCAACATTAATGATACCGCATATTTGGGAGATTTATTGGTGACTGGCTATTCTGTATTCAGTAGAAATAGAATGTTTGGTAATATGATTGGAAAAGGCTACACTGTGAAGAGTGCTACTATGGAAATGAATATGGTGGCTGAAGGGTATTACGCTTCAAAAAGCGCTTTTGAAATCATGGAAAAAGAAGGCAAAAACGAAAAAACACCCATTATAAGTGCAGTTTACGAGATTTTATACAAACACAAAAACCCTAAAAAAACTTTTAAAAATCTCGTTGAGGAGTTGGATTAATCCTCTAGGAGCTCATTGAAAGACACCTCATTGGTTTTTTGAAGCGTTTTATTTAATCAAAACCATAAGCTTTTGACGCGCTATTCTTTGTCTAAAGGATACAGCTTTATTGAAGTGTTATTCTTTGTCAAAACTATAAGCGCGTTCTACTTTACATATTTGAACACTGTATCTTTCATACCAAACAGATTTCCCTTTTTGCTGTGCCAGTGAATGGTCTGCCTGAGACTTCCAATGTGCAATATCTCTTAAGGTAGCCCAATAACTCACCGTTATTCCCACTTGGCTTCTAGCCGACACCATCCCTAAATATCCCGGCTGAATTTTTGCCAGTGACTCCATTTCATGAGCCATTTCCTCATATCCAGATAAAAAATCTGTTTGTGTGGAAGTAAATATTACCGCGTAATAAGGGGGCGCGTGATTTATAGCCAATGACATATTAAGTAAGTTCTAATTATACGATATATTCTTTTTCTATAAAATACTGAACAATGGCTTCTTTCATTAATACAGACTGTTCCCCTGCTTTTAGTGGCGGTAAATTTTCTACTACCTGATAGTGTGGCCATCCGTCTGCGTCTACAAAATCAAATGCGTAATAGCCATAAGGCTCCAACAACTTACAAATAGCAATATGCATTAGATCTACCTTGTCTTCTTTTTTAAACTTCTGGTGGTATTTCCCTAATTCTTGGACCCCTACCAAACAGATAATGGCGTCTAAGTCCAGGGGGTCATGGTCTGAAAATTGGGCAGAAAGTCTTTCTACAAGTATTTCCCAGCGCTGTTTTAATTCGGCATCTCTAGACATCTGTATATGGGGTAAATTTATTTTCTATAAAGGTACAAATCTAAGTAGCCCTTCCCCTTAAATGCTCTAAAATTAATCTAATTTGCGACTAAAAAAGAACGATTTTTAATCAAATAAGGTACCTTAGAACATAATTATTAACGGTTGACAAAAAATGAGTTCATTTGACATTGTTTTGCTGGTTCTAGGTGCTTTTGGTTTTTACAAAGGTTTTAAAAATGGCATCCTTATTGAAATTACTACATTACTAGCGCTTATCCTTGGGTTCTATGGGGCCCAACACCTGGCCTCTTATACGGCTAAAATACTCCACGAGCAGTTCCATTGGAATCCAGAAAATTTGTATCTCATTGCCATGGGGCTCACATTTGTATGTATTGTTATTGGGGTTTATTTACTTGGAAAAGCTCTGACAAAAGTAGCCTCAATGATTTTATTAGGCGGTATAAATAAAATCTTAGGAGGCTTTTTTGGGATACTTAAAATGGGTGTTATTATCAGTGTTCTTATCGCCTACGGACAGCAGTATTTCAATTTTTTAGAAATGCTTCCTACAGCTGTTTTTGAAAACAGTGTAGCAAAAGCACCTCTAGAAGAATTTGGAAGTTTTTTAGTGCAAGAAATATTTGTATCGGAAAACCTAAACACCATTAAAGGGCTATTTTCAAAGGGCTCATAAACACAATTCCAAAATACCACCCAAAAGTGATACTGCCTATTACTTAAACTTAGCCTATAAATTATTATCTTTATATATGTATAATTTCACATTTAATAACCAAAAAGTTATAAAAATAACATTATGTCTGTAATTAACATTCAAGACCAACTAAACCTATTGGGCCTATCAAAGGAAAATTCCGGGACTAAAATTGGAAATTCATCCATAAAAGGCGGCAGTGTCATTCAGTCACATTCTCCTGTAGATGGATCGCTTATTGGCGCTGTAGACACTACAACCAAGGAAGGATACGAGGCTGTAATGAAAAGCGCTGAAGAAGCATTTAAAAGCTGGCGTGTCACTCCAGCTCCCCTTAGAGGAGAAATAGTGAGACAATTCGGGGAGCGACTAAGGACACTTAAAGCTCCATTGGGCGCATTGGTGTCTTATGAAATGGGAAAGTCCCTTCAAGAAGGATTGGGAGAAGTACAAGAAATGATTGACATCTGTGATTTTGCCGTTGGATTGTCTAGGCAGCTTCACGGACTGACTATGCATTCCGAAAGACCGGGTCACAGAATGTATGAACAATACCACCCTTTGGGTATTGTAGGTATTATATCTGCATTCAATTTTCCAGTTGCTGTATGGTCTTGGAATACTGCATTGGCCTTAATCTGTGGCGATGTATGTGTTTGGAAACCCTCTGAAAAAACCCCACTTTGTGGAGTAGCGTGTCAAAAAATATTAGCAGATGTTTTAGAAGAAAATAATATTCCTGCTGGAGTCTCCAGTCTTATCAATGGCGATTACGCTGTTGGGGAATGGATGACAGAAGACCCTAGAATGGCTTTAATCTCAGCTACAGGCTCCATTAGAATGGGAAAAATTGTCGCTCAAAAAGTAGCCGCAAGGTTAGGGAAATCCCTTTTAGAACTCGGGGGAAATAATGCCATTATAGTAACTCCAGATGCAGATCTAAAAATGACCTTAATGGGGGCCGTTTTTGGTGCTGTTGGAACCGCAGGGCAAAGATGCACCTCTACCAGGCGTTTGATTGTTCACAGCACTAAGTACGAGGCGGTAAAAGATGCTTTGGTCAAAGCATATGGCCAACTTAAAATAGGAAACCCATTAGACTCAAGCATGCATATGGGTCCTTTAATAGATACTGATTCTGTAAACAACTACCTCAATGCCATTGAAAAAGCTACAAAAGAAGGTGGTAAAGTAATTGTCCCCGGTGGGGTTCTTGAAGGGGGCGCTTACAACAGCGGATGCTATGTAAGGCCTACTATAATAGAAGCGCAAAACCATTTTGAGATTGTACAGGAAGAAACCTTTGCGCCCATATTATATCTAATCAAATACGATGGAGATGTAAACAATGCTATTGAAATTCAAAATGGCGTTAAACAAGGACTCTCTTCTGCTATTATGACCAACAACCTTAGAGAAGCAGAAGCTTTTCTATCTGTTGCAGGTTCCGACTGTGGAATTGCCAATGTAAATATTGGGACCTCTGGTGCTGAAATTGGCGGTGCCTTCGGAGGAGAAAAAGAAACTGGAGGAGGAAGAGAGTCAGGGTCTGACGCTTGGAAAGTGTATATGAGGAGGCAAACCAATACCATCAATTACACTACAGAGCTTCCTTTGGCACAAGGAATTACTTTTGATCTATAGCGCATTTCTATATGTAAAATAAAAAAGGGCCCTACAGGCCCTTTTTTATTTTTTTATAACACGCCGTTTGGCGTCACCCATTTAAAGTGGTGCTGGTCTTGTGGAAATTTCATGCGCTCAGAAATTCTAGTTAATCGATTCGGAAGATTCACTAAATAGTCGCGTGCTTTTTCTGCTTCATCAGAAATAGCCCTAACATTTTCAATATCCCAATAACTATTTAATTTGTCTAAAATGTCTATGTAATCTTTAGACGTATAAACACCCAAACGTTGGGCACAATTAGAGAACACCTCAAAAGCACTGCTTGCAGCACCTCCAGATTCTCTAAGGAAGTGAGCTGGCATAACAATTTTCTTTTTCATCATATCTGCAAATGCCAAAATCATTTGCGAAGGATCCTGCTCCATAATCAGCTTTACAAATTCTCTGTATGCTAAATGATGGCGCATTTCATCTCCTGCAATAATGGCACACATTTTACCTAATAAGTGATTGCCTGTTTTCTTAGCAAACTGCCCCACGCGTTTGTGGGAAATATTGGTAGCCAATTCTTGAAAACTCGTATACACAAAGTTTTTATATGGATCTCTATCCGTCCCAATATCGAATCCGTCTGCAATTAGGTATTGGGTACTCTTTTCTACCTCTTTCATATTTACTCTTCCCGAGAGATAGAGGTATTTATTGAGTACATCTCCATGCCTATTTTCCTCACCAGTCCAATGTCTAATCCATTTGGTCCATCCATTTTTATCTGCGTGTTGGTCTATTCCATCTACATCTAAAAGCCAAGACTCATAGGTAGGCAAAGCTTCTTCCGTAATAGTGTCTGCCACTAATGTCACCCAAAGGTCATACCCAATTTCCTTGGCTCCTTCTCTAATTTGCGCTGTTTGTTCAAAAAAATCTTCTGACTGTGAATCTGGAAGAAAATCTGAAGGCTGCCAAATCTCTTCAATGGGAATTAAGAATTGTTCAATAAAGCCGTCTATTTTAGGCTCTAAAGACCGCATTACTTCTAATCTAATATTGTGTTGTGACATGAAAAAAGTGTATTTTAAAGTAAAGATAAAATTTAAGAGGAGTTAAGTAACCAATATGACCAAAGGATTTCATTAAAATAGAATCCTGTCACAAAATTAATTAAGAATCGTTTCTTCCTAACTCATCGAGATAATACAAATAAACTGCATGGGACTGTAAAATATTTTTGGTGTTTATTTCCATGGCAGACAAAGGACCTTTAAATGCTGCTCCGGTGTCTATATTCCATACATTAGCACGTTTTGTAGGAACAGTTTCTCCTATCTTGTCTAAAGAACTGTGGCCAATAAATATTTCGCTATAACACAAAAATCGTTTGGGATATAATGGGCTATTTATAGGAATTCTAGGATCAAGAGAAATAGCTGTTTCCCAAAGAGACCTGTCCCAATAAAACATTTTTTCAAAATATTCTTTGACAACCCCTTTTTGATTAGTGAAACCGGCATGAATAAATAGCCTGTTTTTTGAATCTAAATAATAGGGTTTTAATGCTTTGTAAAATAATATATGTGCTGCTTTCTTGTCCTCAGAAACTTTCTCATAAGCAGCCACTGTAGCAGCGCCCCCATGACTGAGCCACAAATCATTTGCCTGGCCGTTTAACAGCCATTCTAAAGCCAATGAGTCGTGATTTCCCATAAGTAAAACGGTGTTGTAACGGGCTTTTAATTCTATGAGGTAGTCTACCGTTTCAACAGGCTGGGACCAACCGTCTACATAATCTCCCAAAAAAATTAATCGATCCTCAGGGCTTAAAGAGAGTTTTTCCACCAGAGCTTTTAAAGCCAAATAACCTCCGTGAATATCCCCTATTACATATTCTCTCATCTCCTTTTTTTAACAAATATACATTGGTTAAAAACGTCAAAACATATATTAGTTTGTGTTTTTTATGTCTTTATTTTTGAAGGATAAGCTTTTCATTGTAATTTGCCCAAATATTACACTTGTTACACCCTCTTATTTTAAGTCATTATGCCCATTAAAAAAGTATTCTGTATTGGTGAATTACTCATAGATTTTGTTGCTGAAAACCAAGGAAGTGATTTAAAAAAAGCCCAGACCTTTACAAAGAAGGCGGGTGGAGCCCCAGCAAATGTAGCCTGTGCAATAAATAAACTTGGGGGCTATGCCGCATTTATTGGTTGCTTGGGTAACGATGCTTTTGGAGACTTTTTATGGAAAACCTTGGAGGAACACGAAATTGACTTGAGCCTCACCCAACGGACAGATGCTTTTACCACTCTGGCTTTTGTTTCTATTGACACTAATGGAGAGAGAGACTTCGTTTTTAGCAGGGGTGCAGATAAAGAATTACAATACCAAAGCAATGTAAAACACCTTTTTAACCAACAAATGGTGCACTTTGGTGCCGCCACATCTTTTTTAGGAGGTGCCTTAGAAGAATCTTATGGCCACTATTTGTTTGACGCCCTCACACAAGATGCCTTTATTAGTTTTGACCCTAATTTTAGGGCAGATTTGTGGAAAAATAATGCAGACAACTTTATCAAAAAATGCCTTCCATTTATAGAAAAGTCGCACCTCTGTAAATTTAGTGAAGAGGAAGCAAAATTACTCTCCGGGAAGGAAAATTTAGAAGACGCTTGTGACGCGCTTCACGAATTGGGAACCCCTATTATTTGCGTAACAATGGGCGCCAAAGGAACTTTAGTAAGTGCTGCTAAATCTAAAAAGCAAATTGCAAGTACTGAAGTAACTCCTGTAGACACTACAGGGGCTGGAGACGCTTTTATTGGAAGTTTATTGGCCCAAATTTCTACCCTAGACTTTCCGCTCATTGAATTATCTACTCAATTAGACCTACTTTACAATATGGTGGCAAAATCCAATAAAGTTGGTGCGCTTACCACTACAAAATACGGTGCAATAGCTGCTATACCAGAGCTAAACGAGCTTTAATTATATTTCACTTTTCTTATGATCCTCTGGGCTTCTTTAAGATTGGTGTAGGAAGTTGCATAAGTTCCTTTTAAAAAGGGTTTTATCTTTTCTAAAATTACCTTAGCGTCCAAGAAACCGTTTAAATAACACAATAAAAGGGTTTGGGGTAATGCGTCTATTTCTAAGCGTTCTTCTTGAGTAAACAGCCCGTAATTTTGAATCTTTTTCACCAGAAATTTGCTGTTGTTAAACACATGATGCAAGAGTTTTAAATCAAAAAGAGGTGGGGCAAACATCAAGCTAGTGTCTATGCGATAGGTGCCATTTTCCTTAAAAAGAATTTGGGTTTTTTCTAGCGGATAATACTTGATCTCTGTTCCCAATCCCAAACTGACGTATTCTACAATGGTAAATGAATCGTTGTCAAAATCAATCATCACCTCGTCTAAATCTGAATAGAAAAGTTTGACTTGTTCTGTAATTAATTCAATATCTACCCTAGAAAAATAGGTGTTGTTGTGCTGTTTTTTTGGTATACCCGCCCAGCATACCACAAACTGATCTTTAAAAACCCTGTAATGACACTCGAGGTCTTTGTGCCTATTGTTAATGAAGTCTATAACCCCATCTAAGGTTAATTTAATATTGTTTTGAGCACTTAGCTCTATAGCAGCTACAGCTGCAGCATTGAGATCCTGCAAAATCAAGCCAGTCTCTTTTGGTAAGCTAATACTACCTTCTCTTATAAAGACAGTCCCCAAGTAATATTTCCAAATGTTTTTTTTCAGACTACAAATATTCCCAGAAGAACTAATCGTAACCAAACCAATAACCTTTGCGGCTTCTAGATCTGGAAAATGGATATTTTCATAAGAAATAATAGGGGCATTATTAAGGTAAGCATTGACCAGGTTTTGAATTTTAGAATCGTCAAAAAAATCCACCCCCACTATAAGGTTATCTGTATCTGAAACGCCTATAACTATAAACGATCTGTTTTTAGGATTGCTATTGGCTAAAGCACAAACATGCTTTAAAAACTTAGCCTTACCTTCTTTTGTGCCAATATTGATCATGCTTTTTTTGTCATAAAAGCTGTTCTCCCCATTATGGGAAAGTAGGCTTTTAACCAAAAGGCGCTTATTGATCATTGTTGGATTATTGCTTCATTAACTCCCCTTAAAGAGCGTGGTGCTATTTGCTTGAGCAGTAGGCATAACGATTAGATCTGCTATATTAACATGATATGGTCTTGAAATTACAAATCCTATCACATCTGCAATATCGCTGGCCTGTAAGGGCATAAAACCTTTATACACTTGAGCGGCCCTGTCTTGATCTCCTTTAAAACGAACTTCACTAAAAGAAGTTTCTACCAGTCCCGGATGTATGGCACCCACTTTTATACCTGTACCATTTAAATCTATTCTCATGGCACTATTAATAGCATCTACAGCGTGTTTAGACGCACAATAAACATTTCCTTTGGGGTATACTTCCTTTCCTGCAGTAGATCCAATATGAATAATATGTCCTTTGTTTCTGCTGAGCATACCGGGCAAAACTGCTTTTGTAACATAGAGCAATCCTTTTACATTAATATCTATCATAGCGTCCCAATCTTCTAAAGAGGCGTCTTGAAACAAATCTAAACCATGGGCATTTCCTGCATTATTAACCAACACATCTATCTGATGAAAAGGGGCCTTTAAGGAGGCAATAGCATCCGAAACAGCTACTTTATTTACCACGTCAAATAAGAGGGTATGAACCTTCGTTTTTTTAGACAGAGATAATGCTACTTCATTTAATTTTAAGGTATTTCTCCCACATAAAACAAGTTGGTAGCCCATTTCTGCTAAATGTACTGCAGTCGCTTTTCCAATCCCACTACTGGCCCCTGTAATTAGGGCTGTTTTATTTTCTGTGCTCATATATTGTTTTTCTATACTCATCTGTTATTTTTATGGAATGTCATGCCCTCTAAAGGCGGCTAAAAGGTAAAACCAATCTTCTGTATCAAAATCTATAGCTATGGCACTAATGGCGTTTTTATATCGTGCAACCTGGGTAGTTCCAATCACCGGATGAATTCCTGCAGGGTGTTTCATTAACCAAGCCAAAAGAAGCGCGTCTCTGCCAAGGGAGTATTTTTTTTCCAACTGAACAAAAGCCTTTTCTAAAATTAATGGATGGGACTGATTTCCTAAAATCCCACCTAAAGGCGCCCAGGCCATAGGTGTAATCTGGTGCAAAAGGCAAAAATCTAAATCTCCATTAAAAAAAGGGTCGTTTGCCTTGAGTGAAATTTCCAATTGGTTCGCGCTAACCGTAAGTTTTTGTTGAATAATGCTGGTCTGAGAAGGAGTGAAATTAGACAGCCCAAAAGACTTAATATAGCCTTTATCTAAAAGTGTTTGAACCGCCTGTTGAACCTCGATGGGATCCATTAAAGGACTGGGCCTATGAAGCAACAAAAGATCTAAATAATCTGTTTGCAACTCTTCCAAAGAGCGTTGTACACTGTTTATTATATACTGGTAGGTATAATCATAATGGTTTGTCTGAGTGTCCCTGGATTTATTTTTAAGCGCAATACCGCATTTACTTATAAACTGTACAGATTCTCTTGAAATTCCACTTGCTTTAAAGCCCCTTCCAAAATCAGCTTCTGTGGTGTAATCTCCATAAATATCGGCGTGATCAAAGCTTGTCAATCCCATCTCAAAAGCAGATTCAATCCTATGGGCAACATCTTTAGTAGATAAAGCTGCACCCCAACTTCCCCAATTCATAGTGCCCACGATAATTTTAGAATATTCTGGAGAATGGTGCTTTTTAGACATAGGTAAATGTTTTAAAATCTGTTAATTCTTTGTGTTGTTCCCTAAATTGGGTAAAATAATAAATGAAATTAGGCATAAATTCCTTAAAAACTTCATAAAAACATGGGGTTTAGTCATTTTTTAACGCTGTATTAACAAGGGGTCTGTGAATAAATTTTTTAATTGCAACGCTGTAATTTAAATGCAGCTACAAACACCGTAAATTATCTAAACACTATGGAAGAAAAGAGTTCGATAGACATGGCGGCTATTAATGAAAAAATAGCCAATGAAAGTGCTTTTATAGACGCCTTACAATTTGAAATGAACAAAGTAATTGTAGGTCAGAAGCACATGGTAGAAAGGCTGCTGATTGGCTTATTGGGACAGGGTCATATTTTGTTAGAAGGGGTACCTGGTTTAGCAAAAACCTTAGCTATAAACACCTTAGCCAAAGCAGTAAAGGGAAGTTTTAGTAGGATTCAATTTACTCCCGATTTACTTCCTGCAGATGTTGTGGGTACCATGATTTTTAATATGAAAGAGAACGACTTCTCTATTAAAAAGGGGCCTATTTTTGCCAATTTTGTTTTAGCAGACGAAATTAACAGAGCGCCTGCTAAGGTGCAATCTGCCCTATTGGAGGCCATGCAAGAAAAACAAGTTACTATTGGAGACGAAACATTTGTATTAGATAAGCCTTTCTTAGTTTTGGCTACACAAAACCCTGTAGAACAAGAGGGTACCTACCCACTTCCAGAAGCACAAGTAGACCGATTTATGCTAAAAACAGTGATTACTTATCCCAAAATGTCTGAGGAGCAGATGGTCATGAGGCAAGCAATGAGTCAGGCCTATGAAAAAGTAAATCCAGTCGTTAGTGTAAAACAGATTTTATCTGCTCAAGCAGCTGTTCGTGAAGTGTATATGGATGAGAAAATTGAGAAATATATATTAGACCTCATTTTTGCTACCCGTTTTCCTGAAAAATACCATTTAGAAAGCCTTAAACCTCTAATTAGTTTTGGCGCATCTCCAAGAGGGAGTATTAACTTGGCTATGGCTGCAAAGTGCTATGCTTTTATTAAAAGAAGGGGCTATGTAATTCCTGAAGATGTCAGGGCTGTAGTTCACGATGTGTTAAGGCATAGAATTGGAATTACGTATGAAGCAGAAGCGGAAAATGTAACCTCAGAAGACTTGATCAATACCATCGTAAACGAAATAGAAGTGCCATAGGATATTTTAAAATATCGTTTAATGTCCCAGACACTATTTCAATTCATTTATGGAAACTAAAGATCTTTTAAAAAAAGTAAGGAAAATAGAAATAAAGACGAGAAGGCTCTCAGACCATATTTTTGGCGGAGAATACCACTCCACCTTTAAGGGCCGTGGTATGACTTTTTCAGAAGTCCGTCAATACCAGTTTGGAGACGACGTTAGGGCAATAGATTGGAATGTAACTGCCAGACAAAACGAGCCTTATATCAAAGTTTTTGAAGAGGAAAGAGAACTCACCCTGATGATGGTTGTAGATGTGAGTGGATCTGGTTTATTTGGAACAACCAATGCTTTTAAAAAAGATCTTTTAATAGAAATTACTGCAACCCTAGCTTTTTCTGCTTTGCAAAACAATGACAAAGTAGGGGTGTTACTTTTTACAGATCAAATAGAGCTTTTTATTCCTCCCAAAAAGGGAAAAAGTCATATTCTTAGAATTATAAGAGAACTTTTAGAATTCAAGCCAAAAAGTCAAAAAACAGATTTGTCCATGGCATTGAAGTACCTTGGAAATGTGCTTAAGAAAAAGGCCATTGTTTTTGTGCTTTCAGATTTTATTTCAGAAGAATACCTCCAAAGTTTAAGGATTGTAGGTAAAAAACATGATCTTACCGGTATTCGTGTTTACGATCCAAAGGAAGAACAAATTCCAAACCTTGGTTTGGTGCCTATTTTAGATGCAGAAACAGGAAAAATTAAAACAGTTGCTACCCAATCAAAAACGGTCAGAAACGCCTATGAAAACTATCAAAGAGAACGCAAAGAATACTTTGAAGAAAGTTTCAGAAAGTCTGGTTGTGGTCAAATTAGCTGCAGGGTAGATGAGAGTTATGTGAAAAAACTGTTGGGCTACTTTAAACAAAAGGGGAGATAATATGACACCGTCATTCAACAATAATAAACCTAGTATGAAGACTAAAAGTGTGGTAAAAACACTTTTATTAGGACTTCTTTTTTGCTGTGGAACTGCTTTTGCGCAAGAGCAAAAGGAACTTTTTAATCCTATAGCAGTTATAGATAGTACCGAAATTAAAATTGGAGAACAAATAGAACTCAGTATTGCTATTTCTATTGGTCCAACAGACTTGGTAGATTTTCCTACAGAAGCGCAATCATTCGCGCCACTAGAACTGGTGTCTGCTTCTAAAGTAGACTCCCTTGAGTATCAAGGAAAATTACAACTGCTTAAAAAATATGCTTTAACACAGTTTGACTCTGGATCATATACGCTCCCAAAGCAGCTTGTTTTGGTCAACAATCAAGCTTATTTCACAGCCCCTTTAAACCTTAAAGTTTTAGATGTCCCTGTAGACACCTTAAAGCAAAATTTATACGATATTAAACCATTGACTTCTGTAGAAAAAATAGCTACCTACGAATGGTTGTGGCAGTGGCTATTTGTTTTGTTGAGCTTGGGTACCTTAATATTTGCTTATTTAAGAAGGCTTAAGAAAAAACGTGCCGCAGCGGAGCGAGAACTCCCACCCTATGACAAAGCACTTTTGGCCCTAGACCAACTAGAAAATTCTCAGTATTTAATCAAAGAAGAATACAAAGCTTACTACAGTGAACTCACAAATATTGTGAGGGGTTACCTAGAGGAAGAGGTGCATGTTGCCGCTTTGGAAAGCACTACAGACCAACTCATTGAACGGTTGGAACTTCTCAGGGATTCAGGAGCGCTTGCCCTTGAACCAGAAACAATTACACAGTTCAAACAGATTCTCCAAACGGCTGATCTTGTGAAATTTGCAAAATCAACTCCAGAAATATGGGCTGCAGAACAAGATAGAAGCAAACTGAAACAAATTGTAGTAAAAACAAAAGAATCTATTGCCCCACCTACCGAAGAAGAACTGGCTGAAATTGCAGCAAGTGAGTGGGCAAAAAAAGCCAGTGAAATAAACAGGTCTAGAAAAAGAAAAATTGTGCTAGCCACTGCTATTTTTCTATCACTGTGCTTTGCTACGGTTGCTTATTTAGGTCCTCAAAACATTTGGGATACGGTGCTTAGAAATCCTACAAAAATTCTACTAGAAAAAGATTGGATAAAAAGTGAATACGGAGTACCTGCTATTGTCATAGAAACCCCGGAAGCACTAGAACGCTCACTGGATGTTGAATTAAATACAGGGGAGAAATATGTACAGCGATTTTATTATAAACATCCAAAAGGGGTGCTTTTTGTAACTATTGAAACGAAAACATTGGTTTCTGAACAAGCGCCTGATTTTAACGCATTAACAGAGCAGGGGCTTAAAAATCTTGAATCCTTAGGGGCTAAAAATATCATTACAAAACAGGAGAATTTTGAAGCCCAAGAAGGGGTCAAGGGGATTAAAACCTTTGGTACTGCAGACTTTGCTTTAAATGGAGATAGTTCACTTACTAAAGAAGACTATATTTTGCTTTACTTTGGCGGTAAAGGATTTGTGCAATCAATAGGTATGAGATGGATTGACAAAGATGAATACGCCGAACAGATTTCGCAAAGAATTATGGAAAGTATTGCTTTTGAAAAAATGCCTTCGCCTCAAAACCTTAAATAATTAGCTTAAAAGAACTTTTTAATATGTTTCAAAACCCCTTCGCAAACCCAGAATTTTTATGGCTCTTATTGGTCATTCCATTGTTGGTAGCATGGCAATTATTGAAGCAAAAAAAATCACTAGTGCCTCTTAAAATGCCTAGTACAAAAGGTTTCAATAACAGTATTTACAACCGCTTAAAACCCATACTTTTTGTATTGAGATTATTGTCAATAAGCGCTTTAATTATTGGTCTTGCAAGACCTCAAAATAGCTCAGAAAGCACTAGGACAGAAACCACAAAGGGCATAGACATTGTTATGGCCATAGATGTGTCCTCTAGTATGTTGGCTAAAGATTTAAGCCCAAATAGATTGGTTGCTTTAAAGGAAGTAGCCTCTAATTTCATAAAAGACAGACCCAATGACAGGATTGGTTTGGTCGTTTATGCGGGAGAAAGTTACACCAAGACCCCTATTACCTCAGATAAAAGATTGGTTTTACAAGCCTTAAAAGAGATTCAATACGGAGAGTTAACAGACGGAACAGCTATTGGAATGGGCTTGGCTACTTCTGTGAATAGGCTAAAAGACAGTAAAGCATTGAGCAAAGTAATTATACTATTGACAGATGGTGTAAATAATGCAGGCTTTATTGAACCTGCTACCGCTGCAGAATTGGCAGTTGAATATGATATAAAAACATATACCATTGGTCTTGGAACTAATGGCAATGCGCTTTCCCCTATTGCTTACAACCCAGATGGAAGTTTCAGATACGGAATGGCAGAGGTTCAAATAGATGAAACCTTATTAGAACAAATAGCCAACTTAACAGGAGGTAAGTATTTTAGAGCAACAGATAATCAAAAATTAGAAGCTATTTATAATGAAATAAATAGCTTAGAAAAAACAGAAGTAGCCACTTTTAAATTCTATGCTTATGAAGAGAAATTCAGGCCCTGGGCCATTGCTGCTCTTGTGTTTTTCCTAATAGAATGGTTGTTAAAGAACAGCCTGTTTAAAAGTTTTATTTAAAAGAGACATGATTCAATTTGATCAGAAAATATATTTCTATGCCCTAGTGCTGCTACCATTAATGCTATTGGTGTTTTTGGGAGTACAGATATGGAAAAAAAAGACGCAAAACAATTTTTCAGATACTTCGCTGTTAAAAAAATTGGCCCCAAAAAAATCTGCCTTCAAAGCACCCTTTAAATTCACCCTTCAAATTTTAGGGGTAACGGCAATTGTAATTGCCCTTGTAAATCCAAAGGCGGGAACAAAACTAGAAACTGTTAAGAGAGAAGGGGTAGACATTGTATTCGCTGTAGACGTCTCCAAAAGTATGTTAGCAGAGGACATTGCGCCCAATAGAATGGAAAAAGCCAAAAGACTGGTCTCTGAGATTATCAATGAACTGGCGAGTGATCGCATTGGAATAATTGCGTATGCAGCGCAAGCATACCCACAGTTACCGATCACAACGGATTTTGGCGCTGCAAAAATGTTTCTTCAAGGGATGGATACAGACATGCTCTCTTCACAAGGCACTGCAATTTCAGATGCCATTGAGCTGGCCACTACTTATTACAACGATGCGGCTCAAACAAACAGGGTGCTCTTTATAGTCTCTGACGGAGAAGACCATTCAGATGGAGGTGCCGCTAATGCAGTATCAAAAGCAACTGATGCTGGAATTAAAGTATTTACAATAGGCGTTGGAACAGAAAAGGGCGCTCCAATTCCATTAAAGAAAAAAGGGATAGTAGAAAGTCTAAAAAGAGATTCAGAAGGTGAGGTAGTCATTACAAAAAGAAATACCGAGACATTGATTGAAATAGCCTCAGCGGGAAATGGCATTTATATAGACGGAGAAAATACTGCTAATGCTGTAGCAATTATCAAAGAACAGTTAAACCAAATGGATAAAATGGCTTTTGAAGCAAAGCAATTTTCCGACTATAAAGACCAATTTCAATGGTTTTTAGGCCTTGGACTTTTGATGCTTTTTTTAGATCAAATTATCTGGGAGGGAAAGACTGGATGGATTTCAAAATTAAATTTATTTAATGAAAAAGAAAATGAGACAGCAGCTTAATAAATTATGGTTTTTTGCATGCTTAATTTTGGGGCTAAGTGGCTATGCACAAGAAGAGAAGCAAAATTTATCCGAAATATCTCTTGATACTAAAAAGGAAGGGGTCAAAAAATCTGTTCACCCTAAAAAAATTATTGAAGCACACAACCTCACTTATAAGGGGAATGAATCTTTGAGTGAAAATTCATTTGTAGCCGCAGAAAAATCTTATAGAACAGCCATTGGTATAAACCCTGAAGATGCTACACCTGCTTATAACTTAGGAAGTGCATTGTACCAAAAAGAGGCTTTTGAAGAAGCTTTAACTCCATTAAAAAAAGCCGTAATTGCAGGAAAAAACAAGCAAGAAAAACATACTGCATTGCACAATTTAGGAAATGCTTTCATGAAGAATAAAAGCTATGAAAAAGCCGTAGAAACATATAAAGAAGCCCTTAGAAATAATCCTACAGACAACGAGACAAGGTATAATTTAGCCCTTGCTAAAGAAATGCTCAAGAAAGAACAACAAGAGCAAGATAAAGACCCCGACAAAAAAGACCAAAAGGATTCCGACAAAAAGGATCAAGAAGACCAGGAAAATAAAGATAAAGAAGACCAAGAAGGAGATCAGAAAAAAGATCCAAATGGCGATCCCGATAAAGGAGACGGAGAGAAAAAAGACGAAGATTCCGAACCAAAAGACCCCTCAGAAGAAGAAAAAGAAGAACAGAAAAAAGGAGATGGAGAAGATAAAAAAGAAACCCCTCAAAAACCCAAAGAAGACCAAGGAAAACCTAAGGAACGCAAAAGTCAACTCTCCCCTCAGCAAATACAAAACTTGTTAGATGCTATGCAGAATGCAGAGAAAAAATCTCAAGAAAAACTAGAGGGTAAAAAAATTAAAGGAGCTCCTTTAAAAACTAAAAAAGATTGGTAATGCCCTTAATTACAAAAACATATTTACTTCTTTTATTAAGTGTGGCCACGCTCTTTGGAGGAGATTCGTGGAAAGACAATCAAGACCCTGTGAGCTTTAAAGTAGTGTTGAGTAAAAGCAGCATGGGTATAAACGAGCGTATTCGAGTAGACTTTGTAATGAACAAGGATGGGGATAACTTTGTTCCGCCCTCTTTTGAGGATTTTAGGGTGGTTATGGGACCCTCTCAAGCTATAAGCTCTTCTTGGGTCAATGGGGTTAGGAGTTTTTCAAAAACTTTTTCATATACCATAGCGCCTACTAGAAAAGGAAGTTTAACCATTGCGCAAGCCCAGATAGAAATAGACGGAAAAACTTATAAAACATCTGCTCAAAAGGTGACTGTGACAGATGCCGTGAAAAAGCCAAGTGAAGATATGACTGCAGAAGATGTGGCCAATGAAAATCTATATTTGGTAGCAGAGGTCTCCAATGCCAATCCTTACCTCAACGAAATGGTTACTGTAGTGTATAAACTATATGTTGGTGCAGATATTAGTGTTACAAACTTTAGACCTGCAGACAACCCAACTTTTAATAATTTTTGGAATCAAGACATACCAGTCACTCAATACACCTTCCAATCTGGCACATATAACGGTAAGCCCATGCAATATGTAGCCTTAAAAAAAGTCGTATTATACCCTCAAAAATCAGGAGAACTTCAATTGGAGCCATTGGTGCTAGATATTACCGCAGAAGTCCCCACCAATAGAAGAGACTTCTTCGGAGGAAGACTATACGCGCAAACCAATAAAACAGTAACAGCAGGCAATAGAGTCATTCAAGTAAAACCCTTACCTGAGACAGGTAAGCCCGCTTCGTTTAATGGCGCAGTGGGAAAATTTGATTTCTTTGTAAGAACTTCTAAGAATATTTTGAATGCCAATGAATCTCTTCAGGCGGTCGTAGAAGTAACTGGAAATGGAAACTTAAAATTATTCCAAGTACCTGAACTTAAACTTCCAGCGGCATTAGAAGTCTATGAGCCAGAGTTTGAAGAGAAAATCACAACAAATTTATCCGGAATGAACGGTAAGATCAGTAATAGCTATACTGTAGTACCTGCATATAAAGGAAAATACCCAATTCCACCTGTCGCTTTTAGTTATTTTGATCCTTCTCTAGACAAATATATAAGCCTCACCGCAGCGCCTGTACTGGTAAATGTCATTGAAGGACCCACTTACAATGAAAACCCTAAAAATAACAATACCTCGGCTACAACAACAATCAAACAAGCTGTTGCAGAAAACAATGCATTTGGTTTTATTAAAACAAAAACAAGTCTAATCCCTGTGGCGCAAAGCAGATTTTTTAACAGCAAAAGTTTTTGGTTGTTATGTTTAATTCCTTTCGCCATACTTCTATTAACAGTATTAACACACCGATTAATTACAACAAAAAAAACAGATCAAGTTTCTGCTCTAAGCAAGAGGGCGCAGCGATTGGCTAAAAAATTCCTCTCAGAAGCCAAAGGGAAAAAAGCAGACAAAGACGCTTTTTATGTAGCTCTTGAAAAAGGACTACAGCTTTACCTCAAAGGAAAATTAACATTAGACAATGCAGATTTTAGCAAAGAAAACATCCATAATATCTTTACTCAAAAATCCATTTCTACAGAAACCACAAGCTTATTAATTACTTTATTAGAGCACTGTGAAGCGGCAAGATACAGTCCATTTACAGCTGTTGAAATTGAGGAGGACTACCTAAATGCAATAAGTGCAATAAGTCAATTAGACGCGCAATTATAATGGTAAAATTAAGGTTCGCAATGAAAAAAAATACCGCAATGACGCCAAATGAAAAACCCTACAACTTGAAGCATTCGCTTAAAGTGCACATGAATTGGTTTGTATTTTTTATGCTGTTGAGCCAAGTAGCAATATTTCCTGTATTAGCTCAAAATAATGCACAAGAAAATTTGATTAAAGGCACTGCAGAAAATAATCTTGAAGTCAAAAACAACGAAACAATAAAAGCACAGAGTCAAGAAATGGCTTTTTTTAATGCAGCCACTCGAGCATATAACGATTCTAATTTTGAACTAGCCATTGATTATTACGAAAAAATAATTGCTACCGGATACCACAGTCCGGAGTTGTATTACAACCTAGGGAATGTATATTACAAACAAAATGAAATAGCACTCAGTATCTATTATTTTGAAAAATCTCTGCTGCTAAACCCAAATGATCAAGAAGTCATTAAAAACTTAGGGTTTGCTCAAAAAATGACCATAGACGCTATTCCTTCTAAAGAAGTTAATGGCATTGGAAAAGCCTATTTAAAAGTCATTAAATCCAGAAGTGAACATCAATGGGGGCTTTTATGTATCCTTTTGGTCTTTATTTCTGTAACACTTTATTTATTGTACTACTTTGCCAATACCTCACTGGCAAAAAGATTTTTCTTTACCACCGCTATTCTTGTGGTTCTGTTGAGTGGATTATCTTACCTAAACGCTTCTTTAGTTGGAAAAGCGACGCAAAAAGACCATCCAGCTATTGTTTTTGAAACAGCCAAAGTGCTCTCTGAACCAAATTCAAATGGTATTGAAGCCTTTGAATTGCATGAAGGAACAAAGGTTCAAATTTTAGAAAGGTTTTCTAACTGGTATAAAATTCAAATCGCAGACGGTCAAATTGGCTGGTTATTACAAAACCAAATTAGACCCTTAAAAGAATAATTCTTTGTTTTATTTTTTTCATCTTTGTAAGAATGGGTTACAAACAAAATATTAAAATTTGGGTGATAGGAACTTTGTTCTTATGGCTTTTTAGTGCGATTATGCCTGCTGTTTCTATTTATGTCTTTCAAGAGAGCGATCAAATTTCCATGAATGGAACATTAGAAGAAGAACAACAAGGAGAAGAGAAAAAAGAGGACCAAAAAAAAGAGTGGATCTCCTATCAGACTTTAATCAATTATTCTACAAAAATAACCCCCCTATTAACCCATAGTTCTGTACTACAAAAATTGTACAAAAGCCCTACAAATGTGGTTGCCCTTCCGCCTCCAGAATTACTGTAATACCTCCGTAATAACAACTCAACTATTTACTTTTTATCTTTTCTCCTTCAAAGGAGTAAAAAGGTGAACATCATAAAACAACAACAACTTATGTTTAAAAATATAAAACAAGACATCCCTGCGAGTATTGTCGTTTTCTTCGTTGCACTCCCCCTTTGTTTGGGTATAGCATTAGCCAGTGGAGCCCCTCTTTTTTCGGGTCTAATCGCGGGTATTGTAGGTGGAATCTTTGTAGGATTCTTGAGCGGATCTGAAATTGGCGTTTCAGGGCCTGCAGCAGGACTAGCTGCAATAGTGCTTACAGCAATAGGGTCCTTAGGGGGGTTTGAGAACTTCCTATTGGCAGTCGTTTTAGGAGGCGCTATACAAATTGTCTTTGGCCTTTTAAAAGCGGGAGTCATAGGGTATTACTTTCCATCTTCAGTGATTAAGGGAATGCTCACAGGTATAGGAATTATAATTATTCTAAAACAAATACCACATTTTTTTGGCTATGATGCAGACCCAGAAGGCGACTTTGCTTTTATGCAAATAGATGGTCAAAATACTTTTTCAGAAATATTAGCCCCCTTGAACGGCATTCAAGTTGGTCCAACAATTGTAGCTATCATCGGTTTGGGAATATTATTACTTTGGGATAAAATTTTGTCTAAAAAGGGTAAAATATTCACCTTAATTCAAGGTCCATTAGTGGCGGTAGTGATTGGAATTATTTACTTTGTTGTCACCAAAGATTCCGAAGGACTCTCTATTAAAGCCAGCCATTTAGTGCAGGTTCCAGTCCCAGAGGACTTAGCTTCATTTAAAGCACAATTTACCAGTCCTAATTTTTCTGGGATTGGAAATCCTGAAGTTTGGGTTGTAGCATTTACCATAGCTTTAGTGGCCAGTTTAGAAACCCTGCTGTGTGTAGAAGCCACAGATAAATTAGATCCGGATAAAAGGGTTACTCCAACCAATAGAGAATTATTGGCTCAGGGTGCTGGTAATGTGTTTTCTGGACTAATTGGTGGGTTACCTGTAACACAAGTAATCGTAAGGAGTTCAGCAAATATTCAATCTGGAGGGAAAAGTAAATTAGCCGCTATTTTACATGGTTTTTTATTACTCATTTCCGTAATGGTAATTCCTAAATTACTCAATATGATTCCACTTTCTGTATTGGCTTCTATACTATTCATTGTTGGGTATAAATTGGCAAAACCGGCATTGTTTAAAAAAATGTACCTGCTAGGATGGAAACAATTCATTCCTTTTATAGTGACTGTAATGGGAATTATATTTACAGACTTACTGATAGGAATTGCTTTGGGTCTGGCTGTTGGCGTAATTGTTGTTTTGATTAAAAGTTTTCAAAACTCTCACTTTTTACATATTGAAGACAATAGCAATGGTGCCCATAAAATTAAAATGACCTTGGCAGAAGAAGTTACTTTTTTCAATAAGGGTGCTATTTTAAAAGAATTGGACCAATTACCTCATGACAGCCATCTGGAATTAGACGTGAGTAAAACCCGATTTTTAGATTATGATATTATTGAAATTCTTGAAGATTTTGCTGCTAAAGCGGTCATGAGAAATATCAATATTACTTTAATTTCAGAAAAGGGAACAGTCTCTAATCCAGAAAGTTTTATTTCATTTTTTAACCTGAGCTCCAAAAAGGCTTAACCAAAAATATCTCTTATGAAACTAGATAAAGTATTTGAAAACAATGAGGCTTGGATTAAAGACAAACTCAGCACAGATAACAACTATTTTGAAGAATTGGGCAAAGGCCAAAGTCCAGAATTGCTCTATATAGGCTGTTCAGACAGCCGTGTAACTGCAGAAGATCTCATGGGCTTAGGTCCAGGAGAGGTTTTTGTACATAGAAATATTGCCAATATGGTCATAAGCATAGACCTTAATGTAATGTCAGTAGTTAATTATGCCGTAGACCACTTAAAAGTAAATCACGTAGTGGTTTGTGGCCACTATGCCTGTGGTGGCGTAAAAGCAGCCATGCAATCTGCAGATTTAGGGATTTTAAATCCGTGGCTTAGAAATATTAGAGATGTGTACAGAATTCACAGAAACGAATTAGATGCCATAGCAGATGAAGACAAACGATACGACCGTTTGGTGGAGCTCAATGTGCAAGAACAATGTGTGAACTTGATCAAAACAGCTACGGTACAAAAAGCTGCTAGAGATAGGAACTTAAAAGTACATGGCTGGGTATTTGATGTTCATACAGGAAGACTCATAGATCTTAAAATAGACTTTGAAGGAATTTTGAAAAACATCATGGAAATATACCATTTAGACTAAACAATAAAACAACACTAGTTGTTTTGTCAATAGCCATCGCTTCGCGATGGCTATTTTTTTTTAATCGTCTTAGACATCACAAGGGTTTTCCAAAATAAACGCTTTGGATTACCTAGAAAATCTTAAATTTGTCCTTCAATCTTAAGCGCTGAAAAAGCCTGGAGGAAAAGCACATGATAGACCAATTAGAAAAACACATAGAGAGGGTAAAAGCTTTTGAATCAAAAGATTCAGGGGCTATTGAAGCATTTAGAATAGAATTCTTAGGGAAAAAAGGGGTTTTAACAGAGCTTTTCGCAGCCTTTAAATCTGTTCCTAATGAAGAAAAAAAAGTGTTTGGTCAAAAACTCAATGAACTAAAGATTACTGCGACAGAAAAGATCAGCAATCTCAAAGAAGCATTAGAGGAAACAGCAACAGTATCAGGTCTATACGGAGACTTAACTAGACCTGGAAGCCCCCTTGAAATAGGTTCAAGACACCCAATTTCTATTGTAAAAAATCAGATAATTGATATTTTTTCTCGCATAGGATTTAATGTGTCAGAAGGTCCAGAAATGGAAGATGATTGGCACAATTTCACCGCCTTAAACTTGCCCGAATACCATCCGGCAAGAGACATGCAAGACACCTTTTTTATTCAAACAGATCCGGATATTCTCCTTAGAACACACACATCTTCTGTTCAGGTGCGGTATATGGAAAACAATAAACCTCCCATTAGAACAATCTCTCCGGGAAGGGTGTTCAGAAATGAGGCCATCTCTGCCAGATCCCATTGTTTCTTTCACCAAGTAGAAGGCTTGTACATAGATAAAGACGTCTCTTTTGCAGACTTAAAACAAACTTTACAATACTTTACTGAGTCTTTATTTGGCAAGTCTAAAATTAGATTGAGACCCTCTTACTTTCCTTTCACAGAACCCAGTGCAGAGGTAGACGTTTATTGGGGCTTAGAGACAGAAACAGACTATAAAATGACTAAGGGTACCGGTTGGCTGGAGATTATGGGTTGTGGCATGGTAGATCCTAATGTACTTAAAAACTGTGGCATTGATCCTGAGGAATATTCTGGTTTTGCCTTTGGAATGGGAATAGATAGAATTGCCTTATTACTGCACCAAATTTCTGATATTAGACTATTGAGCGAAAACGACATTCGTTTTCTTTCCCAATTCAAGGGCAGTTTCTAAAAATTACTTCCAATCTTTGAAAGGATGTTGGCTTAGGGAAGCATTGTAGTATTTCTGATCTCCTGTAACCTCTTTTCCAAGCCAAGCTGGTTTTTCAAACTCTTGCTTAGGATCTGACAATTCCACCTCAGCTATAACAAGCCCCTGATTGTCTCCATAAAAAACATCCACCTCAAAATGGTGAGATCCTACAGACACTACATGTCTGGTCTTTTCTATTTTACCAGGCAAACAAAGTTTAAATAAGGCTTCTGCAGCTTCTTTTGACAAGGAGTTCTCCCATTCAAATCTAGACACACCCCCATCAGTAGAAATTCCTTTCACGGTTATAAACCCTCCAGTCTCTTCTACCCTAATACGAACTGTTCTGTTGGGATCTGTTGACAAAAATCCTTGCTTAATAGCCCTACTAGTTACAGCTTCATTTTCAAAACTATAATCTTTGACTAAAAATTTGCGTTCTATTTCTATCATTTTGCACAATTAAAAAAGAAATTAATTTAAAAATACACCAGAAAATGCTTTGAAGGTGTATAGCCAACTAAAAACCTCGATTTCTAATACTGGGCTATTTCTATGAGTTTAGAAGAAGTTACGCTTTTAGTCTCATAAGGTGTATTGGCTAGCCAAATCATAGCCTTAGCAATGTCTTTGGCTTGAATGGGATTGTATTCTTTCAAAGGACCATACCAAATGAAAAACAAACCCTTCATAATACCCTTTAACAGGAGTTCCCCCAAACGAAATTCTTTTCTGGCTCCCAGTATTAATGAAGGCTGAACAAAGTGAATCTTAGGTAATTCAAGCGCTAATAGCTGGTTTTCCATAGCGCCTTTCATCTGACTATAAAAGTTTTTAGACTGCACATTGGCTCCTAATGCAGAGACTACTACCACCGCTTCAAAGGAAGCCTCTCTAGCCTGAAAAGCAGCTAGCAAAGGAATCTCTACATCTATTTTTTTATAGGCTGCCATCTGCGGAGTCTTATGTTTAGTACTCCCTAAACAACAATACAAATGATCTCCTTTAATAGGATGCTCTTTCAAGCCTTCTTCTAGATCTGAATAAAGGGTTTCCTTTATTTTATAGTGATCAAAGTCTAGGGCCGTTCTTCCTATGAGATGAATTTGATCGTATCTGTAATCTTGTATCAGTTGTAAGACCAAAGCCTTTCCTACCACTCCAGTGGCACCCAATACTACCGCTACTTTTCCCATTTGAACCATACGCTAAAGATACGCTTTTGAGAGAAAATAGGCTTGGAATATATATCTTTGAGAAAAGCTTTTTAATGTCTCTCTCTCCTCCCTTTAGAAAAATAATCCATGTAGACATGGATGCTTTCTTTGCCTCAGTAGAGCAGCTAGACAATCCTTCATTGAGAGGGCTTCCTGTGGCAGTGGGTGGCGGTGGCAAACGAGGGGTCGTGTCCGCCGCCTCCTATGAGGCTAGAAAATTTGGAGTGCGTTCTGCCATGTCTGGAATGATGGCTAAAAGGCTTTGTCCAGACCTGATCTTTGTACCTCCTAGATTCGATCGATATAAAGAGATCTCAAATCAAATTCGCCTTATTTTTCACGAGCATACAGATTTAGTAGAACCCTTATCTTTAGATGAAGCTTATTTAGATGTAACCCAACACAAAAAAGGAACCCCCTCTGCCACACTCATTGCGCAAGACATTAGGGAAACCATTTTAAAAAGGACAGGGCTGAATGCCTCTGCTGGAGTCTCTATAAATAAGTTTGTAGCAAAAATAGCCAGTGATATTAACAAGCCAAACGGACAGAAAACCATTCCTCCTGAAGCGGTTTTGTCATTTCTTGAAACATTGGATATTCGAAAGTTTTTTGGAATTGGAAAAGTGACTGCAGATAAAATGTACGGATTAGGAATTTTTACTGGAGCAGACTTAAAGAAACATTCAGAAGATTTCTTAATAGAGAACTTTGGAAAGAGTGGTCACTATTTTCACCAAGCTGTCAGAGGCATTCACCCCTCTGAAGTAAAACCAGAAAGGATTCAAAAATCTATTGGAGCAGAACGAACTTTTAGTGAAAACATTAGCAGTGAAATTTTTTTGAAAGAAAAAATAGACGATTTGGCAGAAGAATTATCCAGGCGGTTAAAGAAAAATAAGGTCTCCGGAAAAACCATTACACTCAAACTGAAGTACTCAGATTTTAACACTCAAACTAGGTCCAAAACAATTCCTTATTTTATATCTAGCAAAGACTTAATTCTAGAGAATGCTTTGGACTTACTCTACCAAGAAAATTTAAACAACTCCGTTCGCTTAGTGGGTATTTCTATGGGAAAACTAAATAATGAAAAAGCAACTCCTATAAAACAGCTTCCTGTAAGTGTGCAATTGCACATTGATTTCTAAACAAGGAAATCATTTTTGAATCTAAAGAAGATATTGATTTTTGACCCTAAAGTAAGGGTGTCACTTTAGTGCCAAAGGGGCTTTTGGTTATATGCCTCATAAAAAAAGCCGCTTACATATATGCAAGCGGCTTTTTTATATAAAATATACATTAAGAAATAGTTGAAACCCTTAAGGTGTTCACCATTCCTTTTTCTTTTAAAGGCATAGACGCTAGGTTAATAATAGTGTCTCCCTGAGTCACATAACCTGCTTTTCTAGCTATCTCGTTTAAATCAGAAATGGTCTGGTCGGTAGACACCATGCTGTCGTAATAAAATGCTTTCACCCCCCATAATAGATTCAACTGTGTTAAAATACGCTTGTTAGAAGTAAACACTAAAATATGTGCCGACGGTCTCCAAGCAGAAATCTGATACGCCGTATACCCACTATTGGTCAAAGTAGCTATCGCGGTAGTTTTCATTTCATTGGCCATAATAGCCGCGTGGTAACAAACAGATTTGGTCACATACCTTCTGCTTAAATTTACCGGAGGGGTCAAGGGCACTTGGATTAGTTCTGAATGCTCTACGGCACGAAGAATACTGCTCATTTTCTCAATCACTTGAACAGGATATTGACCTACAGAAGTCTCCCCAGAAAGCATCACTGCGTCTGCACCATCCATTACCGAGTTGGCCACATCATTTACCTCTGCTCTTGTTGGTGTAAGACTATCTATCATAGTCTCCATCATCTGAGTAGCAATTATAATTGGCTTGCGAGCCTGTTTGGCTTTAAGGACCAATTGCTTTTGAATGAGTGGCACTTCCTCTGCTGGGATTTCAACACCCAAATCTCCTCTGGCCACCATTAAAGCGTCCGTATATTCAATGATCTCATCAATATTTTCAATGGCTTCAGGCTTTTCTATCTTAGAGACAATCGGAATTTTTAAGTCTGTATGCTGGGCAATTAACTCTTGTAAATCTTTTAAATCTTGGCTAAAACGCACAAAAGACAAGGCGATCCAATCTACTTTTTCACCAATGGCAAAAATGGCGTCTTCTACATCCTTTTCCGTTAATGCTGGAAGAGAAATTTTGGTATTGGGTAGGTTAACGCCTTTTTTAGATTTCAAAGGGCCTCCTTGAACTACCTTAGTGACTACCTCATCTTTACCGTTGGTACTCACTACCTCAAACAGTAATTTACCGTCGTCTAACAAGACTTTTTCTCCCACTTTCACATCCTGAGGAAAACTGTCATAAGTCATATAAGCCCTTGTAGCTGTTCCTACAAATGGTGCTCCTGTAGCAAAGGTTACTTGGTCTCCAGGCGCTACTACAATACCTTCTTCCATAACACCTACACGAAGCTTTGGTCCTTGAAGATCTGCTAAGATGGAGGTATAAACGCCTAACTCATCGTTTAATTCACGAATCATTTTAATGCGTGCACTCACATCAGAATAGTCTGCATGAGAAAAATTAATTCTAAACACATTTACCCCTGCTAGAATCATATCTCTAAGGACAGATTTTGTACTTGTGGCAGGGCCTAAGGTGGCTACTATTTTTGTTTTTTTTGCGCTTGGCATATTAAAAAATTAAGTTATTTTTTGACTTTAGTTGGCTTTGGTCTACAGTAAAAGCTGTAACTATTACGGGTAACTGCTTTAATTTAACGACCAGCTCTTTTATATTTAAAAAACCTTGTTCTTCTATTTTTAGAAAAAAATCTACCCCCTTGTGTTCTGGAATGAGGCACTGCTTTTTTTCTAAGGCAGCATTGGTAAAAAGATCTTGGGTGGCCTGATGCTGAAAACTCAAGTGTTTGTTAGACAAAAGTGTCCAATACGAATCTGAGCTTAGGTCATGCCAATCAAACACAGAAAACGTCGCTTCTGTATTTAAATCCAGGTCTCTATTATGCCGTTTAAATTTTGTTTTAAGATGTTTGTTTAACCAATAAGCTATAGCGTAATCTTCCAATGAAGTATGCAGGGCTATAAGTGCATATTCAGACTCATAAAAATCCATTGATATTTTATGGAGTGCCGTCATATTAAACATCTAAACAAACAAATATATATAATCTCCCTTTTCTACAAGCAGACTGTACTGTCTAATCTGACTAAAAAAATTACGAAAACGTTTGCAGTACGCTTTTTAAGCGTCAATTTTTTCCTGAAGCGCAAAAAAAGCTCTTTTTGCTGCCTGCTCTTCTGCTTTTTTCTTAGAGGGTCCACGGCCTTTTGAAATAATCTTTTTATTGATCGAAAGTTTTACTGAAAAATGCCTTACAGGATCATTACCGCTGTCTTCGAATATTTGAAAATTAAAGGTTTTTTTCTCCTTTTGGCACCACTCAATCAAGAGGCTTTTGTAAGAGATCACCTTTCCTTCTAGCTTGGCCAGATCTACATGGGGCTCAATAATTTTGTGATGTATGAAATTTTCACAGTATTTGTAGCCTCTGTCTAGATAAATAGCCCCTACCAAAGCTTCAAATACATTGCCGTGTACATTGTCTCCAAAATGGTCTTTATGCACTTTGCTGTCTACGAATGATAATAAATTAAGCTCTTTACCCAGTTCATTTAAATGCTCTCTACTGACAATCTTGGAACGCATTTTAGTGAGGTAACCCTCGTCTGCAGCGGGGACTTCATTATAGATATACTTTGAAATAATAGCCCCCAACATAGCGTCTCCTAAAAACTCTAAACGCTCGTAGTTTAATGGATTTCCTTGAGGGTCTTTCAAATGTAAGGACCGGTGAATAAAGGCTTTTTTATAAATAGATAAGTTTTTAGGTTTAAAACCCAGTATATTTCGCATCCCTGTAAAAAAATTCCCATCCTCTTTAGGACGGGAATTAAATATATAGGGGCGTAATCCCATATTAAGCATTAAATTTTTTGAACAACACACAGGCATTGTGCCCGCCAAAACCAAAGGTATTACTCATGGCTACATTTACCTCTCTCGCTTGCGCTTTATTAAGGGTAAGGTTAAGGCTTGGATCAATATTAGGATCTGCTTCTGTATGGTTAATCGTAGGGGGTACCAGGCTGTGCTTCATAGCTAAAATAGAGGCAATAGCTTCAATAGCTCCAGCAGCTCCCAACAAGTGACCTGTCATTGATTTTGTAGAATTGATATTGATGTTTGGCGCGTGACTTCCAAATACCTTGCTAATGGCTTTTAGTTCCGCCACATCTCCAAGGGGTGTAGAGGTTCCGTGAGTATTTATTGCGTCTACCTGATCTGGAGTCATTCCAGCGTCTTTCAAGCAGTTTTCCATGACACGAACTACTCCTATTCCTTCCGGATGTGGTGCAGTCATATGGTGTGCATCTGAGGTCATTCCTCCCCCCATTACCTCACAGTAGATCTGTGCACCTCTAGCAACTGCATGTTCGTATTCTTCTAAGATTAAAGCACCAGCGCCTTCACCTAAAACAAAGCCATCTCTAGAAGCGTCAAAAGGTCTTGAGGCGGTTTCAGGGCTTTCATTTCTAGTAGAAAGGGCATGCATGGCGTTAAAACCACCCATTCCTGCAATCGTTACTGCGGCCTCACTTCCTCCGGAAACTATCACGTCGCAATGACCCAAGCGAATGTAATTCATAGCATCTATAAGTGCATTAGATGAAGAGGCACAAGCAGAAACAGTCGCGTAATTGGGTCCCATAAATCCATGTTTAATGGAAATGTTCCCCGGCGCAATGTCTGCAATCATCTTTGGAATAAAGAAGGGGTTGAATCTAGGCGTCCCATCTCCTGCTGCATAATTGAGCACTTCGTTTTGAAAGGTCTCTAATCCACCAATTCCAGCACCCCAAATAACTCCAACCCTGAATTTATCTAGGCGGTCTAATGGGAGAGCGGCATCGGCGATAGCCTCGTCAGCAGCCACCATAGCGTACTGGGCAAATTTATCTAATTTTCTAGCTTCCTTTCTATCGAAATAATCCTCTGCATTGTAGCCCTTGAGTTCACAAGCAAATTTGGTTTTAAAATGGGTGTTGTCAAAATGAGTAATAGGGCCTGCGCCACTTTTACCTGACTTTAGGCCTTCCCAGTAGGAGGCTACATTGTTACCTATGGGCGTTAATGCGCCCAATCCAGTAACTACTACGCGCTTTAGTTGCATGTAATTTGTTTTAGTTTTATTACAGAATACAAAGGTAATTTAAAAAAAATTATCCATGCAGTTTACAACCACATGGATAATTTACAATGTTTTAATATATCGTGAA
>JAQWFV010000011.1 GCA_029238555.1 Flavobacteriaceae bacterium
AGCTCTTTCTCAATTTCATGGAGGTCAATTCCCTGAATTCTAGACGTTGTTCTCGGGAAGTATTTATCGATTACTTTGGTGTTAATCCCTATGCATTCAAAGAGTTGAGACCCTCTGTAGGAGTTTAAAGTAGACACCCCCATTTTGTTCATGACCTTTAAAATACCTTTTCCTACTGCTTTGTTGTAGTTCTGTATGGCCGTTTCAAAAGTATAAGCTGTAATCTCGTTTTCTTTGAGTTGTTCTGCAATAATTTCATTCACCAAATAGGGGTTTATAGCACTGGCTCCGTATCCAAAAAGCAAACAGAAGTGGTGTACCTCTCTAGGCTCTGCAGATTCAATGATAATACTTGCCTTAGATCTTTTCCCCAAACGCTGTAAGCCGTTATTGACATAAGAACAGGCCAGTAATGCAGGAATGGCTGCTTTTTCTTTGGAGATATACCTGTCAGAAAGTATAATAATATTACTGCCTCCTTCAATGGCTTTACTAGCCTCAGAAAGCAAAGATTCAAGCCCCTCTTCTAATCCGTTATGCCCTCTTTCAAGGGAGTATAACATCTGTAGCGAGGTGACCTTGTAATGTGGGTTTATATCGTAATTCTTTATCTTATCTAAATCTTCTTTCGAGATCACAGGGTTCTGTATTTTTAATTTTCTACAGTGTTCCTCTGTGGCTTCAAAAATATTGTGATCACTACCAAGGGTGAGGCTAATATCTGTAATCATCTCCTCTCTAATACCATCTAGAGGAGGATTGGTCACTTGTGCAAAAAGTTGCTGGAAGTAGTTGTACAACAATTGTGGTCTTTGGGACAACACCGCAATAGGAGTATCTGTTCCCATGGAACCAATGGGCTCTTTGGCTGTTTCTGCCATAGGCATTACTATGGTGTCTATGTCTTCTAAGGTGTACCCATAGGCTGCTTTTCTTTGGGCAAGAGGTGCTTCTCCAATAAATAAAGGGCAGTCGTTGTAAGGAATGTCTTTTAAATGAACAAGATTGTCTTTGACCCACTTCTCGTAAGGGTGCTTTTCAGCAATTTGTTCTTTAATTTCTTCATCATTGACAATTCTCCCTGCAGACATGTCTACTAGAAACATTTTCCCAGGTTCTAGGCGTCCATGATGTGCTAAATTTTTTGGCTCAATATCTACCACACCGGTTTCTGAAGACATGATCACATAGCCATCTTTGGTTACAGAATACCTGGAGGGTCTAAGACCGTTTCTGTCTAAGACAGCACCAATATAATTTCCATCGGTGAAAGGAATGGACGCAGGTCCGTCCCAGGGCTCCATCATACAAGAATAATACTCATAAAAGGCTTTTTTAGCCGCAGACATATTGTCGTTTTTTTCCCAAGCCTCAGGAACTAAGATCATCATGACCTCTGGTAGAGACCTTCCCGTCATAAGGAGTAATTCTACCACCATGTCTAAGGTCGCAGAATCAGATTTGTTGGGTAATATAATAGGAAGGATGGCTTTAATGTCTTCTCCAAAAAGATCACTCTTTAATAATTCTTCTCTGGAACGCATTCTCGCGATATTCCCCCTCAATGTATTAATTTCTCCATTGTGACACATATACCTGAAAGGCTGGGCCAAATCCCATGTAGGGAAGGTGTTGGTGGAAAATCGCTGATGCACTAACGCAAGTCTTGTCACCACTCTAGTGTCCTGAAGGTCCCTAAAGTAAAGGCTTATGTCTTCTGGCATGAGTAAGCCCTTGAAAATAATAATGGTGGTGGAGAGGCTCGGTAGGTAGAAAAATCCTTGTTCAGATAATTTAGAGTTGTATATGGTGTGTTCTGCTTTTTTTCTGGCTATAAATAACTTTCTGTTAAAGGTAGTTGTATCCTGATCAGACGTTTCTTTTCCAATAAATATTTGGGAAATAAAGGGCATGGTTTCCATGGCAATTCTTCCCGGTACAGATTTATTAACAGGAACCTCTCTCCATCCTAAAAGCACTAGCCCTTGAGATTTTATTTCTTTCTCAAATTCTTTTACACAGAAATCTCTTTGGTTGTCTTTTTGAGGTAAAAACACATTGGCTACTGCATATTGGCCAGGCTCTGGTAATTCAAAGGAGCATTCACTGACAAAAAAATCGTGGGGAATATCTATAAGTATTCCAGCACCATCTCCTGTTTTTCCATCTGAACTCACTGCACCTCGGTGTTCTAGCTTTTCTAGAATCTCTAGTGCTTTGTGAATAATATCGTTAGATTTTTTTCCTTCTAGACTACAAATAAATCCTGCGCCACAATTGTCATGTTCAAATTCTGGGGAATACAACCCTTGTTTTTTTAGCCTCATAAGTATTGGATGTTTCTACAAAAATATCCAATATGTTGAATTTACAGCAAGGATGTGGTTATTTATAACAAAAAAGTTCAGTGTTTTTAAAAAAACATTGAAATAAATACAATGTGATAATTTTGATTGCTCTTAAATGAGATTTTAATAATGACTTTTATTTAATCTTTCAAGATAGCCCTAGATATTACCATTTGTTGAATTTCTGAAGTGCCTTCGTAAATCTGGGTGATCTTAGCGTCTCGCATGAGTCGTTCTACGTGATATTCTTTCACAAATCCGTTTCCGCCAAAAACTTGAACAGCTTCTACACTGACTTCCATGGCCACCTCAGAGGCATTTAATTTTGCCATTGCCCCAGATAGGTCATAATTTATCCCTTGGTCTTTCTCCCAGGCCGCTTTATAAACCAAATGCCTGGCAGCTTCAATTTTAGTGTGCATTTGAGCCAGCTTAAAGGCAATGGCCTGGTGTTGACTTATGGGTTTTCCAAAAGCTTCCCTTTGTTTGGCGTAATTTAAGGCTAGCTCATAAGCACCAGCCGCTATTCCTAGTGCTTGAGCGGCAATACCAATTCGTCCTCCAGAGAGCGTTTTCATGGCAAAAGTAAATCCAAAGCCCTCTGCTCCAATCCTATTTTCTACAGGAACTTTCACGGCATTGAATTGAAGGGAATGGGTGTCGCTACTTCTAATACCTAATTTATTTTCTTTTGGTCCTACCTCAAATCCAGGGCTGTTTTTTTCTACTATAAATGCACTAATTCCTTTGTGCCCTTTGCTGGGGTCTGTTTGTGCTATAACCAAATAGATACTAGCGCTACTTCCATTGGTAATCCAATTTTTAGTTCCTGTAATTTCATAGTAATCGCCCTTTTTAACGGCCCTAGTTTTTTGAGAGGTAGCATCTGATCCGGCTTCTGGCTCTGAGAGACAAAAGGCCCCAATTTTAGTTCCATTGCAAAGGTCGGGTAGGTATTTTTCTTTTTGCTGGGAGCTTCCATATTTTTCTAAACCCCAGCAAACCAGGGAATTATTTACAGACATGATTACAGAAGCAGCAGCATCTATTTTTGAGAGTTCTTCCATAGCCAACACATAGGACATAGTATCCAAACCACTCCCGCCATAAGCAGGATCTACCATCATACCCATGAACCCTAAACCTGCGAGTTGTTTAATTTCTTCAGTGGGGAATGTCTGTGTTTCATCCCTCTCAAGAACAGTCGGAAGGAGTACTTGATTAGCAAAGTCAGATGCAGCTTCTTTAATGAGTTTTTGCTCTTCATTCAATTCAAAATCCATAGAGATATATTTATAGTCTATTCAAATATAAGCAAATTTACTATGCATGCATAGTAAATTTGGGTACAATGATTTTATTTATCTATTGATTTTTGGGTCTTAAATTATTCTAGCTCGAATTATTTTTAAAGCAATCTGATAATTAATGATTTTTACTTACTCATTTTTTTATATTTGTTAGCGCAGATCTAGAAATTCATTTTTAGATTATCACTAAGTTGAAAAATTCAAAAACATCTTATATTTTATGGAAACGATTATTCTGATTGTATTTATTGTAGGTTATCTAGCAATTACTTTAGAGCATAACCTCAAGATTGACAAACTGATCCCTGCCTTGGCCATGATGGCTATTCTATGGGCAGTAATTGCACTTACTCACATGGATGTTTTTGAGGTAGACACTGCACTCAGAAAATTAGTACCTACCCATATAGAGGAAATATTACTGCATCATCTTGGGAAAACAGCTGAGATCTTAGTCTTCCTGCTCGGAGCTATGACCATTGTAGAGATTATTGATTACTTTGACGGGTTTTCTACCATTAAAGGATTTATTAAATTTAAAAAGAAGTCCAAATTATTGTGGTTGTTTTCTATTCTAGCATTTATTTTATCTGCTATTATTGACAATTTAACGGCTACAATAGTGCTTATTACCATCCTTCAAAAAGTCATTAAGGACAAAGAAACGCGTATGTGGTTTGCTGGAATGGTGATTGTTGCTGCAAATGCTGGAGGGGCTTGGTCTCCTATTGGAGATGTAACCACAACCATGTTGTGGATTGCCAACAAGGTGTCTGCTTTACAATTGGTAGAGCATGTTTTATTGCCATCTATTGTTTGTATGGTGATCCCTACTTTAATTGCTACCCGTTTTAAAGCTTTTAAAGGTCATATAGATGCAGATCCTTTAGAAGAAAATAGCCCTAAATCAAGACATGGTGCTACCATGCTTTACCTAGGTTTAACAGCGATTATATTTGTGCCTTTCTTTAAAACCATTACACACTTACCTCCATATGTGGGTATGATGCTTTCTTTGGCTGTTGTAGCCACTTTTGCTGAGATTTATTCTAGTTCTAAATTCTCATTGTCTGACGTAGATGGGAAGAGTGAAGTGGCTGGTCACCACAGTCCTGTACACCATTCATTATCTAAAATTGAGTTGCCTAGTATTTTATTCTTTTTAGGGATACTTTTGGCCGTTGCAGCTTTAGAATCGCTTGGAATGCTTTTCCACTTCGCAGAGGGTTTAAACGCAGCCATTCCTAATTCAGATGTAGTGGTATTGTTGTTAGGTGCGGGTTCTGCAGTGATTGACAATGTGCCTTTAGTGGCTGCTAGTATTGGTATGTTCTCTGAAGGATTAGACAATCCTTTATGGCACTTTATTGCTTACTCTGCAGGAACAGGGGGTAGTATGCTTATCATTGGTTCCGCTGCTGGTGTTGTAGCCATGGGAATGGAAAAAATAGATTTCTTCTGGTACTTCAAAAATATTGCTTGGTTGGCACTAATTGGCTTCTTAAGTGGTGGTTTAGCGTTCATTTTATTGAGAGATTTTGTGTTAAACGCATAATTTATTTCATTTTCTTACGTTAGCTTATACATTAATTCGATTCTATTTTATGCAAGACAACTTGGCTAAAAACACCCTTGAGGTTGCGACTTCTGGTGAAAAAACCCTATCTATTATAGACCTCATTTTCAATGGTGGTGCGGGGAGTGTATTTATTATGGGCTTACTTTTTGTCCTTTTAGCGGTGGCGCTTTATATTTATTTTGAACGTCTTTTTGCTATAAAAGCAGCAGCTAAAATAGACGCTAATTTCATGAATCAGATAAAGGACTATATCAGTAATGGTAAAATAGATGCAGCAAAATCACTTTGCGCTCAAACAGATTCTCCCGTAGCCAGGCTTACTGAAAAAGGGGTGTCTAGAATTGGAAAGCCTTTAGATGACATTAACACTGCCATTGAGAACGCAGGTACTTTAGAGGTGTATAAATTAGAGAAGAATGTAAGTGTACTGGCTACAGTAGCTGGTGCTGCACCCATGATTGGGTTTTTAGGTACAGTAATTGGAATGATATTGGCTTTTCATGAAATGGCTACCTCTGGTGGACAAGCAGAGATGGGGGCGCTAGCTTCTGGTATTTATACTGCAATGACCACTACAGTGGGTGGTTTAGTAGTGGGTATTATAGCCTATATTGGTTACAACCATTTGGTGAATATGACCAATAAAGTGGTGCACAGTATGGAAGCTAACGCGGTAGATTTCTTAGACTTATTGAACGAACCTGTCTAGTTTATATGAAGTTAAAAGGTAGAAATAAAATCAGTCCAGAATTTAGTATGTCTTCTATGACAGACATTGTGTTTCTGCTACTTATATTTTTTTTATTGACTTCTAACAGCCCAAATGCTCTGGACTTAATTTTGCCCAAAGCCAAAGGTAAAACCACCAACACCCAACAAGTTTCGGTAAGTATTGACGCGGACTTAAGGTATTTTGTGAACGAAAAGTTAGTGGAACAGGCTCAGTTAGAAGCTGTTTTAATTCAGGAGTTGTCTGCTCAAGAGGCCCCTACAATTATCCTAAGGGCTGCAGAATCCATTGCGATAAAAGAGGCTGTATTTGTTATGGATGTAGCCAACAGAAACCAATTCAAGGTAATCCTTGCAGTAAGGCCAAATTAATGGCGTTTTTACAAACCACATACGAGAAAAAATCTTTTTGGACCACTGCTTTTATTCTATTAGCGGTGCTGTTACTCCTTTTTTTTGCAGGTCTTAGGTACCTAGATCCGCCGCCAGAAAATGGCATACTCATTGCTTTTGGAAATACAGATCCCGGTAATAGTTTAACGCTAGCACCTTCAATACAAGCCACTACAGAAGAAACAATTGTACCTGAGATGAATGCAGCTCCAGAAGTAAAAGAAGTAATGGTAGAGGAAGTGGTTTCAGAAGCGCTTGAAGAAGTTTTAACTACAGCAGATTCCGAGCTAGTTCTTCCCAAAGAGCTCGCTGAAAAAGCAGCCGAATCAGTGCCAGAAAAAGTGCCCGAAACAGTCCCAGAAAAAACACCTGAGAAAGTAATCCAACAGGCATCGGCCGCTACAAAAGCGGCCCTGGCAAATATTTTAGGCGCTAAAGAAGCCCAAGGGTCAGGTGTAGGAAATGGTGAAAAATCTGCCAATCAAGGACTTTCTGATGGATCTAAGTATGCGAATTCATTTTATGGCAGTACTACAGGAGAAGTTCAAGGCTTTGGCTTTGGATTGGCAGGTAGAAGTTTGGCTTCTAAAGGATCTGTAACACCTGATTGCAACGAAGAGGGCAGGGTGGTTGTGGCTATTACGGTGGACAGGTCAGGAAAAGTAATTGCTGCAGATCCGGGAGTGAAAGGCTCTACCAACAACGCCCCCTGCCTTTTAGCCCCTGCCAAAGCGACTGCATTTATGTATCAGTGGGCCCCAGATGCTGAGGCGCCTGAAAAGCAAATTGGTTTTGTAGTCATTAATTTTAAGCTGGGAGGGCAACAGTAATGAATTACACAGAAGCCACTCAATGGTTGTTTGATCAATTACCTATGTACCAGCAAAAAGGGGCTGTGGCCCTTAATGCTAAATTAGACGGGATTACACATTTTTGTGCTTATTTGGGAGAGCCACACCAAAAATTTAAAAGCATTCATGTGGCTGGCACTAATGGAAAGGGATCTTCTTCTCATATGTTGGCCGCTATTTTACAAGAAGCAGGTTATGAGGTAGGGCTATATACCTCACCACATTTAAAAGACTTTAGAGAGCGTATTAAAATAAATGGTCTTGAAATTTCTGAGGATGAAGTGGTTTCTTTTGTGTTGAATCACAAAGATTATATGAGCCAAAATGCCCTGTCTTTTTTTGAAATGACTGTGGCTATGGCATTTGATTATTTTGCATCAGCTAGGGTAGACATTGCCATTATAGAAGTAGGCCTTGGAGGGCGTTTAGACGCCACCAACATTATTAAACCTGAAGTCTCGTTAATTACCAATATTGGTTTTGATCATATGGACTTGTTGGGCAATACGCTCGCTCAAATTGCCATTGAAAAAGCTGGAATTATAAAGCATAGCGTTCCTGTGGTCATTAGTGAGTGGCATAGAGACACAGAAGCTGCTTTTAAGGCAAAATCTGCTGCTGTAGGTGCGCCCATTTATTTTGCTAGTGATCTTATTGAAAAGCGGTATGCAACGGATTTAAAAGGCGCTTATCAAGAAAAAAATACAAAAGGTGTTGTTGCTGCCTTAAGGCACTTGTCAGGATTTAATGTTACCTCTAATCATATTAAGATGGGTTTGTCTAATGTGGTTGGTCTGACGGGATTATTAGGTAGGTGGCAGGTGTTGCAACACAAACCACTTGTCATTGCAGATACGGCGCATAATGAAGCGGGTATTTCAATAGTGGTAAAGCAACTTTTAAAGACCCCCCATAAACGCCTTCATATGGTGTTGGGTTTTGTGAAAGACAAGGATTTAAATACTATTTTACCTTTGCTGCCTGTAGATGCCTTGTACTATATTGCTGCGCCAGCCATTCAAAGGGGCTTAGATCCTTTGGTTTTTATTGAACAAGCAAAACGGTACAATCTTTTTTGCAACCACTATGAATCTGTAAATGAAGCCTTTAAAGCGGCAAAAAAGCAAGCTAAAAAAGAAGACTTGGTTTTTATTGGAGGAAGTAATTTTGTAGTGGCTGAGGTGGTTTAAAAAAATGCATCTTTTTTTATTTTTTTCTTTTGGGAACTAAAAAACAATCCTATATTTGCACTCGCTTCTGCAAAGGAGTAAAGTAAGGGCCCTTAGCTCAGCTGGTTCAGAGCACCTGCCTTACAAGCAGGGGGTCACTGGTTCGAACCCAGTAGGGCCCACAAAAAGCCCCTCATTTATGAGGGGCTTTTTTTATACCCAAAAGTCACTTAATCCCCGGTTTTGAGCAGTTGGTCTGAATTTTTGGCCTTGTAGGGGATTGGTTAAAAAATAGTTAAAAAAGCTAGTAAGTTCATGTTTTAGTCTTTAAAACAGCGCTCACCTATAAACAGTAACTCATTGCACGCTAATTGAGTGAAAACAACTTATCCATATATAATAGTTCTATTTTTAAACTATTATTAATTTTATAAGACAATTTTATTATACTTGCAGTATGATAAGATTGTTTTTTTTATTATTTGTTTCCGCGGCTTTTTCTCAGCAAATTTCTCGCTTTGACAAAGCTTTAATTTGGAGAGATAGCTTGTTGTTGTTTTCTAGTGATTCTATTTATTCCTCTCCAATTTCACCATCTAGAAGTTTCTCCTTCTCTTCGCTACCTCTAAAACCCAACAAGGATTTACCAGTACTAAAATCAATTATTACTCCTTTAGACAGTCAAATATATTTTTTGGACGGAATGGGGGGTGGGGTGTTTGAGTTTCAAAAGGACTCTTTAACAAGAATTGACAAGTCTTATAAACACCGAATGCAAATAGATGCTACCGTGTTTGTTAAAAACGACACCGTTTTTAAATATGGAGGATATGGATTTTGGTCTGTAAGAAACTTTATTACCTTCTTTGATCCAATTTCTAAAGAGTGGGAAATATTGCCCGCTCAGAATTCAGATATAATACCAGATGGAACAATCGCATCTATGTATGCGATTTCATCTGATGAAATTATATTTCTTGGTGGTGAAAAATTAAACGTTTTTGATCAACAAGATTTTTCTCCAGCCAATGAAATTTGGAAATTTAATTTTAAAGATAAACTTTGGACTTTTTTGGGAAATTCTACTTTAAATTTTTCAGATTTTAAAGCTCATGTCCAAATGGGTGAAGAAATTTTATTTTTAGATGATACTGATTTAATACTGATCAATCCATTCACAAATAAGGTTGCAAAATTTAATAATACCACTTTACATAAAAAGATCATTACTACAAAAAATTTAATGCCACTATACAGCAACTATCAGTTTGTTAGTTTTGTAAACTCAAGTATTACGGGCGCTATAGGTATTGAAGTAAGGGGAAGAGATGAATTCTTTGGCCCGTTAGTGGAAACTTCTAAGCTTTACAATGATTTTAATTATTTTTGGTTGCTTCTGGTTTTGCCTTTTGGTTTTGCTATTGCAGTGGGGTTAAAAAAATATAGACACTACCGATCAAGGGCCAATGCAATGACCCTTGAAAAAGGAGGATTAATTTATAAGAGAATTTATTATAGTTTGAGTATAGAAGAAAATGGAATCTTACTTTGTTTGCTTGGTTCAGATGGCGTGGAGACTTCTAGTATTATGGAAATTATTGAAAATCCGAACCACAATTATTCTCATAATATGAGAACTAAAAATAAAATCATAGGAGAATTGAATTATAAGTTAAAGACTATTCTTAAAATTGAAAAAGATCTTATTTTAGCAGCAAAGTCTGATAAAGATAAACGTATTATTATCTATACCATAGACAAGGCTTTCTTTAGTCATTAGTTTATATGGTTATGAAAAATCTACAGTAGCTAGATCCTTAAAAACTACAACGGGGAACTGTCTTAGATTTCCAGACCTGCTATTAGAGCTGCAATATGAAGTGAAACCCTCTGAGGTTCCAAATGTATTTCCGTGATTATTACACCTGAATTTATTATTGGAGAAAGTCCACTGATTTCTACTTCCTAGATGTGGGCAACAGTTGTCAAAGGCCAAAAGGGTGTTTTCTGTTTTTCTCAAAAGTAAGAGCCCATTGTCCATATCATTAACAAATGACTCATTTTGATCAAGATTCTTATACCTCTGATGGCTTAAATGAATATGAAGTTTTTTCCCTTCTGTTAAGTATCCGTCTTCATTTAAAGAAGCAATAATATTTAAGTATGCCTCTTCTTCTTCACTTAAAGGCACTATAGGTTCTTCTTCTTTAGAACAAGAAACCAACATAGGGCTAGCCATCATGCTGGCTAAAAGGATTGGGCAAATAGATCCAATGAATTTTTGTCGTTTCATAGGTTAAATATAACTAAATGTGACTATTAATAAATTAATATCATTATAATGAGATGTTTTTTTTACACACAATTGTATCTTAAGTTTGATTCATTAAATAATGTGTATCGTGCAACAAAGAAAACCAAACCAGGAGCCCCCTATTGATTTAGTTGAACAGTTTTACAAAGAAAATGTAGACCTGAAGGCTATACTAAACTCTAGAAAAGCCAGAAAAGAAGTCACTGCTGGCTTGGAACCATACACTGGTGAGTTTGGTGCTGCTCAGAAGAAGCATCTTTTGAACAGGACAATGGTTGGTATGGCCAAGCGTCATATGGATGATCTAGAGGGTCTAACTTTAGATGAGGCCATTGACTTAATATTCACTCCTGAAGAATTGGGTGAGCCAGTGAATAATTATTTTATGGAGATGGATGCAGCAGCCTATAAAGAGCGTTACGAAAGCGACGACGTTGGCCCTGGTGAACCATTTATTGACAGGCCCTACAAACGTTTAAGGCCTACTTTTGAAGAACAGTTTGGGTGGGAAAGAAAAGAAGCAATTGAGACATGGGTATTACAATCAATTTACGAGCAACAAACTTCAATTCATTGGAAAATATTTATCTTTTTACACAACTTAACCCCAACCAGTTCATTTGACTTAGGTGGCCACAAGTTTGCGTATAATTACATTAAACTACTCTTTTCTGGTGTTTACTCAAGTTATAAAAATTTTATATATGATTTGACATTAGATCCTTCTATGTTAAATTATTTAAACCTCAATTTAAGTAGAAAAGAAACCCCAGATGAAAATTATGCAAGGGAACTCCAAGAATTATTTACTGTTGGTAAAATACCGTTTTCAAAATACACAGAGGAAGATGTTAGGGGAATAGCAAAGGCTCTTGTCGGTTGGAAAATAGATTACGATGTTGTTTTTAGAGAAGGGCATGAGCATAATGCTCAATTTGAATCTTGGAACCATGACATTTCCGACAAACAATTTTCTTCATTTTACAATAATAATGTTATAGTGGGCAAGGAAGGTGATGCCGGCAGGGAGGAACTAGAAGAAGTGGTTAATATGTTATTTGAAACAGAAGAATCATGTCTTTATATATCACGAAGGTTATATCAATTTTTTGTTTATCCTGATGTATCCGACGGTGTGATGGAAAATGTAGTTAAACAGATGGCTAAAGTAATGAGGGAAAACGATTTTTCAATTATTGAACCTTTAAAGTTGTTGTTGAAAAGCGAACATTTTTTTGATCAAGAGCAGTTTAATACTTTAATAAAGTCTCCCTTGGATTTTACTTTGGGCATTTATAAA
>JAQWFV010000012.1 GCA_029238555.1 Flavobacteriaceae bacterium
CCCATAAATAGACTAAAATCCTTATTGATTGATCTGTAAACGTTTACAAACGACTGTAAACGACAACAAATATTTTAATACCGACTATAGCCAAATGCCGCAACTATGTTTGTAGGGTAAAATGAATGAAGCTTCAAAGGCAGTTCTTTTTATTTAACCTTATAAAATATATATTATGAAAGCAATCAGAAACAAAGTTCAGCTCATTGGAAATTTAGGTGTTCAACCAGAGTTAAAGACCTTAGAAAGTGGTAAAACAGTGATCAATTTTTCTATGGCAACCAATGAAAAATTCAGAAATCAAGAAGGGGTATTAATGACAGACACTCAGTGGCATTCCATTGTTGCTTGGGGAAAAACAGCTGAGATTGTAGCGCAGTATGTAAGCAAGGGTCAGGAAATTGCTATTGAAGGGAAACTCACCCATAGGACCTATACCTCTCCAGAGGGAGAGACGAGATATAAAACCGAAGTGCTGTGCACAGAGGTGTTGTTGTTGCAACATAAAGGCAATCAAACAGGGGAATGAAGTTCGAGCATAGTTTATTATTATTGCCCTTACATTTTTAAAAAAAAAGCCCGCATTTGCGGGCTTTTTTTTGAGTTTAAATATGTTTTTGGTTCTAGTAATTATTTTAGTCCCTGTTTGCTTAACTAATTACAGCGCCATCTGCCACCCCATCTTCATCCGGGTTTACAAACACTAATTTTCCAGATTTGTGCTCCGTCATTAAGATCATTCCCTCACTTTCTACTCCCCTTAATGCTCTTGGTGCTAGGTTGACTAGAACAGTCACTTTTTTACCGACCACTTCTTCTGGACTAAAGTGCTCTGATATTCCAGAAACTATTGTTCTAGTATCTAGTCCGGTTTGGACTTGAAGCACCAATAATTTCTTCGCTTTTGGCATTTTCTCAGCAGATAATATAGTGCCTGTTCTGAGGTCTAATTTACTAAAATCTTCAAAACTTGAGGTGTCTTTTTGGGGTACTACAGTAGCTTCCATAGCGGCATTATCTATTTTAGTTTGATGTAATTTTTGAACCTGGGCATCTATTTCGCTGTCTTCAATTCTTCTAAAAAGGAGTTGGGCTTCTTTTATGACATGCCCGCTAGGAAGGAGCGCCTCTTTTTCAGATACATTTTTCCAAGATAAATCTAGGGGGGCTAAGTCTAGCATTTCACTTAACTTATTGGAGGTGAATGGTAAGAAAGGCTCCGATAATACCGCCAAAGCAGCAGCGATTTGCAAACTGACGTACATTATTGACTCCACTCTTTTTGGATCCGTTTTAACGAGCTTCCATGGTTCACTGTCTGCCAGGTATTTGTTTCCAAGTCTTGCTACTTGCATTAATATTCCACAGGCTTCTCTAAATCGATATTTTTCAATAGATTGGGCTATAGCTGCAGGAAATTTTTTAAGTGCAGCCAGGGTTTCTAAGTCTATAGCTTCTAAGTGGCCTGGCGTAGGTACTTTGCCCTGATAATATTTTTGTGTCAATACCACCCCTCTATTAATGAAATTTCCTAAAATGGCCACCAATTCATTGTTATTCCTGGCCTGAAAATCTTTCCAAGTAAAATCGTTGTCTTTAGATTCTGGTGCATTTGCTGTAAGGGTATATCTCAATACATCTTGCTGGTCTGGAAAGGCTTCAAGATATTCATGTAGCCAAACAGCCCAGTTTTTGGAGGTAGAAAGTTTTTGCCCTTCTAAGTTTAAAAATTCATTGGCAGGAACATTTTCTGGCAAGATATAATCTCCATGTGCTTTAAGCATAGCAGGAAATATAATGCAGTGAAAAACAATATTATCCTTCCCTATGAAATGAACCATTTTAGTATTTGTGTCTTTCCAATAGGGTTCCCAATCTTTTCCGATTTTTTCAGCCCATTCTTTAGTGGCTGAAATATATCCTATAGGTGCGTCAAACCAGACATAAAGTACTTTTCCCTCGCCTCCTGTTACAGGAACTGGAATGCCCCAGTCTAAATCCCTTGTCACTGCTCTGGGTTTGAGTCCCTCTTCTATCCATGATTTGCATTGTCCGTAAACATTGGGTTTCCAATCTTTTTTGTGGCCCTCTAAAATCCATTCTTTTAAAAATGACTCATACCTATCGAGGGGTAAAAACCAATGTTTGGTTTCCTTGAGTACGGGAGTTGCACCACTTAAGGTAGATTTAGGGTTTATGAGTTCAGTAGCGTTTAAAGCGCTTCCGCAAGACTCACATTGGTCTCCATAGGCGTCTTCATTACCGCACTTTGGGCAAGTTCCCGTTACAAACCGATCTGCTAAAAATTGCTGAGCCTCTGGATCGAATAGTTGTGGGGTGGTTTCCTCGATAAAGGTCTGATCTTCATATAGTTTTTTAAAAAAATCTGAAGCGGTTTTATGATGCATTTCACCAGAAGTTCTGGAGTAGTGATCAAAAGTAATTCCAAAATCTACAAAGGATTTTGAAATAATTTTATGGTATTTGTCAATGACCTCTTTAGGGCTAATGCCTTCTTTTTTAGCCTTCATAGAAATGGCTACACCATGCTCGTCACTACCACAAACAAAAGCAACATCTTTGCCAATACCCCTCAGATAACGGCTGTAAATATCTGCAGGGACATATACACCTGCCAAATGACCAATATGAATTGGACCGTTAGTATAAGGGAGTGCTGCGGTAATGGTGTACCTAGAGGCTTCTGAATTTTGAGACATAATACTTAAAAAAAATTACCTACAAAAATAGGTAATTTGTCAAGAGCTCAGGGGGTCTTTTTAAAAGTTTTTAAGTATATTATTAGAGGTATATCACAGGAACCTTATGGTTTTAGTCTCCAAATTTTTTAACGGTAACGTTGCGAATACCCTCCAAGTCAGCATGGGCCTACATTTAAAATCTAACGCATGGCAATTCACAATGATTTGGGCGCTAAAGGAGAGCGAATAGCACAAGAGTACCTTATTTCAAAGGGTTATGAGATAAGGGCAGTTAATTACAGACATAGAAAAGCTGAAATAGATATTATTGCAATTCATGAAGACTTTCTTGTCGTAATAGAGGTAAAGACCAGAACATCGCCAGCTTTAGTGCCTTTAATACAATTGGTGCCGCCTTCTAAAATACACCACCTTATTAGGGCTGCAAATTACTATATACAACGCTATAAAGTGAATAAAGAAGCTCGTTTTGACATTGTGTACATTACAATGAGCACCCATTCATATGATTTAGAACACCTTAAAGACGCTTTTTATCATTTTTAATTCAACAACATTTTGTTTAATCTGTAACAAAGTGTTACATTTGCATTCTATTTTAAAGCTTGTTTAAGTCTAATTTTATTTTTTTAAGATGAAAACCATCTCTTCAGTTGTAGAAAATTACATTAAAAAGAAACCTTTTTTACAAAGTGCTTTAGCACAGGGAATCATTAATCTTACGTCTCTTTCTCGAATTATTATGCCGGAAATTGAAGAGGCCTTAGGAAAAGATATTAGAAATGGCGCTATAGTAATGGCACTAAAAAGATTGTCGGACGACATGGAATTTAGAGCGACCCACAAAATCATTAAAGTTTTAAAAAATATAGGAGAAATTACCGTGCGTTCTTCTCTTACAGACTTTACCTTTTTAATTTCAGATAGTATTCTAGAAAATCAAACCCTGCTTTTAAAAGAAATTAATAAGAATAAAGACGTGTTTTACACCTCCTCTAGAGGAGTGAATGAGCTAAACATAGTGGTTAGTGGTGCCTTAGATAAGACCGTTGAAACACTTTTTGTGACGGAAAAATGTACCCAAAAAGCAGAAAATTTATCTTCCATTACGGTTAAATTACCTGCAGAAAATGTGTCTGTCCCAGGTATTTATTATTTTATCTTTCAAAGATTGGCCTGGGAGGGTATAGTGCTTTACGAGGTAATATCTACGACCAATGAATTTACTATAATAGTAAATGACGCTCAGGTAGACGTAGCTTTTAGAACAATTAAAGACCTTAAGACGCTTTAAAACTAGACAGTATTTTGTAGGCGCTATTGACTTTATGAACGCCTTCGATTACTAATAAGAGCCTTAGGCCACTTCTGGTTTGCTTCTCTTTTAGCGTGCATTGTTTTGAGTGTGCTTGAACAAAGGCCAACACCTTTCTAAATCTGGCACTTTGATAATAGTCAGATTGTTGGTTTGCAATGAAATAACCCAGGAACTTGCCTTTTTTCATCACGACTTTTTCCATACCCATATAGTTTGAAATCCATTTGACTTGGACCGCTAGCAAAAGGTCTTTTGTTTCCTCTGGGATGGGTCCAAAGCGATCAATAAGTTCATTTTCAAAAGCGTCTAATTCAGCATCATTAGTCAATCCATTTAATGTGGTATACAGGTTGAGCCTTTCAGAAGTGCTATTCACATAATCATCTGGGAATAACATTTCAATATCTGCGTCCATTTGAGTTTCTGAAGCGAAAGCCTTATTGCTGTCTTCTTCGGGCGTCTCGTAAAGGTCTTTGAATTCTGACTGCTTTAGCTCATCTATGGCCTCTGCCATAATTTTCTGATAGGTTTCAAATCCTATTTCATTGATAAAACCACTCTGTTCTCCACCAAGAATATCTCCAGCACCCCTGATTTCTAGGTCTTTCATAGCAATATTGAAGCCGCTTCCTAGCGCGGTGAATTGTTCAAGGGCTTGGATTCTTTTTCTGGCATCGGCCGTCATGACCTCATAAGGAGGGGTAATGAAGTAGCAGAAGGCTTTCTTATTGCTTCTTCCTACACGCCCGCGCATTTGGTGGAGGTCACTCAGGCCAAAGTTATTGGCATTATTAATAAAAATGGTGTTGGCATTAGATACGTCTAGACCACTTTCAATGATGGTTGTAGAGACCAAAACGTCAAATTCACCGCTCATGAATGCTTTCATGAGGTTTTCAAGTTTTTTGCCGTCCATTTGCCCGTGGCCAATTCCCACCCTGGCATCTGGCACCAATCGCTGTATGAGTCCAGCTACCTCTGCTATGTTTTCAATCCTATTGTGAATGAAAAATACCTGACCGTCCCTTTGAATTTCATAGGAAATAGCATCTCTAATCAGTGTTTCATTAAAACGAATTACACTGCTCTCAATAGGGTACCTGTTCGGTGGAGCAGTATTAATCACTGACAAATCTCTCGCAGCCATTAAGCTGAACTGCAAAGTTCTTGGAATAGGAGTTGCGGTGAGGGTCAGTACGTCTACATTTTCTTTGAGTGACTTAAGTTTGTCTTTTACACCTACCCCGAATTTTTGCTCCTCATCTACAATAAGCAGTCCCAAGTCTTTGAATTTTACGGCTTTGTTGACCAGTTGGTGCGTCCCAATAACAATGTCTAATCTGCCGTTCTCTAAACGCTCTAAAACAGCCTTTTTTTCTTTAGAGCTCCTAAACCTGTTGAGGTAATCTACCGAAACGGGCATGTCTTTCAGTCTGGCAGAAAGGGTATTGAAATGCTGGTAAGCCAAAATGGTGGTGGGCACTAAAATAGCCACTTGTTTGCCATTGTCTACCGCCTTAAATGCAGCCCTAATGGCTACTTCTGTTTTACCAAAGCCTACGTCTCCACAGATTAACCTGTCCATAGGACGCTCACTTTCCATATCTTTTTTAATATCTTCTGTGGCAGTCAACTGATCTGGAGTGTCTTCGTATAAAAATGAGGCCTCTAATTCGTGTTGTAAACTCGAATCTGCTGCGTATTGAAATCCTTTTTGTAGCCGTCTTTTGGCATAGATTTGTATGAGATCAAAAGCAAGTTTTTTAACCCTGGACTTGGTCTTTTCTTTAACTTTTTTCCATGCTCCCGAACCAAGTTTATATATTTTGGGAGGGCTACCATCTTTTCCATTAAACTTGGCAATTTTGTGGAGGGAATGAATGCTCACATAAAGTACATCTCTCTCTCCATAAGACAATTTTATGGCTTCTTGCTTTTTTCCTTCAACATCTATTTTTTGTAGTCCGCCAAATTTTCCAATACCGTGGTCTATATGGGTAACGTAATCTCCAATCTCTAATTTGTTAAGCTCAGATAGGCTAATAGCTTCTTTCTTATCAAAACCATTTTTGATGTGAAATTTGTGATATCTTTCAAAAATTTCATGATCGGTATAGCAAGCTAGCTGTAATAAAGGAATTTCAAAACCTCTATGAATAGGCAATACCACGGTTTTGTAAGGCACCTCTTTTTCTGTTGCTTCAAAAATATCACTAAAACGCTTGGCCTGTTGATCGCTGGCACAAAACAAATAATTGTCCATGCCTTTGAGCTTGTTTTGTGACAGTCGCTCTATAATGAGCGGAAATTTTTTATTAAATGCAGGTTGGTCTGTTCCTTTAAAGTCTATCAGAATATTGTTTTCTGCACTAGCTGGTGTTTTTTGTATGCCTAGTTGACTAATTTCTGACGCTTGACTCTCCAGAAACACATTATGGTGGTTTTCTAAAGCAGCAAACAACTCCTTGTTTTGTACATATAAATTTTCGGGGGGTATTTGAGCTATTTCACCTTCTAAGCTGTCAAATTTTAGGACTGCTTCTTTGTATAGACTATCAATTTTCTGTTTCAGCACCCCTGGTTTTCTAATAAAAACAGTAGTTTTTTTATCTGTGAAGCTAAAGAAATCTTGTCGCTTTGTGAGGGTGTCTGTTTGAGTGACATTAGGAATAATACTAATCTCTTCTTGTTTTGCTATAGAGCGTTGGCTCACAATATCGAAAGTTCTAATACTTTCTACTTCTTCTCCAAAGAATTCAATCCTATAAGGATGGTCATAGGCATAAGAAAAAACATCTACGATCCCACCTCTGACTGAAAACTCGCCAGGGCTACTGACAAACTCTACCCTTTTGAATCCGTATTCAAAAAGACTTTCGTTGAGGAAATCTAAGGAGATTAGGTCTCCCTGCTTTAGATTTAGGGTGTTTTTTTCCAGTGTTTTCTTTTGAATGACTTTTTCAAAAATGGCTTCTGGATAGCTCACAATGCAGAGTGGCTTTCCTTTTTTTCCAAACCTCTGAAGGACTTCTGCCCTCAATAAAATATTCGCATTGTCTGTTTGGGAGTGTTGGTAAGGTTTCTTATAACTCGCTGGGTAAAAAAGCACCCTGTCTTCTCCAATGAATGATTCTAAGTCATTGAGCACATATGCGGCTGTTTCTTTGTCTTCTAAGATAAGCACAAAGGGTACTTTGGACTCGTTAAATAAAGCGGTTATGGCAAATGAAAGGGCAGAGCCAGCCAATCCGTTTAGATAAACAGTTTTGGTTTCTGTAGGTAAAACACCTTCTTTTTCTGTAATAAGCCCAGATAATTGAGGAGACAAAAAGCTGGAAAAAATGCTGCTAATGATCGATTTACTCAAGGGTAAATTTTTAGCAAATATAGGGTAAAAGGCCTATCTTTACCACCTAATATAAAGTGAATATTTTATGTCTTTTGTAGATTTATACAGCAACAGTGAACACAGAACCAATTTGGCCCATTTTGCAGCCATAGCCACATTGGCTGTTGTAGATGGTGCAATTAATGCCTCAGAAATGGTTGTCATTGACCGATTTGCTAAAAAACTTGGCATTAGCCAGGAGGAGTACAAAGAGGTTATGAAAAAGGAAAACAAGTATCCTATTGACCCACCTTCAGATGCCCAAACAAGGTTAGAACGCTTGTTTGATTTATTTAGAATCGTATTTGCAGACCACAAGATAGATGAGGAAGAAGAAGCTTTGGTTTTAAAATATGCCATAGGTTTGGGATATACCACTGAGGAGGCTAAAAAATTGATTCTAAGATCTACAGTTATTTTTGGCGGTAAATTGAGCTTTGAGGAATATCAATCTCTTCTATAGTTAGTGTGCAACATAGCAACATTTTAGAGTAAAAGTTTCTTTTCAATTGAACTGATTTGGGTGCTACTTTTACTAATAAATAAATCAGGGCCTTTGGGCCCTTTTTTTATGGCAGCCTTCCAATTTTAATCACTAACCTTCAATTTTTTTTGTAGTCACTCAATTACGTCACAACTATCGGAGTTTTTGTGAAAGAATTGAGTAAGTACGTCCTTGATAAATATAAAATTATAACTTTGTGTTTCATTTATAACATTAGATATGGATTTTCATCTTAGAGAGGCAGTTAAATCGGATATGAAAGGCGTTTGGGCCCTGATTAATGAACTGGCGGTTTTTGAAAAAGAGCCTCAGGCTGTGGAAGTAAGTATTGCTGACCTAGAGCGAGACGGTTTTGGTTCAAACCCATTGTTTCATTGTTTTGTCGCTGAAAAATCTGCTGGTGAAATAGTGGGAATTGCCTTGTTTTATCCCAGATATTCTACTTGGAAAGGCCCAGTGATTCATTTAGAAGACCTTATAGTTACTGCTTCGCAGCGCGGTAAGGGAATAGGCAATGCGCTCTTGTCAAAAGTAGTCTCTTACGCAAAAGAAAAAGGTTTAAAAAGGGTCTCATGGGAGGTCTTAGATTGGAACACTCCAGCGATAGATTTTTACGAAGCCAAGGGGGCAAATGTCATGAGAGATTGGAATGTTGTCCAATTAGATGAAAAAGGAATAGCTGGTTTTAATAGCATTTAATATGAGAATTTTTAAATTTGGAGGCGCGTCTGTTAAAGATGCTGCAGGGGTAAAGAATGTGGTTAAGGTATTAGAAACCATGGGCCATAAAAACACTTTGGTTGTGGTTTCTGCCATGGGAAAAACAACCAATGCAATGGAAGCATTGGTAGCAGCCTATTTTTCCGATAAAAAATCAGGACTTCAAAATGAGGTTGAGGACTCATTGGGTGGTTTAATGGATTTTCACCGGGCCATTTGCAGGGAATTATTTCCATCCGAACAACACGAGATTTTCAAGGCTTTATCTGTATTAGAGGCTGAAATCAGAGGGTTTTTGGCTTGGAATAAATCTCCTAATTACAATTTTGTTTACGACCAATTGGTCGGTTATGGGGAACTTTTATCCAGTACTATTTTGAGTGCTTATTTATCAGTCTCTGGAGTAGATAATACTTGGTTGGACATTAGAAAATGTATTAAAACAAACGACCAGTATAGGGATGCAGTGGTAGATTGGGAGAAAACCGCTGTAGAGACTAAAGCAGCCATACAGAAAAACACCTTGTATGTTACCCAGGGCTTTTTAGGGTCTGACCACAATAATTTCACCACAACATTAGGCAGAGAGGGTTCCGATTACACTGCTGCCATATTGGCTTATTGCTTAAATGCAAATGCGGTCACCATTTGGAAAGATGTTCCAGGGGTATTAAATGCAGATCCCCGTTATTTTGAACAGACCACGCTTTTGGAAAATATCTCATACACAGAAGCGATTGAGTTGGCTTTTTACGGTGCTTCTGTCATTCACCCAAAAACCTTACAACCCCTACAAAGAAAAGAAATACCCTTACATGTAAAATCTTTTATAGACCCAAAAGCAGCGGGTACAACAGTAGGTAAAGGTGTGGGAATACAACCCTACGTTCCATGTTTTATAGTCAAACGCGATCAGGTGTTATTGGAGTTGTCTTCTTTGGACTTTTCTTTTATTGTAGAAGACAGCATAGGGGCTTTATTTAAACTATTGCACCAGTACAGCTTAAAGGTAGATTTAATTCAAAACTCAGCGATCAGCTTTTCTGTTTGCGTAGACAACAGGTTTAATCGATTGGATGAGTTGTTACCTTTGCTTCAAAAGGAATTTAAGGTAATTTGCCACAAAGGAGTATCGCTTTTCACGATACGTCATTTTAATTCAGAAGCCATAGAAAGCCTGCAGAAAGGTAAAGCAATCCTTTTAGAGCAAAGGGCTAAAGAGACCTTGCAGTTAGTGGTGCAATAGGGAAACTTTTCTATCTTTACTTTGTAGTTCGTTCAAGGAGTAATCTTTTTTTAAGTTTGGTCATATGGGGCTAGTGTCTGCTAGAGAGGTGTCTAAAGTATTGGGTTTAAGTCGTTTCGGTCTTTTGGGTGACGCCTTAGGTGGTTTGTTACTCAGACTCACTAGGATACAAGCAATCAATAGATTTTACGATAAAAACAAACAGCTATCTGGACCAGAATTTTTAGATGCGGTGATTGCGCATTTTCAAATAGATTTTGAAATACCAGACGAGGACTTTAAAAGACTGCCTAAATCAGGCCCTTTTATTACGGTATCTAACCATCCACTTGGTGCTATTGACGGTGTTTTGCTCATGAAAATAATGCTTCTTTACAGAGAAGATTACAAAATCATGGCTAATTTTTTACTGCATAGGGTGGCACCAATGGCACCTAATATATTTCCAGTTAATCCTTTCGAAAACCATAAAGATGCCCAAAATAGCCTTAAGGGTTTTAAAGAGGCTATGCGCCACTTAAAAGAGGGCCATGTGCTGGGTATATTTCCTGCAGGAGAAGTTTCTACGGTAAAGGAAGGACAAATCATGGTAGACAAGCCTTGGGAGATTCCAGCAATGAAATTGATTCAA
>JAQWFV010000025.1 GCA_029238555.1 Flavobacteriaceae bacterium
AGGCCAATTCGCTACATACAACAAGAGGTCGTAGTTATGGGTGTTTCGGGACCAACTAGGAAAACGAAGGTCATAACAAACTTGTGGAAAGATCTTAAATCCTTTAAATTGAATGATCGAATGAGTAGTCCCTTTTTGATAAACCTCACTTTCGCCGGCCATAGAAAAAGTGTGTCTTTTGTCATAGGATTCATGGGTCCCATCTGGAAATACAAAAAAGAAACGATTAAACACCTTGGAATCTTCTTCAAACACAGTGCTTCCTGCAACAGCACACTGTGTTTTTAAGGCCATATTTATCATAAAAGACAAGGAAGTTGCTCCAATGTTTCGGGCATTTTTGACCAAATTCATACTAAAGCCAGTAGACCACATTTCCGGAAGCACCCATAGATCTACATCTGGGCTTTGAGTGTGGCCCGCCATTATTTTTTCCTCAAAAAAATATTTGTTTTCTTCTGGGGACTCCCAAGCCAACGGAAACTGTAACAAAGCTAAATTTAGCAGGGTAGATTTCATATCATTTAAATTTTGAACATGCACTTAAAATTACAACAAGGGATTCATTTAAGCTGTTTTAATATGGTATATTTAAAAATCTTAAAAAGGTAATTTTTATAAATATTTCATTCTTTTGTAAGAATATACCTACAAAATACTATCTTTGATTTATGAAATCTAAACAAAACGAGATTCCTCTCTCTGTAATGAATAGACTTATTAAGGAGTCGTTTGTGCCCTTAATTATTATTTCTAAGGACTTGGTTTGCATAAACCATTCTGATCTTTTTAGACAAACCTTTAATTTAGACCAATCGTATTATGGGGGTAGACATATCTCAGAAATCATACCTAATATCCCAAATAAATTAAAAACATATATTGAAAACGGACTAAAGGGAAAAACTGGTTCTAATGATGCAGAAAAATTTTATTCTGAAAAATTAGCCCACCAATGGTATCGTTGGAACGTAAAACCTTGGAAGAATAATGAAGGTGAAATTGAGGGGGTTATTTTAGTCTTAGAAGATATTACAGACAAAAAAAGATCAGAAGAACTGCTTTTAAGTGCGCTAAGGGTTGCAAGAATTGGTGGTTGGGAAGTAGATCTTATCGCTAACAAAATTCATTGGACAGATATTACAAGAGAAATCCATGAAGTATCAAAGGACTTTGAGCCTGACCTTGCAACAGGAATTAATTTCTACAAAGCGGGCTATTCAAGAGACACCATTACCAAACTCATTCAAAATGCTATAGAAAAAGGAACGCCTTGGGATATTGATTTACAATTGGTTACTTATACCAAAAAGAAAATTTGGGTACGTGCCAAAGGAGAGTCTGAAATGGTAAACGGTAAATGTGTTCGCTTATTTGGTACTTTCCAGGATATAAACCAAGCCAAAAAAATAGATTTGGCATATAGAGAAACCTCGGAAAGACTCAATATTGCTAAAAATGCAGCCAATATTGGTATCTGGGAATACAATATTAAACAAAACAGCTTGGTTTGGGACAAAGCCATGTACGAGCTGTACGGAATTAATGAAAAAGATTTTTCGGGTGGTTACGAGGCATGGAAAAATAGCATACATCCAGAGGACCAGGAGCGTTGTCAGAAAGAAATAAACGACGCCATAGAAGGAAACAATAATTTTAATACAAATTTCCGGGTCATATGGCCCAATGGTGAAGTGAGGCATGTTACAGCTGCCTCAGTCCTTAGAAAAGGCAATAATATTGATTCAGACGTAATGGTAGGAGCCAATTGGGACATTACAGAACTCATTAGGACCAAAATGAGTTTAGAACGCAGTGAAGAATCTTTTAAAGGCGCCTTTCAAAACTCTTCTGTAGGTATGGCTATTGTAGGGCTAGATGGGACATGGCTAGACGTAAATGAAAGCATTTCTCAAAGTTTGGGATATACAAAGAAAAAGCTACTTTCGCTTACTTTTCAAGACATAACCCACCCTGATGATCTTAAAAAAGACTTAGTCCTTCTCAATGAATTAATCGTTGGAGAGAGAAACAGTTACAGTATGGAAAAACGTTATTTTCATGCTAAAGGACATATTGTCAATGTTATTTTAACGGTCACTGCTGTGAAGGATATTGATGGAAAATTGTTACACTTTATTTCTCAAGTAGTAGACATAAGCTCTAGAATAAATGCTGAAACAAAGCTTAAGAAAATTCTAGACATTACAAACACCCAAAATAAAAGCCTACTTAATTTTGCCCATATTGTGTCTCACAATTTAAGATCGCATTCCAGTAATTTAAGCATGCTTTCTAATTTTCTAATTGAAGAACAAAATGATCAAGAAAAGAAAACCATAAAAAAGCTCATTAGAGATTCGTCAAGGAGTTTAAATGAAACTGTAGTACACCTCAATGAAGTGGTACAGGTAAAAACAAATACCTTAGAAAACCTAGAGTCCATCTCTTTAAAAGAAGCCGTAATACAGGTAAAAAACAGTATTAATGGACTTGTGGAAAAACATGGAGTACAATGTGATCTCAATATCAGTGACGAATTTAAAGTAAAGGCAGTGAATGCCTATCTTGAGAGCATAGTTCTTAACCTATTTACCAATAGTATTAAATACAAACACCCGAATAGAGACCCGCATTTAGATATTAGTGCTTATACAGAAGGCCTTTACAAAGTGCTGGTGTTTAAAGACAATGGTTTAGGCATTGACTTAAAGAAACATAAAAACAAAATTTTTGGAATGTATAAAACATTCCACAAACACCCTGATGCAAAGGGGATTGGTTTGTTTATTACTAAAAACCAAATAGAAGCCATGAATGGCAAAATAGAAGTTGAGAGTCAGGTGAATGAAGGTACCACCTTTAAAGTATATTTTCAGAAAGGATAAAATGATGAGAAAAATTAGTAGAAGTTGTATTATTGACGACGATCCTATTTTTGTTTTTGGAACAAAAAAAGTGATGAAAGAAGTAGATTTCTGTGACGACATTCTAGTCTATCACAATGGAGAAGAAGCTATAAACGGATTGAAGTCTATGGTGAAAAGAGGGGAGCAATTACCTAATTTAATATTTCTAGATCTAAACATGCCTATCATGGATGGTTGGGATTTTTTAGAAGATTTTATTGCTATACCTAACCACAACCGAAAAGATGTATTTGTCTATATCATTAGTTCCTCTATTGACGCTAACGATTTTATTAGGGCTAGAAACTATGAAATAGTCAACAATTATATTTTGAAACCTGTCACTCCTGAAGACCTGATTTTTGTGTTGAATATGCTTCCTACAGGTTAATTTTAATGTCGCTTAAATCCCTAATTTCAAGTTCATACTTAGTACGAACTTTTGTTAAAACACCTTTTATAGACACCCAATGCTCAGGCAATGGGGTGTCCCAAAAGTCTGCATATCCACTACTGTTTAAGTAAACTTTTGATCCATCTTTGTCATAAAACACCCTGAGGCTGTCTTCTTTATAATCTGCGAAATTGAGCCCTTGACTTTCTGGACCAATACGCAAACTATCTATTTGGACTAAGGTCTGCAAGTCTATATCTGTTAAGCCTAAAGGAGTTCTCTTTTTAGGGGCAATTACCATAGTTTCTCCAGCAATAAATTCAAGGGATTCTTGGGTATTTAATAGGGGCAAACGACCAATAGACAAATTCCCAAAAGAGCTAAAAACACTCCCTACACTCAAACCCAAAGTCTTTTGATCTATATAAAGATCTTTTAAGTGCAGCCGCACTTTTTGGCCCTCGGGGTACCAAAGGGCGGTTTCAAAAAGATCTGTAGACAACAATAAACCCATAGCCTTGTCATTAGAATTTTCTTGGAGCACTATTTTTCCAAAAAACTGACCAGCTGCATCTGAAGATATTACATAAGCCTCCACATACACAGATGTTCTAAAGCGATATACCCCTAAATGAGCACTGTCTTTAAGTGCGGCAAAGGAAAGTTGAAATTCCCCTGCTTTTTCCATTTCCGTGTGTGGCTTTTCACAGGCCACTAAAAAAGAAAGGGATAGCAATAAAATAATGGGTACTCTGGGTGGAAAATGACTCATAATTATATATTTATAAAGCCCTTACAGAGTATGTTTACTCTTTAAGCGCTCATTTCTTATGGCCCTTTGGCGGCAAAGAAATGTTGAGATTTAAAAAAAATGTGCGTCCTGATCCGTGCCAAAATTTAGTGTCAAAAGACGGCTGACCACTGCGTTGGTCTTCAGTAAATGATTCAATACTCGCCTTTCTGCTCTGCTCATAGCCCCCAGACAGATACTGCTGGTTTAATAGGTTGTTGACGGAGAGGAAAAGACTGGTGTATTTACCTTCCACAAGCCAAGATTTTCCTGCCACCAAATTCATCAAATGGAATGAGGGCAGTGAACGCTGGGTAGGTGTAAGGAGGTTTATTGTGGGAGACAAGGGTTCTCCTGAAAGCTGATCCGGCAGTAAAAAAGCAGCTGTGCTTCTCAAATAAGAAGGGCCAACATAGGATAATCCCAAACTATTTAAACTAACTGAAAACCACCAATAAGAGGGGTCTCGATAGGAAATTCCCAAAGAAAATGCCCTTCCAGGCCCTAAGGGTAAAGAAGTACCCTTTACACGAGCTGCACCAAAATCTTGGACTCCTTCTAGATTATTGGGTTGTAATGACTCTAATCCAGGGTCAAAAAACAATTTGACGTTGGGATTGTTTGTGATAGTGTACTTTCCCAAAGCGCCTGAAAAATTAATTTGAACTGCAGCAGAAATCTGGTGTTGAAATCCAAATTCAAATCCAATGTGTTTGGTGTTTTGCCCAGAAACCCATTCTTGAACAAAATCTGCCCCTAAAGCAGTTTCGGTAAAAAAATATCGCAGGGAATTTTGGTCCTTAAAGCGTCCATAAAACAAATTAAACCGCCCCAAAATTTTGGGTAAACGCAGGTGATAATTAACTTCTGTCCAAAATAGATGTTTCGCCTTAATATCTGGTGAGATTAAGGGCCTATCCCTCGGATTTATATACCATTTAGATCCCTCAATGGGTTCTCTTCCTTGTAAAAGTGTCATTTGTAACTGATGCCTGCCGTTGAACTTATAGCTTGCACCAATTTTTGCTTTTATCGTATTAAAACGCAACACAGCGTCCTTGCCCAATGAAGAATCTAAATAGCGCTCATTTTGCATTTTTCCCAATCGATATCCGGAACGTTGTTGGGCACTGAGGGACGCGAATGCGTCCCAATGGCGGAAATTTCCCCGCCACTGTATATAGGCCCTTTTTCCCTGCATGCGCAGCGCGTAATGATAGCCAAAAATGTCGCCCTCGTTCTTGTATTTTG
>JAQWFV010000029.1 GCA_029238555.1 Flavobacteriaceae bacterium
GGACGCCAGGTTTTCATCCTGGTAACAGGGGTTCGATTCCCCTACGGACTACAAAAGCGAATGGTAACATTCATAACAATTACAAATTAAAACTATGGCTAATCACAAGTCTGCATTAAAGAGAATTAGAAGAAACGAGGCAGTGCGTTTACGTAACAAGTACCAGCACAAGACCATGCGTAATGCCCTTAAAAAATTACGTTTAGAAGAAGATAAGAAAGCAGCTTTAGAGATGCTTCCATCTGTGATCTCTATGATTGATAAGTTGGCAAAACGCAACATCATTCACTCTAACAAAGCTTCTAACTTGAAGAGTAAATTAACCAAGCAAGTAGCGACTCTTTAAGTAGAGATTCTTACTCGTTTAACCTGATACGCCTGTGGTATTTTTCAATACCACAGGCTTTTTTTGTGCCCTAATTAACAGCAGCGAATAGTGGCTAATGCCACAAAAAAAAACGCCGCGGATTTCTCCGCGGCGTTTTAATACAATTATGAGGAGTGATTATTGATTCATAGTCAATAAGAATTCCTCATTGTTTTTCGTTTGCTTAAAGCGTTGCTCTATAAACTCCATGGCTTCCACAGGGTTCATATCTGCAAGGTATTTACGCATAATCCACATGCGTTGTACGGTTTGTTCGTCTAATAAAAGATCGTCTCTACGCGTGCTAGAGGAAGTAAGGTCAATGGCTGGGAATATTCTTCTGTTAGAAATTTTTCTGTCTAATTGCAGCTCCATGTTTCCAGTTCCTTTGAACTCTTCAAAAATGACCTCGTCCATTTTAGACCCTGTTTCTGTAAGTGCAGTGGCTATAATGGTTAAAGAACCGCCGTTTTCAATGTTTCTTGCAGCTCCAAAGAATCTTTTTGGCTTGTGCAATGCGTTGGCGTCGACCCCTCCACTCAATACCTTACCAGAGGCAGGTTGAACGGTGTTGTAGGCTCTAGCCAATCGGGTAATGGAATCTAAAAGAATGACCACGTCATGACCACATTCTACCAATCTCTTGGCTTTTTCCAAAACAATATTAGCGACTCTTACATGTTCTGTAGCTTCCTTGTCAAAAGTAGAGGCAATGACCTCCCCTTTTACATTTCGTTGCATGTCCGTAACCTCTTCTGGACGTTCGTCTATCAGAAGAATAAGTTGGTACACCTCAGGATGATTGGCTGCAATTCCGTTAGCAATGTCTTTAAGAAGCATAGTCTTACCTGTCTTAGGCTGGGCTACAATCATTCCTCTTTGACCTTTACCAATAGGGCAAAATAAATCAATAATTCGGTTAGATATATTACTCTGTCTTTCAGATAGTTTGAATTTTTCTTCAGGAAATAAAGGGGTTAAGTGCTCAAAAGCCACGCGGTCTCTAACGACTTGTGGGTCCTGACCATTAATTTTATTTACTTTAATAAGTGGGAAATACTTCTCTCCTTCTTTAGGAGGTCTCACTTCTCCCAATACGGTATCTCCTGGTTTTAATCCAAAAAGCCTAATCTGAGATTGGGACACATAAATATCATCTGGAGAAGATAGGTAGTTGTAATCAGAAGATCTCAAGAAACCATAACCATCTTGCATAATATCTAACACCCCTTCTGAGGCAATGATACTATCAAATTCGTAGTCTGGATCTTTGTATCTATTCTTTAATTCTTTGTCATAATTAAAGTTTTTCTCAGGACGGTTTTGATTCGGATTTTTCCTGCTTTGTTGCTTGGGGGCGTGCTGTGGATGGTTCCTTTGCTCCGTAGATTTTTCAGTAGACCTTGTGTCTCTATTGTTTTGCTTATTTTCAGGCCTTCTATTAGGACGGTTGTTTTGTACCCTCCCGTTATTTTGTTCTTCTCCTTCTGGCGCCTTTTTGTTTGGAGTGCTCTCTGGTTTTGTTCTTTCCGGCCTAGTGGCAGATGCTGTTTTTCTAGTGGGAGTTTCTGTGTTATTGGCAGAAGGAGCGTCCGCTTCATTTCTAGTAGATGGGCTGTCTGCTTCTCTAGGCTTTCTAGGTCTTGGGTTAGGTTTTCTTCTAGCTTCCGATGCTTTTAAAGGAACATCTTCAGTAATTTCCTCAGTAATTTTACTCGCTTCTTCAGAGGAGTTTTTAGTACTAATTGCTTCTGATTTTCCCTCTAAAACTGGCGTTGCAGCAGCAACAACAGCTTTGGGATCGGTAGCCTGAAGATCTAAAATCTGATATACTAAATCTAATTTTTTTAAAGTTTTAAACTTAGGAACCTTTAATCCTTTTGCAATTTCCTGAAGCTCTGGAAGCTTCATGGTTTTTAGTTTCGAAATTTCAAACATTCAATGATATAAAATAGGTGGATACTTGAGATAAGTAATTTGTTGTAAATAACTTGAAAAATGGGAAAAAGAACTTCCCTGGGGTAAGTGTGATTTCCTCTTTTACAGAATCACCATACAATAATACAAATAAAAATTAATATTCTCTTTAAATCTTGAAAAAGACCGTTATTTTTGTGCCAGTAGAAGAAACCAACACCTATGATACAAAGAATACAATCACTTTATTTATTAATTGTAGCAGCAGCAAATTTATGCGCTATTTTTTTCGTTAATATCGTTGCTGAAGTGGAGGAAAATACTATCTTTACCTTAGCAAATGCTTTAAACAAAGGCACGTTCATTATATTTGCAACACTTACTTTCATAAGTGTTTTTTCCTATAAAAAGAGAATTAATCAGTTTGTAATGAACCGATTAAACATCATATTAAACTTTTTTTTACTAGGATTTTTCGTTTACCGATGGCTAAATTTATCTGGAGAAAGTGTTCTTTCTGAGAAGGGTATTGGGATGTTTGTTCCTATTATTTCTATCGTTTTTTTATCTGTGGCCAATAAAGCCATTAAAAAGGACGAAGATCTCGTAAAATCTGTCGATCGTTTACGTTAAACCTAACATCTTAGTAGTATTAGTGCGTAAAACCCGGGCTTGTTACCCGGGTTTTTTTATGGCTTTTTTCCTCTCAAGCCCAATTCAATGACTTCCAAATCTTTTAAAGCACCCATGTCTATAGAAAATCGCAGCATGGTTCTCATTTGGTGAAAACCAGAAACGCCGCAAGCTCCTGGATTGAGATGCATGCATTGTATGGATTTATCCCACTGTACTTTCAAGATATGAGAGTGACCAGCAATAAAAATTTGAGGAGGATTTTTTTGAATTTCTTCCCTAATGCGTTGGTTGTATTTACCAGGGTAACCACCAATATGGGTGATCCACACTTTCATACCCTCGCAATCAAATTTTAAATCTAACGGAAAGCTACTTCTGGCTTTGTGATCGTCTATATTTCCATAAACTGCCTTGAGGGGTTTTAAAGCAGCTATAGCATCTGTTACCGCTAAGTCTCCAATGTCCCCAGCGTGCCATACCTCGTCTGCCT
>JAQWFV010000058.1 GCA_029238555.1 Flavobacteriaceae bacterium
AAACCCCTTGTGCCAACATAGCGTGAAAGTATTTTTTAAAAGTTTCATTGTCGCCTGCAGCTGCAGAAGAAAAATCTGTTACAGCAGCCTCACAAAAATGAACAGAAATCATGGAACCCAGCCTATTGATCGTATGGGGAATACCGTGCTTGAGTAGCACGCCTTCTATCCCTTTATGTAAATAGGCTGTTTTTTCTGCCAAACGATTGAATACCGCTTTGTCCTTTGATAGTGCTTGTAACATGGCCAAACCTGCACTCATAGCAAGCGGATTCCCAGACAGTGTTCCCGCCTGATACACTGGTCCATCTGGCGCCAAATAATTCATTATTTCTGTCCTAGCCGCAAAAGCACCTACCGGCAAACCACCACCAATTACTTTACCAAAACAAACAATATCTGCTTGAATATCTAATACCTCTTGAGCGCCACCAGGAGCAAGCCTGAAGCCGGTCATGACCTCATCAAAAACCAATAAAATTCCCTCGTGTTCACAAATTCTTTTAAGGCCTTGAATAAAAGCAGCTTCTGGAGGAATACAGCCCATATTACCCGCTACTGGCTCAATGATAATTGCAGCAATATCATCTTTGTGTTCTTGCACCAATTGTTGTACCCCTTCCAAATCGTTATAATCTGCCAGAAGGGTGTCTTTTGCCGTTCCTTTTGTCACACCAGGACTGCTCGGTGCACCAAAAGTTACCGCACCACTACCTGCCTGAATTAAGAAGGCGTCTGAATGTCCGTGATAACAACCCTTAAATTTTATAATCTTGTCTTTTTTTGTGAACCCCCTGGCCAAACGAATGGCGCTCATACAGGCTTCTGTGCCTGAATTGACAAACCTAATTTTATCTATTCCAGGCACCATACTAACCGCGAGTGAGGCCAATTCTGTTTCAATAGCGGTAGGCATTCCAAAAGAAGTGCCCAAAGCAGCTTTTTCTGTCACGGCTTTTAAAACAGGCTCGTAAGCGTGTCCTAAAATAAGTGGCCCCCATGAGGCAATAAAATCTACATACCTATTCCCGTCTACGTCGTATAGGTAAGCCCCTTTGGCACGTTCAACAAAAATAGGTGTCCCTCCAACTGCTTTAAAAGCCCTTACTGGAGAGTTCACGCCTCCTGGTATTACTTTCTGTGCCGCTTCAAAAAGGGCGCTACTTCTCTGATAATTCATCTATTTTATACTTATTTTAAGTGAGGTACCCACCTGAATGTCATTGCTCTTAAGCCCGTTAATCTTCTTGAGTGTGTCTACACTAAGACCGTATTTTTTGGAAATTCCAAAAAGAGTATCTCCTTTTTGAACCTGATGAATACGGTCAGACACATAACTACTTATTGGGTTTTCACTATTTTCTTTAATAATTCTTTGTGCCTTTCTAGGGTGGTCGTATTGGTCTAAATTATATTTTTGAATCTGGGCAATGAGCTTGGCGGGGTATTTTGGATCTGTGGCATAGCCGGCTTTTTTCAATCCCCTAGCCCAGGCTTTATAATCGGTGGTTCGGTAGTCAAACAAAAACGCATATCTGCTGCCATTGGCTAAAAAAAGACTGTGGTCTCTGTAGGACTCTCTGGGGTGTAGGTACTTCCTAAAACACTCCCCCTTTTCGTCGTCGTCATGGGTGGTGGAAGGGCCCCGCCATTTGGTGTGACACTTTATCCCAAAGTGGTTGTTAGACTTTCGAACCAAATTACTGCTCCCAGCACCACTTTCTAACAATCCTTGGGCTAAGGTAATGCTGGCAGGAATACCATAGGCCTCCATTTCCTCTAAGGCAATGGGAGCGAATGTACGTATATACTCTTCTGCAGAATTAAAGGTATAGGTGGTAAATCCGGCTGTGTTTTCATCCGGTAGTGCGTTTGGTTTTGACCCTTGAGCACTTGATTTTTCGTAGGCTTTTTTTGCCTGGGCATAGCTGCGCTTCTTTTTTGCGATACAGCTACTGAGCAATAACGCAAAAGAAACCACCCATAAAAAAGATTTCAATCTCATAGCAACCATTCTATATCTTGCTTTCGCAGTTTTTTATTCATGCCTTCAATGGCTTGTAAACCCCCTGTATGAATCATTAAAATATGGTCTCCAGAGACAAAATAATCTTTAGCAATGAGGTCCAAGGTGCCAAAAACCATTTTTGCAGTGTAAATAGGATCCAAAACAACCCCTGTATCTCGCCTAAATTGATTGGCAAAATTTACCAACTGAGGGCTGAGCTTTGCATAACCCCCAAAATGATACGATTCAAAAAGGGTCCAATTGTTCTGCTGTGTAAAATTACAAATATCTTTTTGCAAAAAAGCGCCTTTTAGGGCTGGAAATCCAAGAATTTCTTGGTGTTCAAATGCAGCCTCTGCCAAACCAGACAGCGTACCTCCAGTACCAACAGCCACACAAATGTGCGTATATTTAGCGTCCAACTCCTGGAGTATTTCTGCACATCCCTTGACCGCTAGTGCGTTGGTACCTCCCTCTGGAATGAGATAAAAATGGCCAAAAGTCGCTTGTAGTTTGGCCACAAATTGTGGCCGATGCTTTTCTCTATACACCTCCCTAGACACAAAGTGAAAAGACATTCCATGTAATTTCGCTCTCTCAAGGGTAGGATTCAAGGGTTGTTCTGCCAATTCTTCTCCACGAATTATCCCAATGGTCTTAAAACCATGGATTTTTCCTGCATAGGCTACCGCGGCAATGTGGTTTGAAAAAGCACCACCGAAGGTGAGCAGCGTATGCTGCTTTGCCGCTTTAGCCGCCTGAATATTGTATTTTAACTTTCGGTATTTATTGCCAGAAATACCCGGAAACAACAACTCCTCTCGCTTAAAAGCGAGTTGAATGCCTTTCTCTCTAAGCAAAGGCAGGTCTATTTCGGTATATGTAGCTATTTCGTTTATCAATGGACTAAGTAGAGAATTGAACGCAAAATTCGTATTTTTAACATTCACAAAATAGCTTTTATACCCTAAATCTCAATTGCCGAACTAATGATGAAAAAATACATTCCTGTAGAAGAAGGTGATTTTTATTACGACCCAAGCGGTTATAGGGTGTTTACTGCCCAATATCACTTAAAAAGGGGCTATTGCTGTGAGAGTGGTTGTAGGCATTGCCCCTATGGTTATGACCCAAAAACAAACAAGCAATAGCACTGCATTCTCAAAGTAGTCCTGTTGCGCTGCGCTAATACCGTTCAATTGTATTTCACCAGAAGAATAATGGAAAAGAATGGCATGCTTTTTGATTTTAGGGTGATATATTAAATTTTTAATCTTTTTAAAACTGGATTTATGATGAGACAAAAACTATTATTCGCATTACCGCTATTCACTTTTATGATGTTTCTCCATAGTTGCTCCAGCATAAAGGTCATTACAGATTACGATCCCAATGTATCATTTGATCGCTACAAAACCTACGCTTTTTACAAAGCGGGAATAGATCAGGTAAAAATTTCTGATTTAGACAAGAGAAGGATTTTAAAATCCTTAGAAAACACCCTACGAGAAAAAGGTTTTTCTGCCAGTGAACAACCAGACATACTCCTTAATTTTTTCACTAAAGAAGAGGCCCAAGTAGACATTTACAACAATGCCGGATTAGGATGGGGATGGGGATGGAATCCATGGTTTTGGCCAGGAATGGGCATGCAAAATACCCAAGTGACCACCAGAGCAAAAGGGCGTTTGTTTATAGACATAATAGATGCTAAAAGCAAAAGACTCCTTTGGCAAGGAAGTGGCGTAGGCTTTTTAGAACCTCAAGACGACCCTTTAAAAAAACAAGCCAACATTCAAAAATTCGTCAATGAAATTATGACTGCTTACCCGCCATCACTGGAAAAAAAATAAGGGCTTAGTGGAAGACGGTCTTGTCGTAAGATCCATTAAACAACTCCCTGTAAGCTCAGACAATCCAATTATTAAAAAAGCCCTCTTTTTAGAGGGCTTTTTTAATAAAGACTGCTTAATTAATATATACAGTTAATACAATATAATCGGTACACCATCATGGCAAATCAATTCTGCTGGTGCCGTGACAATGGCACAATCACTCATCACACCCCACTTTACATTGAAAGCAGCGTCTTTTTCAGTATAATCTGTCACTTTATTGAGAAAAGAAGCTGTGTTTATACTACTAGAATAGGCCAAATATCCTTGAGGACCGCCACAGGGTTTACTTCCATAGGGAGCAAATTGCCATTGGTTAGTATCTGAACAGCTTATTTGACTTGTCATTCCAACAATTTCATTTAGTAAGTCGCTTAAGACAAGGGCTTCTGCCTCTTGCTGCTCAATGGAGTTATTTCCCGCTCCAGGGGTTTCAATACTCGGTAGATTTTGATCAATAAAACCATTTGGAAAGCCAATTAACGTACTTGTTTGGTCTTCACTTGTACTATCTGGAACAACAATTCCAGGATTAGAAGTATTTCCCTCTTGGCCGTCAAAACCAATCTCATTCCCAGGGGCATTATAGTCATTTTCAGCCTCTGAAAAAGTAGTTAATTGAGACCATTCCTCTGAAAAATTATCTGAATTATCTTGTGAGCAAGATACCGTTAATCCGATAAATAATACCGTACATAGTGTTTTTAGACTTTTCATAATACTTGTATTTAATGGTTACAAATACAATGTAAGTCACTGAAAATCAATAATAAAATAAAAGCCCATTTTTTCGAGCATCGGTATATTTTTAAAGATTAAGTGCTTTTTAACCTGTAAAAACTCACTTAAATTCTTAAAACATATGAGGGTATTGCTGCTTAATTTTTGCCATACGCATTCCCAATGTGTGCAGAAATTTCTTATGTGCCTCAGAGGTTGGATTTAAGGGTCTGTGATCCAACCCATTTTGAATAGAGACCACCTCTTTAAGAAGCTTTTTTGTGGGGGGCGTAAAAGTAGCTGCAACCAAAGATTCCCATATATAGGCTATGGCCAACTCATTGGGATGAATTAAGTCCATTTTATAGAAACGATAGTCTCGCAATTCATCCATTACTATTTCATAGGATGGAAAATATGCGACTGTTTTTGAATCCTTTATATTTTCCTTATGCGCATGAATGCCAGCCAATAAATGTGCTTTACCAATAGTGTTTTCTATAAATCCATCTTTTAAATGTCTTACAGGAGAAACGGTATAGATCAGTTTTAGATCAGGATTAATTTGTGCTAAGGCATCTTGAATTTTTGCTAGAGCATTTTCAATCGCAGCAATAGAAGCCAATTCTTTTTGGAATAAATCACCGGATTGCTTGTGACAATTAGTGACCGTAGTATGATTCAACATATAGCCCCAAGCAGTTCCCAATGTAACAAAGACATGAGAGGCTTTCTTTAGAAAATTATGGCCTAGATCAATCACTTCATTGGCATTTCTAAGGGCGTCTGATAGAACTGCTCGGCTCATTGAGGAGTGAAGCTCATAAGAATGCCATTGCTCTTGATGAAAAAAAAATGCCTCTTCCGTAAAATAATGCTTAAACACCATTCTCTGCACCAAGGAGGCGAGCGGAATGGGATGAAATACAATGCCAAAGGGATTGCTCAAAGTCTTGAATTGGTGCTTTACAAACAAATCGCCTATATGATCACTGAAACAAGAGCCCAAGAGCAATACTTGAGCGTCGTAATCTATTTGAAAGTTCAAATTAGATAAAGGCACCTTAGTTTGTAGCTCCATTTAGGTGGGATCTATTCGGTTATAAAATCTTTTGCATGAGCAATGGCCTCTGCAATACCTCCGGGGTTTTTACCGCCTGCTGTGGCAAAGAATGCTTGGCCTCCACCACCACCTTGTATATACTTCCCCAGTGACTTCACTACTTGTCCAGCATTTAGTGACTTTTCAGCCACAAGCTCTTTAGAAATATAGCAAGCCAATAATGCTTTCTCCTCATATTTAGCCCCCAAAAGCAAAAAAGTGTTTGGACTCTGGGCAGCCAATTCAAAACATAAATCTTTCATTGCTGCGGCGTCCAAAGAGACCTCTGCTGCTAAGAAACGTACCCCATTAATTTCTTCAAAAGATGCTGCCAAAGATTTTCCTACATCTCCAGCTTTTTCTTTTTGAAGCACGGCTAAGGAAGCTTTTAACTGTCCAAATTCCTCCTGAAGCTTTTGAATAGCGGTTACCGGATCAGAATTAATTTGCAATTGGCCTAAGACCTGTTGTAAAGTCTGATCTGTTTTTAAATAATAATCTTTAACGGCATCTGAAGTAATGGCTTCGATCCTTCTAATTCCAGAAGCCACAGCAGATTCCCCGGTAATTTTAAACTGCCAAATGTCCCCTGTATTCTTTACATGAGTCCCTCCACACAATTCAATGGAATGTCCAAAACGGATACTTCTCACAGTATCCCCGTACTTTTCCCCAAATAAGGCCATAGCGCCGTCTGCTTGTGCCTGAGCTAAAGGTCGGTTTCTGTGCTCTTCTAAAGGGATGTGCCCGTCTATTCTAGCGTTTACATATTCTTCTATCTCTTTAAGTTGCTCTGTGGTTACTTTTGAAAAGTGAGAAAAATCAAAACGCAAGTACTTAGAGTGTACCGCAGATCCTTTTTGCTCCACATGAGTGCCTAGTATGGATCTTAACGCCTGATGCAATAAATGCGTGGCCGTATGGTTTTTAGACGTTCTGTCTCGTTGTTTCTTGTCTACGGATGCTTTAAAAGAAGCCCTTGGATCTTTTGGAAGGGTATTTGAAAAATGAATAATTTCATTGTTCTCCTTTTTAGTGTCTACAATATAAGTCACATCTCCATTTGGAGCCTCTAAATAGCCTTTGTCTCCAACTTGCCCACCCCCTTCTGGATAGAAAGGCGTTAAGTTAAATACCAATTGGTACATTTCTCCTTCTTTTTTTGAAGTGACTTTTCTATACTTAGCCATTTTAACTTGCGTCTCTAAAAGGTCATAACCTATAAACTCTTGGGTGTCGTCTTGCATTAAGATTTCCCAATCTTCTTTTGAAACTTCAGATGCCGCTCTTGAGCGCTGCTTTTGAGCCTGCATAGATTTTTCAAATCCTGATTGATCCAACGCATAGCCTCTTTCAGAAAGTATTAGAGCGGTTAAATCAATAGGGAAGCCATAAGTGTCGTATAATTCAAACGCTTTCTCCCCTGCTAACACCTTATCTAGTGCGCTAAGAATAAGGGTGTCTAGAAGCTGCAATCCTTGCTCTAATGTTCTTAAGAATGATTGTTCTTCTTCTTTTATGACATTTTCTATTAATTGCTTTTGGGCTTTTAATTCAGGAAATGCATCTCCCATGGTTTTGGAGAGTACTTGGACCAATTTAAACATAAAGGGCTCTTTAGTGTTTAAAAAAGTAAACCCATAACGAATGGCCCTTCTAAGAATTCTTCTAATGACATAGCCTGCTCCTGTATTACTTGGTAATTGACCATCTGCTATAGAAAAAGCTACTGCTCTAATGTGATCTGCTATAACCCTAATGGCAATATCTGTTGGGGTATCTTTGCTATAAGCCCTACCACTAATGACCTCTATTTCTTTGATAATAGGGGTAAAGACATCTGTGTCGTAATTGGACTGAACCCCTTGTAAAACCATACAAAGTCTTTCAAATCCCATTCCTGTGTCTACATGCTTTGCTGGAAGTGGCTCTAAAACACCATTGGCTTTTCTATTGAATTGCATAAAAACCAAATTCCAAATCTCCACTACTTGAGGGTGGTCCATATTGACCAAACTAGCTCCTGAAACAGCTGCTTTCTCTTCTGGAGTACGAATATCTACATGGATTTCTGAACAGGGACCACAGGGACCTTGGTCGCCCATTTCCCAAAAATTATCTTTCTTATTACCAAATAAAATTTGTGATTCAGGTACAATCTCTTTCCATAAAGACAATGCCTCTGCATCCATCTCTAATTGATCTGC
>JAQWFV010000072.1 GCA_029238555.1 Flavobacteriaceae bacterium
AGCAGAAAAAGATTATCAATTGGCTGCAGGTATTTCCAATGACGTAGAAGCAGATGACAGTATTTGGGAACTCACCAAAGCGAGAATTCCTTGGTTGTTCTTAGGCCTCATTGGAGGTGTAGGAGCGGCAGCTATTATGGGGGGCTTTGAAACCTTGATTCAAAAGTACGCCATCTTATTTTTCTTTACTCCACTCATTGCCGCTATGGCGGGTAATGTTGGGGTGCAATCTTCTGCGATCGTGGTGCAAGGTATTGCCAATGATGACGTGAAGGGTAGTATTGGCCAAAGGGTCTTTAAAGAAATGCTCTTGGCCCTCCTAAACGGAACTATCTTGGCCGTTATACTGCTGTTATTTACTTGGTTTTGGAAAGGAGACTTGCGTACCTCCATCGCTATTGCTATTTCTCTAGTCACCGTAACTGTTGCCGCAGGAGTCATTGGTACCTTTACACCATTATTTTTACACAAAAGAGGGATTGATCCGGCCATTGCCACTGGGCCATTTATCACCACTTCCAATGACATATTTGGAATTCTTATATACTTTAGCATTGCCAAAGCCATTCTTGGTTTTTAATATCAGCCCATGAAAGTACTTCATATAGACACCAATCATCCCTGCCTCATAGAGGGTTTGGCTGCTTTAGGCTTTGAAAATCACGAGCAATATACGGCCTCAAAAGAGGCTATTTTAGAAATCATCTCCCAATACGACGGGCTTATCCTTCGTTCGAGATTTCCCATAGACCGCGCGTTTTTAAAAGCTGCCACAAAACTAAAATTTATAGGACGGGTAGGTGCTGGTTTGGAAAATATTGACCTAGCGGCGGCTGCAGAATTAGGTGTTTTTTTAGCGGCTGCTCCAGAAGGAAACAGAAATGCTGTTGGAGAACACAGTTTGGGTATGCTCCTCTCTTTGTTTCAGAAATTACACACTGCAGATAATGAAGTAAAACACGGAATTTGGGATAGGTCTGGTAATAGGGGTATAGAATTAGATGGACAAACGGTTGGAATTATAGGTTTCGGAAATATGGGGCAAGCCTTTGCCAAAAAACTCTGCGGTTTTGATGTAGACATTATCTACCATGACTTAAAAGAAATTACTCCCCTAGCCGGTTGTTCACAGGTATCCCTCTCTGAACTCCAAAACCGCGCTACGGTACTTAGCTTGCATTTACCCCAAACCCCAGAAACCAAAGGGCTGGTCAACACCCACTTTATAAATGGGTTTCAACATCCATTCTGGCTACTTAACACGGGTCGGGGTAGCGCTGTGGTTACAGCAGACCTTGTAAGGGCCATTGAAAAAGGACAAATAAGGGGGGCCGGCTTAGACGTATTAGAATACGAAACTAGTGCTTTTGAAAGTTTTTTAAACGACAGTAATAAGCCAGAAGCCCTGCGGTATTTAATGGATAGCAATAAAGTTATTCTTAGCCCTCATGTTGCTGGTTGGACCCATGAAAGTCATGAGAAATTAGCCAAAACCGTAGTAGAAAAAATTGCTACACACTTTGGTTTATAGGGCTGAACTGAACACTTTGACATATTTGACTGAACTACCCTAAGGAAGGTCTAAATTAATCTCTTCTGGGGACACTCCAGCGGCCAACTTGCGTTCTAGGTCTGCTTGAAACTCCTCCATAACAGGCTTTACTGTACTTTCTGGCAAGTCTGATATCTTAATATACATCAGGCCATCTACCGCATTATTAAACAGCGGGTCTACATTAAAAGCAATCACCCTTGCGTTTTGCTTGATGTATTTTTTAATCAATACTGGAAGTCTGAGGTTTCCTGGCTCCACTTCTTCAATCAGTTTATCAAATTTATTGAGATCAGATTGTGTTTCGTCAAAAACAAAATCCTTGTCTGCGTCTTTTAATTTTACTTTAAATGCTTTTTTTGGCCTGATGTATTGGGCTATGTATGGATCCCAATAATGAGACTTCATAAATTCAATCATGAGAGATTTAGAAAAATTAGAAAACTGATTGCTAATACTCACGCCTCCTATCAGGTATTTGTGTTCTGGAAAACGCAGGGTAGTATGAACAATCCCCTTCCAAAGCAAAAACAAAGGCATAGGTTTTTGTTGGTATTCTGCAACAATATACGCCCGACCCATTTCAATTGATTGTGACATAAGTTCGTGTAGTTCAGGCTCAAATCTAAAGAGGTCTTGAAGGTAAAATCCATCTATCCCTTTTTGGGCATAAATTTCAGAACCAAATCCCATTCTATACGCACCAACAATTTTTTGGGCCTCATTGTCCCATAAAAAAAGATGGTGGTAATAGTGGTCAAAAACATCTAAATCTATGGCTTTATTTGTGCCCTCTCCAATAGCCCTAAAAGTCTCTTCTCGTTGTCGACCAATCTCCTGAAGGATATTGGGTATAGCGGTGGCCTTGGCCAAATAAACCTCGTAATTTCTACTGGAGAGCAATTGTGCATTGGCCTGTTTAATCGCTTCAATTTCTGCCACTAATAAAGAAGCAGACACGGCATTAGCAATGGCTTTTGGTGCCTTTGGAAGTTTTAAATTTGCAGCACTTTTTAAGGTTTGTGGCAATTGTTCCAACAAACTTTCTCTCTCATATGCATTAGACAACATATAGGTTTTTCTCCTCAACAAATCGGTAAAAGACGCCAAGTCTAAGTGCTGTTTTTGAACCGCCACAGGGATTGGAGCTCCAATGCGAATTTTTATGGGCCTGTATTTTTGAGAGCTCAGCTCTGAAGGAAGTTTAGCAGTTCTAAAAAGATCCCTCCAAGAGGCCAAACGGTAAAATAAGGCTGAATTTTTTGCATGAAAATAAATGGGAACTACGGGAACTTCTGCCTTTTGAATCAATTTCATTGCTGGAATCTCCCAAGGCTTGTCTACCATGATTTGTCCTTCCTTTACCGTAGAAACTTCTCCTGCAGGAAATATACCCAGCACATGGCCCTCTTTTAAG
>JAQWFV010000104.1 GCA_029238555.1 Flavobacteriaceae bacterium
CATAGTGATTGGTGCCTTTGAAGCACAATCTATTGCCATAGCTTTAGAAAAAGAAATTAGTCCCCCGAGGCCTTTAACCCATGATTTGTTTAAAAACTTTGCCCAACACTTCCAGATTGGATTAAAAAAAGTAATCATTCACAAACTTATAGACGGCGTATTTTACGCCAATATTGTGTGTGATCAAGAAGGATCAGAATCGGTTTTTGATGCTAGAACCAGTGATGCTATTGCACTAGCGTTACGCTTTAACGCTCCTATCTTTACGTATGAAAGCATCTTGAATAAAGCGGGAATAAACCTCACCGTCAAAGAAATACCTGCCGATATTAAAGACATCCCTTCAAATACCATGAGTGAGGTTGTCACTGAAAATAATTTAAAACATCTAGACCTAAACGGACTTGAAGCAGCCTTAGAGAAAGCGGTTACTGCTGAAGACTATGAAAAAGCTGCTAGAATTAGAGATGAAATATCCAAAAGAAATTAAGATGCCACAACCCTTGAAATTTGTACTCAAATCACTCCTTCTTTGTCTTTTTTTTGCAGGCATTAGCACTTCCCTTGAAGCGGCTCCGTTGGCAAGTTCTTTTTCAGACATTGCATTCAATACAGTAAACACATTAGACAACACTCAAGCAGCAGAAATGATTCCAAATGCCTCTTTTTCTATAGAGAGTTTGGGAAGAGGAATCCTTGGAATGCTATTTTTGATTGGTATTTCATTTTTATTCTCAGCCAACAAAAGGGCCATAAACTGGAAAATGGTCGGAATTGGGCTAGGTATTCAGATTGTATTGGCAATAGGAATTTTAAAAGTGCCTCTAGTACAAAAAGGATTTAGTTTTGTGGGTCAGATTTTTGTCAATATCCTAGACTACACATTGGTTGGAAGTAAATTCCTCTTAGGAAACCTATTAGACTTAAACAATCCCTCTATTGGCTATATTTTTGCCTTCCAGATACTCCCTACGATCATATTTTTCTCTGCCCTAACCTCTGTATTATTCTATTTAGGTGTCATTCAAAAAGTGGTCAAAGGACTTGCTTGGTTACTCACCAAATCCTTAGGAATCTCTGGAGCAGAAAGTCTATCAGTTGCAGGAAATATTTTCTTAGGACAAACTGAAGCCCCATTGCTAATCAAAGCCTATCTTGAAAAAATGAGTAAATCTGAGATTTTACTCGTGATGATTGGAGGAATGGCTACCGTAGCAGGTGGGGTATTAGCAGCCTATATTGGATTTCTTGGAGGAGACGACCCTCAATTGAGATTAGAATTTGCGCGACACTTATTAGCTGCCTCTGTAATGGCTGCACCTGGTGCTATTATCATCTCTAAAATTTTATACCCTCAAACAGAAAAAATTAGTACTGACGTACACGTCTCAACCGAAAAAATTGGTTCTAATTTCTTAGACGCCATTTCTAACGGTACGTCTGAGGGGTTAAAATTAGCCGTAAACGTAGGTGCCATGCTCTTAGTGTTTGTAGCCTTTATAGCCCTCTTTAATGGGATTTTTAATTGGGTGGGAGATGTTACCTCCCTCAATGAATGGGTTGCAGCAAACAGCGCATACCCGAACTTATCGTTAGAAGCCATTTTAGGAACTGTATTTGCCCCCCTGATGTGGGTTATTGGTGTTGCAGCAGAAGACATGTTCCTTATGGGGCAATTGTTGGGAATTAAGTTAGCTTCCAGTGAATTTGTAGGATACACCCAGTTGGCCACACTCAAAGAAGTGAGCAGCGCCACTCATTTTAGTTATAGTAAATCAGTGATCATGGCTACTTATATGCTATGCGGTTTTGCTAACTTTGCCTCCATTGGTATTCAAATTGGTGGCATAGGATCTTTAGCACCCGGACAGCGAAAAACTTTATCTTCTTTTGGCTTAAAAGCTGTTTTAGGAGGGTCCTTAGCTTCCCTACTATCTGCTACTATTGCAGGAATGATCCTTGGATAATTGATCTATCTCTCGCCTAAAGAATACACACTTAAAAAAGGACCCTTCGTTAATAAGTTTTTGATAATCCTGTTTTAAAATCTGGCATTTAATTGGTTCCAGCCTGTACCTTTATACAAGAAATTAAAAGGCATGAAGCAATATCACGATTTACTAAACCACGTCCTAGCGCACGGGGTACAAAAAGGAGATAGGACAGGAACGGGAACCCTCAGTGTATTTGGGTACCAAATGAGGTTTAACCTCAGTGAGGGATTTCCTATGGTCACCACCAAAAAACTACACCTTAAATCGATAGTATATGAACTTCTATGGTTCTTAAAAGGAGATACCAATATTGGCTATCTACAAGAGAACGGGGTGCGTATTTGGAATGAATGGGCAGACAGCAATGGCGACCTAGGTCCCGTTTATGGCAAACAATGGCGTGATTGGAATGGAGAAGAAATTGATCAGATCAAAGAAGTCATTCAAAGCATCAAAGAAAATCCGAACAGCAGAAGAATGATTGTTTCTGCATGGAACCCAAGTGTCCTTCCAGACCCTAAAACTTCTTTTGAAGCGAATGTAGCCAACGGAAAAGCGGCACTCCCGCCTTGCCATGCTTTTTTTCAATTTTATGTAGCAGAGGGTAAGTTGTCATGCCAACTGTACCAGCGATCCGCCGACATATTTTTAGGCGTCCCATTCAATATTGCTTCTTACGCCTTACTCACCATGATGATGGCCCAAGTCTGTGGTCTTGAAGCAGGAGATTTCATTCACACTTTTGGTGACGCCCATATTTACAACAACCATATGGAGCAAATTGAACTCCAACTCAGCAGAACACTCAAAGACCTGCCAAAAATGACTTTAAATCCTGAAATTAAAGATATTTTTGATTTTGACTTTGAAGACTTCACCCTAGAAAATTACGATCCACATCCCCACATTAAAGGCGCAGTAGCCATTTAAGCTATGAGAGAAATTTGTATGATAGCTGCAGCGGCAGAGAACAATGCCATTGGAAAAGACAATGACTTACTATGGCACCTCCCCTTGGACTTTAAGCACTTTAAAGCCCTTACAAGTGGCCACACTATTATCATGGGACGCAAAACCTTTGAAAGCTTTCCAAAACCTTTACCC
>JAQWFV010000106.1 GCA_029238555.1 Flavobacteriaceae bacterium
CATTATTTGTGCTATCATTTCTATAGCCACAGGTAGCTCATGGACTACATCTGCCACCGTAGGTATTGCCCTTATTGGAATAGGCAACGCCCTTGGAATCCCCATGGGAATGACAGCAGGTGCGGTATTGTCTGGGGCTTACTTTGGAGACAAAATGTCGCCACTAAGCGACACTACAAACCTTGCGCCAGCAATGGCTGGAGGTGATTTGTTCACTCATATTAGGTATATGCTGCTCACAACAGTTCCCACGCTTGTAGTCACACTGATTGTTTTTGTTGTATTAGGCCTCACAATAGACACTTCAGGAGAAGCAGACACCCAGTCTATCCTCAATAGCATAGACGCTACTTTTAATATAAGTGGTTGGTTGTTTTTAGTGCCATTAGGTGTTATTTTAATGATTCTAAAGAAAACACCACCCCTTATGGCTTTACTTATTGGAACGCTTTTAGGAGGTGTTTTTGCCCTAATCTTTCAACCCGAAATTATTGCTGGTTTGTCGGGAGCTAAAGAACTCAACTTTGAAAACGGCTATAAAGGAATCTTAAACGCCATTACAGTAAGCACAGAAATTGCCACCGACAATGTTGCCCTAAACGACCTTTTTACCTCTAAAGGTATGTCTGGAATGTTAGGAACTATATGGTTAATCATGTGCGCTATGGTTTTTGGAGGCATTATGGATGGAATTGGTGCGCTATCTAAAATTAGCGAAACACTCTTGGGAATGGCTAAGACAACCTTTGGTCTTTTTGCCAGTACGGTAGCGAGTTGTTTGGCGCTAAATGTAACTGCCTCAGACCAATACTTAGCCATTGTAATTCCTGGAAAGATGTTCGCTAAAGCTTATAAAGACAAAGGTTTGGCTCCAGAGAACCTCAGTAGAACCCTTGAAGATTCAGGAACAGTAACTTCAGTCCTTATCCCTTGGAATACTTGTGGTGCATATCATTCTGGCGTATTAGGGGTTGGTGTAGCAGACTATTTTGTATATGCCATATTCAATTGGTTGAGTCCATTTATGACTTTGCTATTTGCCGCTTTTCAAATAAAAATAGCCCAATTAAAAGAGGTTTAATTCTCCTATCGATTTTTCTTATAGCCCTATTGTTATAAAGTAGGCTGGTATTTTTTATAAGACTTAGTTAGTTGTACTTTTGCAGCATCAAATAACAAAACAAACAACTATGGCCTTTGTAGGAAAAAAATTCCCGAATTTAAGCGTAAACGCAATGAATGAGATGGGTGACACCTTTAAAATTAACATTTTAGAGGAAGCTCAAAAGAACAACAAAAAAGTATTATTATTCTGGTATCCAAAGGATTTTACATTTGTATGTCCAACAGAATTACACGCATTTCAAGATGCACTTGCAGATTTTGAAAAAAGAAACACTATGGTTATTGGTGCTTCTTGCGACACTGCAGAAGTTCATTTTGCATGGTTAAACACCCCGAAAGACAACGGTGGAATTGAAGGAGTAAGCTACCCATTAGTAGCAGACAGCAATAGAAACTTAGCGGCTGTTTTAGACATATTAGATGCTACAGAACAACAATACGATGAAAACTCAGGGGTGGTCCTTTTAGAAGGGGATAATGTTACTTATAGAGCTACCTATTTAATCGATGAGGAAGGAACTGTTTTCCACGAAGGAATAAACCACATGCCTCTCGGAAGAAATGTACAAGAGTTTATCCGTTTGATCGACGCTTATACGCACGTTCAGAAAAATGGAGAAGTTTGTCCTGCTAACTGGGAAGAAGGAAAAGAAGCCATGTCTGCCGACAGAAATGGTGTGGCAAGCTATTTAGCTTCTCATTAAGCTTTAAATAAATTTAGGCGGGGCAATTGCCCCGCTTTAATCTCAAAATAATATCATAATGGTGGTAGAATTAGAACAAGATAATTTAGCAGAAATAATTGCCCAAAACCCTAAGGTGATGGTTCAATACAGTGCTACTTGGTGTGGCAATTGTAGGATCATGAAACCTAAATTCAAAAAAGAGGCTCAGGAAAATGAAGCCATAACATTCGTTATGGCCGATGCTGAAAAATTTCCTGAATCTAGAAAATTAGCCCAAGTAGACAACCTGCCTACCTTTGCCGCTTTTTCAGGTGGGACGCTTTTAAACCAAGTACAAACCAACAAATACGACGTACTTAAAACACTAGTCAATGAAATTACCAGTCATTAAACATTTGCTTTCTTTTGTAGAAGAAAATGACGTTGATTATTTAGAGGAAACCATTGAAACTCTAGAGTCAATTTGTGAAATTTCTTCCTTAAAAGATGAAGAATTAGATGTTATAGGAGAATTGATCTCAAATCTTTATGGCGCAGTAGAGGTTCAAAAAACTATTGCTGCAGGAACCCCAAAAAAAGAGGCTTTAAACAACTTCATGAAGCGGGTTCTAGGCGCAATTGATAAATAATTCCTAGCAGGTGCATCACTATTTAAGGGCTGTAAATTGTCCTTGTAAAATTAAAAATCTCCTATGAGGAGATTTTTTTTTTGGTCTTCTCCAAATAGCGTATTTTTATAGACTAAAAATTCATTTATGGCAACGGTACATTTAAAAGGAACTCCATTACAAACTATAGGCACACTTCCAACTGCAGGAAGCCATGCACCAGATTTTACACTAACAGCCTCTGATTTGTCGGACAAGTCATTAAAGGACTTTAGTGGTAAGAATATCATTCTTAATATTTTTCCTAGTATAGATACTGGTACCTGTGCACAGTCCGTAAGATCTTTTAATAAAATGGGAAGTGCTAAGGAAAATACTGTAGTAATTTGTGTCTCTAAAGACCTTCCTTTTGCACAAGCCAGGTTTTGTGGTGCGGAGGGCTTAGAAAATGTCGTAAACCTTTCAGATTTTAAAACAGGCCATTTTGGACGTGACTACGGAGTCAGTTTTACTGAGGGTCCCTTAGCTCCGCTTCACTCAAGAGCAGTGGTTGTTATAGATACCGCAGGAAAGGTAGTCTACACAGAACAAGTCAATGAAATTGTAGACGAGCCTAACTATCAAGCAGCCTTAGCTGTACTTTAAAATAGCAACCTCCACGCAATGGCTAAAAAGGCAAGTGACCACCTACATAAGAAAAGCACTCCTAAATTAAAGCTTGAGATTTCAAAAAAGAATAAAGTCATTATTGGCTTTGCTATTTTGGTCATAGGTTTATCATTGTCTATCTCTTTTATTTCCTTTTTAAACCATTGGCAAGAAGACCAGAGCGTTTTGAGCGCTTTTTTAGACAGAGAGGTCGCTGCAAAAAATGCACTTAATAAATTAGGTGCTGCACTAGGGTATTTTTTTGTGTATAAAGGTTTGGGGCTCAGTGCCCTGATTTTATCTAGTTTGGTTTGTATCAGTGGGTTTTATATATTTTTAAGTCTACCTAAAAAATCTCTCTATAAAATTTGGTTTTGGGGATTGTATTCCGCGCTCTTTCTAAGTATCACATTGGGATTCACTGCAGACAGCTATCCGATTTTTGGAGGTGTAATGGGTTTTGAGATTAAAGATATTGCCTTAGATTATATAGGAAGCACAGGACTTTCGTTGTCTCTGTCTGTATTTTTTATCATATTTATTGTGAGGGTGTTTAATTTTAACCCCCAGTCCATAGGCAGGTTTTTTTCCCGCTTTAAGCCCACACCTATGGTGGAGGAAGCGGAAACAGAAAATGATATTGTAGATCCTTACACCCACAGATCAGATATAGAAGCGTCAACTCCCTTGCAAAAACTAATGGAAGAAAGCGAAGAGCAAGAGGAAACAGCTATAGCATTAGAAAATACAATAGCACAAGATAAAGAGGCATCAGGTTTAGAAACGGTAGAAAAAGAGTTCTCTATATCAGATGTATCTAATCCAAAAGAAAAAACAAGTTCACCAGCTCCCGAAAACTTAGAAATTGAAGTAGCTGCTATTGACCAGGAAGAAGAAAGTACCGATAATTTATCCAACCAATTACTCAAGGACTTTGGAGCATTTGACCCTACCCTAGAACTCTCTAACTATAAATTTCCTTCCTTGGATCTGTTAGAAAAGCACGGAGGGGAATCCGGAATTACTATCAATGAGGAGGAATTAGAAGAGAACAAGGTTAAAATAGTGGAGACCCTTAAAAACTATAATATTGGTATTGCTCAGATTAAAGCGACCATAGGCCCCACAGTAACCCTCTATGAAATAGTTCCTGATGCAGGTGTAAGAATCTCTAAAATAAAGAATTTAGAAGACGACATTGCCTTATCCTTAGCTGCATTAGGGATTAGAATTATTGCCCCAATACCAGGAAAAGGGACCATTGGAATTGAAGTACCTAACAAAAACCCCAGTACCGTTTCAATGCGTTCTGTCATAGCCTCTGCTAAATTTCAAAATGCTGCCATGGAATTACCCATCGCATTTGGAAAAACCATTTCAAATGAAACATTTGTAGTAGATTTAGCTAAAATGCCTCATATGCTCATGGCTGGAGCAACAGGTCAAGGAAAGTCAGTTGGGCTAAATGCCGTGCTAACTTCACTGCTTTATAAAAAACACCCCGCAGAGGTGAAATTTGTATTAGTGGACCCTAAAAAAGTGGAACTAACCCTTTTCAATAAAATTGAAAGACATTATTTGGCCAAGCTACCAGATGTAGAAGATGCCATTATAACGGACAATACAAAAGTAATTCACACCTTAAACTCTCTTTGTATAGAGATGGACAACCGCTATGAATTACTCAAACACGCCATGGTGCGTAATATTAAAGAATACAATACCAAATTCAAGGCCAGAAAACTCAATCCTAACGACGGCCATAAATTCCTTCCCTATATTGTACTTGTCATAGACGAATTTGCAGATTTAATTATGACGGCAGGAAAAGAGGTAGAAACCCCAATTGCGCGTTTGGCACAATTAGCTAGAGCCATTGGAATTCATCTTATTGTAGCCACACAAAGGCCCTCAGTTAATGTAATTACAGGGATCATAAAGGCCAACTTCCCCGCAAGAATTGCATTTAGAGTTACTTCAAAGATAGATTCCAGAACAATTCTCGACAGCCAAGGTGCAGACCAATTAATTGGTAGAGGAGATATGTTATATACCCAAGGGAACGACGTCACCAGAATACAATGTGCTTTTGTAGACACTCCAGAGGTAGAAAAAATTACAGATTTTATTGGTTCTCAAAGGGCGTATCCAGAAGCATATCTACTCCCAGAATACATTGGAGAAGAAAATGGCAGTACTGTAGACTACAATATTTCTGAAAGAGACGCCATGTTTAGAGAGGCAGCAGAGGTCATTGTCATTGCACAACAAGGATCCGCTTCACTCATTCAAAGAAAACTAAAATTAGGTTATAACAGGGCAGGTAGAATTGTGGATCAATTGGAAGCTGCAGGGATTGTAGGCCCGTTCGAAGGAAGTAAAGCCAGACAAGTACTTGTTCAAGACATGGTCGGTTTACAACAATTATTAGACAATGAAACCCAAAAAGATGCATAAGATATTTTTATTATTAGTCAGTGTTTGCTCATTCGCTTGGTCACAGGACGCCTCCAAGGCACTACTGAAAGAAGTTTCAGACAAGCTCTTGGCCCAAGAAAATGTAAGCCTTCAATTTAATTACAACCTATATAGTGCAGAGGCCAGTATAAACCAAGAAACGTCAGGAAAGGTTCAACTCAAAGGGGAAAAATATCGTTTCGAATATTTGGGGATTATACAAATAAATGACACTAAAAACACCTACACCATTGTCCCAGAAAACGAGGAAGTCACAATTGTTTCTAATCAAGATGCAGGTTCAGAGATGAATCCAGCTAAAATATTGAGCTTTTACAACGAAGGCTATCGCTTTCAATGGGACATTGCACAGAATGTTGGGAACAGAAAGATTCAATACATCAAGCTTATCCCAATAGACAGCAATGCAGATATTGCCCATATTTTATTGGGTGTTGACAGTCAGAAAAAGGAAGTGTATAAAGTCATTGAAACGGGTAAAAACGGTACCCAAACGACCATCACGATCACGAAATACGAAAGCAACATAAACTTAGCACCAAATCTTTTTTCTTTTGAAGAGAAAAAATATGTAGACCTGGGTTACTATATTATAAAAGAGTGAGAATTCTAGACAGATACATACTCACGAGGTTTGTATATAACTTCCTAAGTGCTTTTGTGATACTGATGTTTATATTCATCTTCCAATCCATTTGGTTGTATATAGATAACTTGGCAGGAAAAGGATTGGACTTAGCTATTATTGGAAAATTCATTTTTTATCTACTACCTAATCTCACAGAAAAAGTACTCCCTTTAACGGTGCTTTTATCCTCTATTTTAACCTTTGGAACCTTTGCAGAACACTATGAGTTTGCGGCAATGAAAGCCTCTGGTATATCCTTACAACGCTCCATGAGAACACTCATTGTTTTAGTGAGTATTTTAGGTTTAGTTACTTTCTATTTTGCAGACAGGATCATTCCAGCAGCAGAGCTTAAATCTTATAGTCTAAAAAAAAATATAGCTAAAGTAAAACCTGCTGTAGCCATTGCCGAGGGATTATTTAGTGAATTTGAAGGCACAGGAATGACCATTCTTGTGCAAGAAAAGTATGGGGAAAATGACCGATACCTAAGGGATGTAACCATACATAAAAAGACAGAAAATCAAATCAATACCACTGTAATTAAAGCAAAAGAGGGCGAATTGCTCAGTTCAGAAAACAGCAACCTCATAAAACTAGTGTTAAAAGATGGGCACTACTACGAAAGCCTCAGTGTAACGACAAGTAAAAACCATCAAAAACATCCTTACGCAGTCTCTAATTTTGAGACATATACCATTAATATAGACCTTACCGAACTCAATATGGTAGATATGGATGAGCAAACGGAAGGAAATAGTGATAAAATGAAAAATGTCATTGAGCTCAGAAGAGACATGGATTCCATCACAAACAATAATGCTGTTATTGTAGCAGCGTTATCAAAAAATATCACAGAAAGAATGGGAATTCAATTAAGGACTATTCCCTTAGAAACGCCCAAAGACTCCGCTTTTGCAGCTATGTCTTTAGACAGTTTACCATCTATAGATACTATGCTAGCCCAATTCACTCCTATTCAAGGCACACAAATAATTTCTGAGGCTATTAACACCATCACCATGTCTGCGCTCACCATTCAAACAAAACGTAAAGAGCTCATGATTAGGTATAAAATATACAATATGCACGCCTTGTCACTACATAAAAAATATGCCCTTGCCCTCTCCTGTATTGTCCTATTTTTTGTAGGAGCACCGCTTGGAGCAATCATAAGAAAAGGAGGCCTAGGACTCCCCATGGTCATTGCAATTATATTGTTTTTAACCTACTACTTCTTAGGCGTTTTTACCTATAATTATGCCAAAGAAGGCAATATATCTCCATTTTTTGGTGCATGGATCCCAACTCTAGTCATGCTTCCTTTAGGGATATTTTTAACCAAAAGAGCCACTGAAGACAAAGGAATGGTTCAATTTGGAAGTATAATAGATTTCTTTAAAAATATATTCGTTAGAAAAAGAAAGTAACATGAAAGAGAATAGTGCCTTAGATACCATAGAAAGTGCCATTGCAGATATAAAAGCTGGAAAAGTAATTATCGTTGTAGACGACGAAAACAGGGAAAACGAAGGAGACTTTTTAGCTGCTGCAGAAGCAGTGACACCAGACATGATTAATTTCATGGCCACACATGGTAGAGGCCTCATTTGTGCGCCCCTCACGGAGCGCCGATGCGAAACGCTATCCCTACACCGAATGGTGCAAAACAATACAGACCCACTTGAGACCGCCTTTACAGTTTCCGTAGACCTAAAAGGTCATGGTGTTACTACTGGGATTTCTGCCGCTGACAGGTCCAAAACCATCAAAGCCTTAACAGATAAAAACACCCAACCAAATGACCTGTCTAAACCAGGACATATTTTTCCTTTAGTAGCAAAAGAAGGAGGGGTACTCAGAAGAACAGGGCATACGGAAGCTGCCATAGATTTTGCTAGATTAGGAGGTTTTTCTCCAGCAGGAGTTATTGTAGAAATCATGAACGAAGACGGCACCATGGCTAGGCTTCCACAACTCCTTGAAGTGGCTAAAAAGTTCGATCTTAAAATAGTTTCTATTGAAGACTTGGTTGCCTACAGAATGGAGCACGACAGTCTCATTGAAAAAAAGGAAGACTTTGAGATACAAACCCGCTTTGGAGAATTTAGAGTGAGAGCCTATGAACAAACTACCAACAAGCAAGTGCATATAGCCCTTACCAAAGGAAATTGGAAAAAAGAAGAACCCATTCTCACCAGAATAAATTCAAGCTTAATAAATAATGATATTCTAGGTACACTGACAAATAACCCTGATCAGAAATTAGATAAAATGTTTAAAGCCATTAACCAAGCAGAAAAAGGCGCTGTAGTTTTCATTAACCAAGAGTCTTCGGTTTTGAATTTAGTATCTAGATTGGGTCAGCTAAAAGAAAATCAGGCCAGAGGCATTTTAGGCGCTCCACCAATAGATATGGACAGTAAAGATTACGGAGTGGGTGCCCAAATCTTACACGACTTAAACATCTCCAAGATTAAGTTGCTATCCAATGCCCAACAAACCAAGAGAGTTGGAATGGTAGGCTATGGATTAGAAATTGTAGACTATGTAGGGTACTAATTTTAAGTATTCAACAGCAAACTACAATTCAACAATAATTTCTGATAAATCTTTACGGACTTTTAATGCAGAGGCTGTAGCGTCATCTTTAGCCCTTACCCCTATTGGCATGGCTACGATAGTTTTCAGTTGTTTGGCTTCCAAATCCAATATTTTGTCATATGAATTGGGGTCTAAACCTTCCATAGGGCATGCGTCTATTTTTAGGGCGGCTAAAGAGACCAACATATGGCCCATAGTTAGGTACACCTGATTTGTAGCCCAAGATAAAATTTCATCCTCAGATTTATTTGCAAAGGATCCCTTCATAAAATTTTTATATCCCTCTAAATTTTCCAAAGGGATTTGCCTTTTAACAGACATATCCTCAAAATATTGATCAATATAATCCATTCCAAAATCTGTTCTAACAGCAAAGACAAGTAATGCTGCAGATTGTGAAATTTGCTGTTGACCATAACTAGCAGGAACCAGTTTTTCTTTTAAGTCAGGATTTTGAACTACGATCATTTTGTAGGGTTGTAACCCATAAGAACTAGCACTGAGATTAAAAGCATTCTTAACTTCAAGAATTTGCTGCTCTGTTAAGCTTGCTTTGTCGTCAAATTTTTTAACAGCATAGCGCCATTCTAAAGCATCTAATATATTATTCATAGGGATATATAGTTTGTTATGTATTGAAAAACCAAAGTTTAATAGCCATTATAACTATCATAGCGACCATGAATTTTTTAATAAATCCATCGCCTTTTTTTACTGAATACCTAGACGCCACCCAGGCACCTGTTCCATTACCTATGGCAAGCACCCCACCAATGAGCCAATCTACTTTGTCATTATAAGCAAATACAGCCAATGCAGCTATGGTATAGAGACATACCACGGAAACCTTGGTCATATTTGTTTTCACCAAGCTCAATCGGTTCACTCCGTGTAAGAAAATCATCATTAAAAAGCCCAATCCAGCATTGATAAAACCACCGTAAATACCAAAAAAGAAGAATCCAATCATGGCAAAAACCAAATATTTTCCCTTGAGTCGCTCCTCAAGGCCTTCTGTCTTCATTTTAGGCTTAAAAAGTATAATCAACACCACAGCCACCATAATAATGGCTAAAATCTTATTAAAAGTCTCTCCCTTAATATCTACTGCAATATTAGCTCCTATTATGGATCCTATAAAAGCAGTTATGGCCAGATAAATATTAAACGGATAGGTAGACACCCCTTTACTTTTAAAACCTGCAGTACCGAGCGCTGTTTGTATTACTATGGCGACTCTATTGGTTCCATTGGCCACAGAAGGAGGTAAACCCAAAAAAATTAAAACTGGAAGGGACAACAAAGACCCTCCCCCTGCCATAGTATTTACAAAGCCAACCGTAAAACCAACAACTACTAATAACAGATAGTGGTACCATTCTTCCATGGCAACAAAAATAGTGTCAATCCATTAGATATTCACCCTTTTTTAATAAAATAAAAAAAACATTAAAATACCTTTTCATAATTGAAAAAGGTTCCTATATTTGCACCCGCATAACCGCAAGGAGAAATGGCAGAGTGGTCGAATGCGGCAGTCTTGAAAACTGTTGAGGGTCACACC
>JAQWFV010000108.1 GCA_029238555.1 Flavobacteriaceae bacterium
GCTACCTTATCTCCATTCATTTCATAGTCAATAAGCACCAAACCAGCAGGGGTCTCCAAACGAACTTTTCCAGGTGTTTTTGGGTGAATGAGTCCTTCTTGAATGCCTATAGTAATGCTTCCAATGGTGCCGTGACCGCACATGGGCAGGCATCCGCTGGTTTCAATAAAAAGTATCCCAATGTCATTTTCAGGATCTGAAGGTGGGTAAAAAATACTCCCACTCATCATATCATGCCCCCTTGGTTCAAACATGAGCCCCTTTCTAATCCAATCGTATTGCTTTAAGAAGTGTTGTCTTTTGTCACTCATGGAGTTCCCTACCAGATGAGGCCCTCCTTTGGCAACTACCCTGACTGGGTTGCCACAAGTATGAGCGTCTATACAAGAAAAAATATGTTCAGGCATGGTGTTAGTCTTTTGTTAGGTTCCCGTTAATCAGTCTGGTCAAACCTAAGGGATTGTTATTTTGTAAGGCTTTGGGCAAGAGCTTATCTGGCCAATTTTGATAAGACACTGGCCGCAACCAACGGTCCATTGCTTTTACACCCACTGCAGTAAACCTTTCATCTGTACTCGCAGGAAAGGGTCCGCCGTGCTGCATGGCTGCACAGACTTCTACTCCTGTGGGTACCCCATTAAATATGAGTCTTCCCACCCTACTTCGTAACGTTATTACTAGATTTTCATTGGTTTCTAAGGCGGTTTCAGATCCGAGAATTGTTCCAGTCAATTGACCTTCTAATCCTTTGATTAGTGTGGTTAACTCATCTACATTTTTGCATTCTACCACCAATGAAAGCGGTCCAAAAACTTCTTGGTGCAACCTTGGATTGGTTTTAAAGGTACTTGCGTTTACCTTATATATAACTCCATGACCTAGGCCTTCTTTAGGAGAAGATGGTGTAGCAGTAGCACCGGTTTTTGTGGCTAGAGCGTCAAATTCAGCCTTTCCTTTTTCATACGCACTATGAATATTAGGGTGTAACATATAATGAGGTTCTAACTGATTAAAGGCCTTAGAGAGCTGGTCTATAAAAGCATCTAGTTCTGGAGACGCTATACCAAATAGCAGTCCTGGATTGGTGCAAAACTGTCCAGAACCTAGTGCAATGGACCCTGCATAAGCTTTGGCCCAATTGGCTGAGTTTTCATTCAATGCCTCTGGCAAAACCACTACTGGGTTAACTGAACCCATCTCTGCAAAAACAGGTATAGGGGTTGCTCTGGATTGGGCCAGTTTATAAAGCGCCGTTCCTCCTGCAATACTTCCAGTAAATCCAACCCCTTTAATCAAAGGGTCTTGAACCAACTGAGTACCTACTTCATAATTGTTGCTGTACAGACATGAAAACACTCCTTCTGGCATTTTGGTGTCTTGTGCCGCCTTTAAAATGGCCTGAACCACTAGAGCATTTGTTGCCGCATGCATGGGATGGGCTTTTACCACCACCGGACAACCTGTCGCGAGTGCACTGGCAGTGTCTCCTCCGGCCGTAGAATAGGCCAAAGGAAAATTACTGGCACCAAAAACCGCTATGGGACCAATGGGTTCATTAATTTTTCTAAGATCTACTTTTGGGATGGGGGTTCTATTAGCGTCTGCGTGATCTATAATAGGTTGTAAATATTGGCCATTTTCTATAGCATTAGCAAAGGATTCTAACTGCCCTATTGTTCTTGCGCGCTCTCCCTCTGCCCTGCCCTTGGGCAACCCAGTCTCTGCAGTATATACTGTAGTTAAAGACTCTCCCAATGCAAGAATCTCTTTGGCTATGGCCCTTAAAAATGCAGCCCTTCGAGCGACAGACATTGTTTTGTATGGAATAAAAGCAGTTTCCGCCAGAACAGTGGCTTTTTTTAACTCCTCAAGCGTAGCATTCTTAAACACCCATGGGGTAGCAGATTGGTCTACTGGATTGAAGCTAGAAAAAGTTTCAGTACCTACTGCACTGTAGGAGAAACCAATAAGGTTTTTTGTAATGATATTCATAGGGTCTGTTTTGAAAATGCGACTATTTTTAATTGTTACAGAAGTTAATTACTTTGTAATGATGGTATTCAAAGCCTTATCTAGTGATTATGGCCTCATAAAAGTGACTTATAATCTGGTAATTGTGGCCTAGTGGCCAAAGCAGTAGCAATAATTTGTGCGACCCTTGAGCGTTCTGGTTCTTGTAAAGGCATTCTGGGGAGTCTCACATATTCAGATCCAATACGGGTGGCCACTTCTGCCATTTTTATATTCTGCACCAATTGTGGGTTTATATCTAGCTCTAATAAGGGCATAAACCATTTGTATAAATCTGTAGCTTCCTCAATACGCCCTGCTTTAGCCAAAGCATAAATAGCCACTGTTTCTGCTGGAAAAGCACAAACCAAACCTGCCACCCACCCCTGTGCACCAAGCAGCAAACTTTCTAATGCTAAGGTATCTACTCCAGATAAGATACTCAATCTTTCGCCAAAAGCATTTTGAAGTCTTATCACATTGGTCGTATCTCTTGTAGATTCTTTAACAGCCTGAATTTGAGGGTGTTTTAATAGCGACTCAAACATAGGTATAGTCACTTCTATGCCATAATCTACTGGGTTATTGTATATCATAATCGGTAAGTCTGTACTGCCAGCCACTGCCTCAAAATAAGCGACAGTTTCTGCTGCGGTAGCTTTATAACGCATAGGCGGCAACATCATCAACCCTTTGGCACCAGCTTCTTGCGCAGCATGAGCTGAAGCAACGGCATCTTTAGTAGTTTGTTCTGCAATATTAATGACCACAGGTACCTGATTTTTTACTTCTTGAACCGTATGCAAAATTAAAGTGTTTTTTTCTGCTTTGCTCAATGTGCTGGCTTCACCTAGCGTACCTCCTAAAATAATCCCGTGAACTCCAGCCTCTAATTGTGCTTGAATGTTCTTGGAAAATAAATTAAGGTCTAACTGATCTTCTGAAGTGAATTTTGTAGTGACAGCTGGCATAACGCCTTTCCATGCTATTGTTTGCATTAGATTGATTTTTTGGTTGGTTGCCTACTAAAATAAACATAAAATATGGCATAACCATATGGTCTAATATTCATTTAATTTTCTTCTTTTCTATTGTAGGTTGCAGGCCCTTAATATTTTCTTAAAAACAAAGCCTATTAGGCTTAATTTACTATTTTAGGGGTGCTTAAATACTAATCTAATCATACGTATGAAAAAATTAACCTTAATAGCCCTTGGATTAACCATGGGTACTTTACATGCTCAAAAGCAGGTGAAGTCAAATGCTGCAGATCCTCAGGCTTTTGCAAAAACAATTACTGAAGGGGAGCTTAAAGAGCACCTATATACCTATGCCTCTGACGAATTTGAAGGAAGAGAAACAGGAGAGCCAGGACAAAAAATGGCCATTGCATACTTAAAGAAGCAATATGTTTCTTTAGGAATTCCTGCTGCTAAAGGAGGAGACGATTATTTTCAACCCATTGCATTAGAAGTTAGAAAACTGCCAACTGGACAACTTAGTATGGGAGATGTTTCTATGGAAAATGGAGAAGGGTTTATGGGTTTCACTTCTTTTGAAGGAGATTTTGATCAAATTGTATATGCAGGTTATGGGATTGAAGAAGGCGATTACTCAGACTACACTGATCTAGAGGTGAGCGGAAAAGTAGTTCTTGTAAAATCTGGTGAACCTAAAGATGCCAGCGGCCATTTTGTGCTTTCTGGATCTGAAGAAGCCAGTAAATGGAGTAATATATCTGAGGCACTTTCTAAAAGAGTAGCAGTAGCTAAAGAAAAAGGTGCTGTTGCAGTATTGTTTTTTGACCAAGCCAATTTTGACCGTTACCAGAGAAGGTTTTCTTATATGAAAGACAATGATAGCGGAAGCATGGGCATTAAAGCTATGGCAAAAGAGAATATGCCATCTTTCTTTTTAAATACTGAATTAGCTAACAAAATGCTTGCCAATATTGCTACAGACCACCAACCAAAGGTTTTAGACTTACCGCTATCTTTTGCAGTACAGAGTGCTAATAAAGAAGTACAGTCAGAAAATGTGGTGGCTTTCTTAAAAGGAAGCGAATTTCCAGAGGAGTATATTGTAATTTCTTCTCACTTAGACCACGTAGGGGTAAACAGTAAAGGAGAAATTCACAATGGTGCAGACGACGACGGCTCAGGAACAGTAGCTTTATTAGAGATTGCAGAGGCTTTTAAAACCGCTGCAGACCAAGGAAAAGGGCCTAAAAGGTCTATTGTTTTCTTACATGTAACTGGGGAAGAAAAAGGATTGTTAGGATCTCAGTATTACACAGATGTAGATCCTATTTTTCCATTGGCCAATACGGTAGCCAATCTAAATATTGATATGGTAGGGAGAATTGACCCAAAAAGAGAAGGCGACAGGAATTACATTTACCTCATTGGATCTGACAAACTAAGTACTGAATTACATGAACTCTCTGAAGAAGTTAATGAAAAGTACACTAAAGTTGAGTTAGATTACACCTATAATGATGAGAACGATCCAAACCGTTTTTATTACAGGTCTGACCACTACAATTTTGCTAAAAATAATATTCCAATTATATTTTATTTTAACGGTACCCATGATGACTACCACAAACCTGGAGATACTCCAGATAAAATAAACTATGACTTATTAGAAAACAGAAGTCGTTTGGTATTTTATACGGCTTGGGAACTGGCGAATAGAGCTAACAGAATTACCGTAGACAAGGCGGGTAAATAAGCTCATAATATTTTAAGAATTTAATCCCCAGTGAAAGCTGGGGATTTTTTTGTCCTTAATTTGAGCCACAAAAAAAGCCTTACTTAAAAGTAAGGCTTTAATTCTGGGTGGAAGACCGGGTTCGAACCGGCGACTTCTGGTACCACAAACCAGCGCTCTAACCAGCTGAGCTACAACCACCATTTGTAATTGGCTGCAAATATA
>JAQWFV010000125.1 GCA_029238555.1 Flavobacteriaceae bacterium
TCACAGGAAGCGTACCTTTCACTCATGTCATTTTCTTTAAAAGTAGCACAGTCCATTGAAAAATCAGTTCCTTGCAAGCGGGTTGGTTTTACTGTGATTGGTTTAGAGGTGCCCCATGTTCATGTGCACCTAATTCCTTTAAATAGTATGGCAGATGCAAATTTTTCTAAAAAAGAGACCCTTATCCCTGCTGAGTTCGAGACTGTAGCAGCAGATATAAAGGCCGCTTATAATAGCTAATTGGTCAACTAATTAAGCAACTGCCTTTAATGACTTTCTATTTAAATTACTGAATAAAGTCATCTCAAGATACTGTCTTTTGCCCATGAGTTAAACCAAAGGGAAGTACATTTCAATACGCGTACCCCTGTTGCTCTCTGAGTGTATTTTTAATTGACCTTTATGGAATTGGGTCACAATCCTTTTGGTCAAGGAGAGTCCTAGTCCCCAACCAGATTTTTTAGTACTAAATCCCGGATCGGTTACTTTTTTAAGATGTTTTTTGTCAATTCCAGGTCCGTGATCCTGAACACTCACTACCATGTATTTCTTGTCTTTAAAGATTTGAACCATAATGGTTCCGTGGCCTTTCATAGCGTCTACGCTATTTTTTATTAAATTTTCCAGACACCAAAAATAAAGCGGTTTGTTTAATGGGACCATCTGTGATTCTAAATGGGACTTAAATTGTAGGTCAATAGATTTTGGAAATCTATCGCTGAGGTATTTTATTCCCTCCTGGGTTGTTTCTATAAGTGCTACTTTTTCTAAACCAGTGTCTAGTCCAATGCTAGAGAAACGGTTGCTAATTGTAGAGAGTCTTTCAAGGTCTTTATTAATTTCAACAGTAATTTCAGAAGATATGCCCCGTTCTATCAAAAGACTGTTCCAGCCCATTAATGCACTGAGTGGAGTGGCTATTTGGTGGGCTGTTTCTTTAGCCATACTGGCCCATAAAATATTTTGAGCGGCTACTTTTTCTAATTTTAGCGCAAAATATACCACGGCAGAAAATAAGGCAAGAATTAATAGTAGTGCTAATGGAAAATACCGAAGCTTTTTTAAGTTAGGAGACTCTCCATAGTACAATGTAGCCAATACGGTTTCTCCTTCTTTGATTTTGATTGGTGGGTTCACTTTTGCAAATCTTTCCATGAGTCCCTCCAGCTTTTCAGCATTTTGGGAAATGTCTTCATCGAAGTTGTTAAAGCTATAGGAGCCATCTGTATGAGAAAGAATCATGGGGGTTTTAGTATTAGATTGGAAAATCTTTAAGACCAAATCTCCAAGAGGCATATTGGGGTCTGCACCCATGAATTGAGATTGGGCTGTAGCCCAAATAGACATTTTATCTTGTGCTTCTTTTTTAAATTCTCTTAAAAAGCTATTAGTATTCCAAAGAATAAGCCCTACAATAAAGAGTGCTATTGTAATAAGGATAGGCCTGGCATAAATGAGTTTATTAGATGCTTTCATAAATTTAAATCCAGAGAAAAGGAATATTCTTTAAAATTAGGCATTATTTTGAGAAAGAAACCCAAAGGGGTTTATTACATTTTGTTACCTTTGTTTTTGACAAATTTTAATTTAAAAGACGCCACATGGAAGTACAAGGGACTGTGAAATTAATAGATGAAACTAAAACTTTTGGAACGAATGGTTTTAGAAAAAGAGAGCTGGTTGTAACTACTGAAGAGCAGTACCCTCAGCACATAATGATTGAGTTTGTGCAAGACAAATGTGATCTTTTAAATTCATTTTCTCCAGGTCAGAAGGTGAAAGTGGGCATTAATTTAAGGGGAAGAGAGTGGCAGAGTCCACAAGGAGAGACCAAGTACTTCAATTCTATTCAAGGCTGGAAAATAGATGCTTTAGAAGCAGCTAGTTCCGGAGCTGCAGCGGGTATTCCTCCTGTGCCTCCAATGGAAGCTTTTAGTCCTGCAGATAATTTAAATGAAGAAGATCACGACGATCTTCCATTCTAGTAAAGATAACAACTGACTTCATGGTCATTGACCATGCCAGTGGCTTGCATAAAAGCATATACAATAGTAGGACCTACAAAATTGAAACCTCTTTTTTTTAGGTCCTTACTTATTTCTAAAGATAAAGGAGTGAATGCAGGCGCTTCTTTGTATAAATTCACTTTATTTATAAGCGTCTTTCCTTGGGTAAAGCTCCAGTAATATTGACTAAAGCTGCCAAACTCTTCTTGAATTTTTATAAAAGCAGCTGCATTTTGAACGCTAGATCTAATTTTCAGTCGGTTTCTAACAATCTCCTGATTTTGAAGTAGTGCGGCTATTTTCTCCTCTTTGTACTTCGCTATTTTCTCATAATCAAACAGATCAAAAGCTTCTCTAAAGGCGTTTCTTTTTTTTAGTATGGTGATCCAGCTCAAACCCGCTTGAAAGCCCTCTAAGATTAAAAATTCAAATAGCACACGGTCTTCCTTAACCACTCTTCCCCATTCATTATCGTGATAGGCTTCATAAATAGGGTCTCCCTCACACCAGCTACATCTCTTTTTATTCATATTTTTATACTCTAATCATATTCCCTAAACTATAATTTTTTTTTAGATGTCCCTAATAAAAGCTCAAATAGAATCTGCAATAAAAGTTGCACTAGACTATCCTTCTTATATGATACTTATGCAGGAATTAGTGCTCAAAGAAATGAGTACTGGGCTGGAACAAAGTGACGCTTTAGCCAACTATACCCTTTTGAACAACAAGCGCATGCAGCGTTTAAATAAAACCTTAAAAATTCCGTCAGAAATAGAAACCAGTATTAAAAATGACCCCAGAGATATTCACTTTTTAGTCCTTTCTGAGAGTTGGTGTGGAGACGCTGCACAAAGCCTTCCCATGGTTTCTAAAATAGCCCAATGCCATCCTAATTGGTCTATGTCTATTGTTTCAAGAGATGAACATCCAGTTATAATGGACGCCTATTTGACCAATGGGGGACGTTCCATTCCCAAGGTGCTTATTTTAGATAATAAGACTTTAGAGGTTTTGGCAGATTGGGGCCCAAGGCCTACAGTAGCTACAAAAATGGTGGTAGATTACAAAGAAATTCACGGTGCCCTAGATGCTGACTTTAAACAGTCTTTACAGCTGTGGTACAACAAAGATAAAGGTCAGTCTACCCTTCAAGATTTTCTAATCCTATTAGGCCTTTAGTGCTCGAGAGCATGTTTTTCGAATTTTTATTGGCATTAATTTTTTCTTGGGGACCCTATTTACGCTAGTTTTTTGCCTGAAAGTAATAGGTGATTGTGCCCCATTGCATTTTGCCTTCTCGGCTATTAAATTGAGATTTTGAAGCATATTCAAGGGCGTTTTCTAGTAGACATCCATTCGTAGTGGTGCTCTTTGCGGAATTTATTTCCTTGCCAACAACTACCCCTTCTGGAGAGACTTTTATATTGACAACTACTTTTCCTCCTTGCTTGCAAGTATACACAGGAATTGGGAGGGAAGTTTTATCTCGTTCAAATAAATGGTAGTAAACCCTTGTTCTTGAGGGTAAATTAGTGCTGCTGCTCTTTTGAGCTTTTAAACTGTCTAGGACTTTTTGATTTTCTTCTTCTAGTGCTTTTAGCCTTTCACTAAATGAATTGCCCATACCAACTTCTTCAGTGCCTGAAGCAGCATTAACACCACTAGGAGTCTTAGTTTCTTTTGGGTTATAGGTCGCTTTTTTAGCCGAATTATAAGCGGTATTACTTTTAAATTTTTCTGAGTTTTCTGAGGCTTCTTTTTTTTCTGAAACTGCTTTATTGTCTTCTTTTGGAAGGGGGGGAGATTCCAATGCCATTAATATTTCTATGTCTTTTTCTGTATTGAAATAGTTTGGATATAGGTGAAGGTTCCCCAGGATTAAAAGGAGAAACCCCATGGAAAACAGGGTACTCAAAAATGCCAATTGACGCCTGTTCAGGTGATTTACAAAGTAAATGAACTGGATTAATTTTTGATTAATAAGCACTTTCCAATCAGACATTAATGCGGATTATTTAATAAGATATCATTAAGGCTAGACTACAAGGGATTATTCCCTTCTTGAATACATTGAAAACATTCCTCTTAAGAGCGTCCTTTTAAAGAGTCACGTTTTTTTCTAACAAGTCTTTAAACGAAGCTGCATCTATTGCATTATTTACGCTAAAATCTCCTATTTTGGTTCTTCTAAGTGAAGATAAATGCGCACCACTCTCTAAGGCTTTGCCGTAATCATGAGCTAAGGATCTAATATAAGTGCCTTTACTACAGACTATTTCAAATTCAATGGCAGGAAAATTTTTGGGGGCAATCTTAAATGAGTGCACGCATACTTGCCTAGTGGGAATTTCTACCGCCTCTCCAGCTCTCGCATATTCATATAATCGCTTGCCTTCTTTTTTTAGCGCAGAAAACACCGGAGGCCTTTGTTGTATGTCTCCAGTAAATAATTCAGCTGTAGATAATAACTGCTGCTCACTGATGTGATCTGTGTCAAAATGCGCGTCAAATTCAGTTTCTAAATCATAAGAAGGGGTTGTTTTTCCCAGTGAAATAGTTCCGGTATATGTTTTTATTTGGCCTTGTAATTCTGCAATTTTTTTAGTGAATTTTCCTGTACATATAATTAATAAGCCAGTAGCCAATGGGTCTAAGGTACCTGCATGACCTACCTTTATTTTTTTGATATTAAACTTTGTCTTAATACCCCATTTAACAGCATTGACAGCCTGGTAAGAACTCCAATGTAGCGGCTTGTCTATCAATAAGATTTGCCCTGTTTCAAAATCCGTTAAGCTTAGGTCGTGTAATGACATGTTTTAGTTATTGATTAATCCCAAAATAATGGCTATGCTTCCAACGCACAAGCAGTATATGGCGAAGTAGAATAATTTTGCCTTTTTAACAAGCGTCAGCATCCATTGGCAAGCCAAAAGACCTGATACAAAAGCAGCACAAAAGCCCATTATTAAACCCGGACCATCCGTCCCTTCAAAGGCAATGGTTCCAGAGAGTAAATCTTTGGCTACTTTACCAAAGATGAGTGGTATAACCATTAAAAACGAAAATCTCGCTGCTTTTGATTTGTCTACCTTGAGTAGTACTGCAGTAGCAATTGTAGCACCAGACCTTGAAATACCCGGTAGCATAGCGATTCCTTGGGCTACACCAATGATTACAGCATGTCTGTAACTTACTTTTTTTTGATTGTCCTTAGAGCGATCAGCAATGTAGAGTAAGCCTCCTGTAACCAATAGCATACTACCTACAAAAATGACTTGGCCTGAAAAAAGTGATTCTAAGGCTTCTTCAAAAAACAAACCAATCACCACAGCAGGAATCATAGAAAGTGCTATTTTAATAGCAAAACTCCTTGATTCGGAGTCTTTTTTGTTAAAGAGTCCCAGGATAATTTCTCCAATATCTTTTCTGAAAATAACCATTGTGCTCAATGCAGTGGCAAAATGTAGTACTACAGTAAAACTCAATTGTTGCTCTGCCAAAGCTTCTGCCCCTAAAATACTTTTGGCTAATTCTAAATGACCGCTAGAGGAGACCGGGAGGAATTCTGTAATGCCTTGTATAATTCCAAGAATTAGTGCGTCTAGTAGTTCCAATTATTTCTGCTTATTAGGATCTAGTAAAATCGCGTAGGCTTGAATTCCTAAACCGATTAACACTAAGGTAGGAGCAAGTCTTATTCTTCTAAAATTGTAAATTTCAGGATTAAATATATTGGGATCTGTGCTTTTACCTCCAGACATTAATATAAACCCTAGCGTCATAAAACCTATTCCAATAAAAAGAAATTGATAATTTTTTTTACCAAACACAAAGGATTTTTTGGGCGATTTATCTTGTTTCATTTGATTATTTTAGGTTAGTAAAGTTCTGCTGTTCTAAGGTTTAAAAACCGCTGGGCAGCAAAAAAAGTGCTCATTCCCGCTATAACGGCACCCATTAAAAAAATACCTGACGCCACAATCCCAAGCGCAATAGGGTCATTCAAAAGACCTAAACTTGGAAAGACAAAGTCTAAATAGGCCATTAGACTGCCAATACCACTAAGAGCTACAAAGGCTCCAATGATACCCAGCTTTATATTGGTGGCCATAAAGGGTTTTCTAATAAATTGCTTTGTGGCACCAACCATTTGCATGGTTTTAATAATAAATCTATTTGAATAAAGGGCCAAGCGAATAGAAGCATTGATGAGTAATACTGCAATAAAAGTCATTAGGCTACTGATCACTAGAATCCAGAAAGAGATTTTTTTAATATTATCGTTTAATAAGTCTACTAGCGGCTGGTCATAAGCTACTTCTGCAACAAATGATTTTGCACTCAAATCTGCAACAATTTCAGCCATTTCTTCCGGACTTACATATGCAGCTAAAAGATTCAAATCAATGGCATTTTTAAGGGGGTTGTACCCCAAAAAACCTAGAAAATCCTCCTCAATATCTTCTCTGAGCTGTTCAGCAGCATCTTCTTTAGAAACAAAAACGGCTTCTTTAGTATAGGGCGCTAAGGCTAGAGATTGTTGTAATTGAGATATTTCTACTTTTTTTGCGCTGTCTTTTAAGAAAACAGTAATTTTTATTTGTTCTTTAAAGTGGTCTCCAAGCTTTTTGGTGTTTATGACCAAAACACCCAAAATACCCAATAAAAATAGCACTAAACTAATGCTGAGTACCACTGAAAAGTAGGAAGAAATTAATCTTCTTTTTTGATAACGTTCAAAGGATTGGCCCATAGGATAAACGAATAGAAGGTAAAAATAACAAACTTATAGCAAATCTAAAGCTAGTTTGGATATTTGTGTTGGCTCAAACCCTTAATTTCTTTTCGCTTTGCACAATTAAACTTATTTTTGTGCCGCAGTATAAAACTGAGGGTTTAGGGTTTGTAAACACCCTGACCTAACAAAAGCAGCATAACATGGAGTACAACTTTACAGCGATAGAATCTAAGTGGCAGCAATATTGGGCTAAGCACAAGACATTTAAAGCAGAAAACAAAAGCGATAAGCCTAAATATTATGTGTTAGATATGTTTCCTTATCCCTCTGGAGCAGGCTTACATGTGGGGCACCCATTAGGATATATAGCCTCAGATATTTACGCCAGGTTTAAAAGACACAAAGGTTTTAATGTGCTCCACCCTATGGGGTATGACTCTTTTGGTTTACCTGCTGAGCAGTATGCCATTCAAACAGGACAACATCCCGCTATTACTACTCAAGCTAATATTGATAGGTATAGGGAGCAATTGGATAAAATAGGTTTCTCTTTTGATTGGGATAGAGAGGTCAGAACCTCTTCGGAAGATTATTACAAATGGACTCAGTGGATTTTTGGCCTGCTCTTTAATGCCTGGTACGACAAGGCTACTGATAAAGCCAGATCTATTGACCTACTCATAGCTCATTTTGAAAAATTTGGAAATGAAGGGGTATTTGCTGCTGTTGAGGAAGAAGTGAAATCTTTTTCTGCGGAAGAATGGACAAGGGCATCGGCGGAAAGCCAAGAAGAAATATTACAACAATACAGATTAACTTATTTGGCAGAGGCTCAGGTAAATTGGTGTCCTGCTCTGGGTACAGTTTTGGCAAATGACGAAATTGTCAATGGGGTTTCTGAGCGTGGCGGCCACCCTGTGGTGAGAAAAAAGATGCTACAATGGAGTATGAGAATTTCTGCCTATGCGGAAAGATTGCTTCAAGATTTAGATCTTTTAGATTGGCCTCAACCCCTAAAAGATAGCCAAACCAATTGGATTGGAAAATCTAAAGGTGCTATGGTTACTTTCCATACACAGCCGAGCGAATGGTGTAATGAGTCGCTGCCTATTGAGGTGTTTACGACCCGTCCAGATACTATTTATGGGGTTTCTTTTATGACCCTAGCACCGGAACATCCTTATGTAGATCGTATCTGTTCTCCTGAACAGAAAGCGTCGGTTGCGGCATACGTTCAAGCCACTGCCAAGCGTTCTGAAAGGGATAGAATGGCAGATGTGAAAACCATTTCTGGAGCCTTTACTGGAGCTTATGCAAGCCACCCAATTACAGAGGAGCCTATTCCTGTATGGATTGGAGATTATGTTTTGGCGGGTTATGGTACTGGCGCAGTAATGGCGGTTCCGTGTGGGGACCAACGTGATTACGATTTTGCCAAACACTTTGATTTGCCTATTCCAAATATTTTTAAAAACGTAGACATATCTCAGGAAGCTTTTACCCAAAAAGAAGGGGCTGAAATAGACCATTCAGATTTTTTGTCTGGATTGCCCTACAAAGAAGCTTTGCACAAATCAATATTGGCCTTAGAAGCCTTAGGGTCTGGTTATGGAAAAGTGAATTATAGGTTGAGAGATGCGGTGTTTAGTAGACAGCGTTATTGGGGGGAACCTTTTCCAATTTATTATAACAATGGGGTGCCAGTGCTTATAGACAAAGCCCATTTACCCATTCAATTGCCTGAAGTAGCTAAGTATTTACCCACAGAAACTGGCGCGCCTCCTCTTGGAAATGCAAGCCATTGGGCTTGGTGTACCAAGACGCATCAGGTCGTGTCTAACGAGGCTATTGACCAAAAGACTGTTTTTCCTTTGGAGTTAAATACCATGCCTGGATGGGCGGGAAGCTCTTTTTATTTTAACAGATACAAGGACGCTACCAATTCAGCAGAAATGGCTTCAAAAGAGGCTTTGGATTACTGGGGAGAAGTAGATCTTTATATTGGAGGTAGTGAACATGCTACAGGCCATTTGTTATATGCCCGTTTTTGGCAGAAAGCATTGTATGACTTGGGTGTATTGCCAGAGGCTGAGTTTGCTAAAAAGTTAATCAATCAAGGAATGATTACGGGAACTTCTGCCTTTGTGTACAGACTTCCGGATACAAACACTTATGTGTCTAAATCTCAAATTAACGGGAGATCTGTTCAGCCCATTCATGTAGACGTGTCTATGGTAAATGTGTCTGACGAGTTAGATATAGAGGCTTTTAAGGCATGGAGACCAGAATACTCAGCGGCTACTTTTGAATTAGAAGACAAAGGGGTTTACAAGGTGGGTAGAGAGGTAGAGAAAATGTCTAAATCCAAGTATAACGTGGTGAGTCCAGATGCTATTTGCGAACAATATGGCGCAGATTCTCTACGTTTGTACGAAATGTTCCTAGGGCCATTAGAGCAATCTAAGCCTTGGAATACTGCTGGAATTACCGGAACACACGGTTTTTTAAAGAAATTGTGGAAGTTGTATTTTAACGAAAGCGGCCCTGTTTTTAAAGCAGAACCAGCGAGTGCAGCGCAACTTAAAACACTGCACAAGACCATTAAAAAAGTGACAGAAGATATTGAAAACTTCTCTTTTAATACCTCGGTGTCTACCTTTATGATTTGCGTGAATGAATTGGCTGCACTGCAATGTACGAGTCAAGAAATTTTAGAAGCCCTGGCTATTTTAGTCTCTCCTTATGCCCCTCATATTGCAGAGGAGTTGTGGGAAGCTATGGGTCATGAAGAATCAATTTCTACGGCGCCTTTCCCGGTATTTAATCCAGTTTATTTGGTGGAATCTGAGAAAGAGTATCCAGTATCTTTTAACGGTAAAATGAGATTTAAACTGACCCTTCCAATGGATATGTCTCAACAGGAAATAGAAGCTGCAGTCATGGCGCATGAAAAAACCTTACAGCAATTGGACGGGCGGGCCCCTAAAAAGGTGATTGTGGTGCCTGGTAAAATTATTAATATAGTGGGCTAATCCTACGCGAACTATGGAAACAATAGAGATGATTGGTTTGCTTGCCGCTACACTTACTACGGCAGCTTACCTCCCCCAAGTAGTGAAGGTGTTGAGAGATAAATCTGCTAAGGACATCTCTCTTTCTATGTACTTGGTTATGTTTACAGGGGTAGTACTGTGGTTGGTCTATGGGTTGTATCACAATAGCGCACCCATCATTTTTGCCAATATCATTACTTCTGTTTTGACTTTAGCAGTGATTGTCTTAAAATTAAAATACAAGTAAGGCCAAAATGTCAGTGGAAATGCTGACAGTTTATTTTGGTGTTATTTTTGCTGTGATATTTAAAAAGCTATTATTATGATGTTGTATTATATTATTGTAGGACTCATGGCCCTAGTGAGTATGGCGGTGAGTAAGAAATTAAAATCTAAGTTTGCAACCTACTCAAAATTGACGCTCAGAAATGGTATGAGTGGCGCTGAGGTGGCTCAAAGAATGTTGGAAGACCACGGCATTAGAGATGTGAAAGTGGTCTCTACTCCTGGACAACTCACAGACCACTACAATCCATTGACAAAAACAGTTAATTTAAGTGAGTCTGTATACGGACAGCGAAATGCCGCAGCAGCAGCAGTTGCTGCACATGAGTGCGGCCATGCCGTGCAACATGCAGTGGCGTATCCTTGGCTTCAAATGCGTTCTAAAATGGTGCCTGCAGTTCAGGTGGCTTCTGGCCTTTCTCAATGGGTTATTATGGGTGGTTTGGTCCTTTCTGCTACCACAGCACTGGGCAGTGGCTTATTACTTGCTGGAATTGTTTTATACGGCATTGTAACTGCCTTTACTTTTATAACATTACCTGTGGAATACGACGCTAGTAACAGGGCTTTAGCTTGGTTAAAGCGCAAACAAATCGTGGGACAAGAAGAATATGCTGGTGCTGAAGACGCCTTAAAATGGGCAGCAAGAACCTATGTAGTAGCCGCTATTGGTGCCTTAGCGACATTGGCTTATTTTGTGTTGCGTTATTTAGGTTCAAGGGATTAAAACCCAATTTGTCGGTCTATTTGCTGGTCTAAGGAAATAAATGTTTCTGTTCTTGACACCCCTTTTATTTGTTGAATTTCTTGGTTGAGTAAACGCATGAGGTGTTCATTATCTCTACAGAGCACTTTGATCAATATGGACCAATTTCCAGTAGTGTAATGACATTCTAGAACTTCAGGTATTTTTTTTAATGCGCTCACTGCCGCTGGATTGCTCATGGCTTTGTCTAAGTACACCCCAATGTAGGCCATGGTGTTATAGCCTAGTGTCTTGGTGTTGACAATAAATTTTGACCCTTTAATAACCCCTGAGGCTTCTAGTTTTCTGAGCCTTTGGTGAATAGCTGCACCAGAGATCCCAATTTTTCTAGCAATTTCTAAGATGGGTTTTCTGGCGTCCTCCATGAGGAATCGGAGAATTTCTTTATCTATTCCGTCTATTTTAGGCAGGGAGTCACTATGAGTCATACTTACATATTTTAAGTAAAACTACATATTTTGTTTCATTATTTATAAATTTAGCCAGATTCTTGTATTGTAATTTAAGAACTAGCTACGTATTCTGTTGCATATCCTAAATATGGCACTTCAAAATCTTTAAATACCACACCTTCTTGAGCCAATAGTTTTAATACGGGCTTGTAGATTTCTGAGTCAATTGGAATACGCACCCCGGGCGTGTTAATGTATTTATTTAAAATAAGTAAACAGGATATAGCCAGGGGTAAACCTACCGTTTTGGCCATTGCGGTATGCGTTTTAGAAATCCCTTCAACCACCATATGA
>JAQWFV010000131.1 GCA_029238555.1 Flavobacteriaceae bacterium
GCCTTCACGTTTGGATCTTTTAAGATAATTCTAAAAGCCTCTTCCACACGCTTAGCATCTGCAGTACCCCCAACATCTAAAAAGTTAGCTGGTTCTCCTCCGGCCATTTTTATTAGGTCCATAGTAGCCATCGCAAGTCCAGCTCCATTTACCATACACCCTACATTTCCATCTAAATCTACATAGTTTAGACCTACCGCATTGGCTTCTACTTCTATAGCGTTTTCTTCTCTAAGGTCTCTCATGTCTGCATATGCCTTTCTTCTGTACAATGCATTGTCATCTATAGAAACTTTAGCGTCAACCGCTAGTATCTTGTCATCGGATGTTTTTAAAACTGGGTTTATTTCAAACAAACTTGCATCTGACTCCTCGTAAGCTTTGTATAAAGACATGACAAACTTTGTCATTTCTTTAAATGCAGTTCCTGAAAGGCCTAGATTAAAAGCGATTTTTCTGGCTTGGAATGGCATAATACCCACTGCTGGGTTTATGGTTTCTGTGAAGATTAAATGAGGAGTGCTTTCTGCAACTTCTTCTATGTCCATCCCACCTTCTGTAGAATACATGATCATATTTCTCCCTGAAGCCCTGTCCAATAAAACAGACATATAAAATTCAGAGGTCTCACTCTCTCCTGGATAGTAAACGTCCTCAGCAACCAATACCTGGTGTACTCTTTTTCCAGCGGCAGAAGTCTGTGGTGTTACTAGATCCATTCCAATAATGTCGTTAGAAATAGAAGCAACCTCGTCTAGGTTTTTGGCCAATTTAACACCGCCACCTTTTCCACGTCCACCTGCGTGCACTTGCGCTTTAACTACATACCAGCTAGTGCCGGTTTCTTCTGTAAGTTGCTTAGCAGCTGCTACTGCTTCTTCTGGGTTTTGGGCCACCATCCCACGTTGGATGCGAACGCCAAAACTGGCTAAAATCTCTTTTCCTTGATATTCGTGAAGGTTCATAGTGTTCTATTAAAATTCGAGTACAAAAATAGCAAACAACCACCAAAGCGCCTAATTATTGATACATGAGAATGCAATAAATTAGATAATCTTTATTGACATATTGTTATAAATACAACAATATGTTTTAAAATGCTATTTTTGAGCCTTAAATATTGTGCATATTAGGGCTAATAACTACATTTGGGTAAAATATCCCGTATGACTCAAGAAGATTTATTAGGTGTTGCAAAAGAATTTGGCGCTCCTGTATATGTTTATGACGCAGAAAAAATTAAAAGTCAGTATAATAGACTAACTACTGCGTTTAATGGTGTTTCAAAATTGAAATTAAATTATGCCGCCAAAGCCTTATCTAATATTAGCATCCTAAGACTTATGAACAGTCTGGGAAGTGGTTTAGATACTGTTTCTATTCAAGAAGTTCAATTGGGATTACAAGCAGGTTTTAAACCTTCTGACATTATTTTTACCCCTAATGGTGTTTCTCTAGAAGAATTAGAAACTGCTGCGGCTCTGGGCGTTAGAATTAATATAGACAATCTTTCACTTTTGGAGCAGTTTGGAAACAAACATCCAGAAATTCCTGTGTGTATTCGCATTAACCCACATGTAATGGCTGGGGGCAATGCCAATATATCGGTAGGACATATCGATTCAAAATTTGGAATTAGTATTCACCAAATACCCCATATCCTTAGAATAACAACACTCACAAAAATGAATATCAATGGTATTCACATGCATACGGGGAGTGATATTTTAGATATTGAGGTATTTTTATACGCTTCGGAAATTTTATTCGAAACAGCGAAAAATTTTAAGAATCTAGACTTTATTGATTTTGGTAGCGGCTTTAAAGTACCTTATAAAGAAGGTGATATTGAAACAAATATTGAAGAATTAGGAGACAAGCTTTCTAAAAGATTTAATGATTTTTGTAAGCAATACGGCAAGCCACTCACCCTGGCTTTTGAACCAGGCAAATTTCTTGTCAGTGAAGCAGGTTCTTTCTTGGCAAAGGTAAATGTAGTGAAGCAAACTACTTCTACAGTATTTGCAAGTATTGACAGTGGTTTTAACCACCTCATTAGACCAATGCTCTATGGATCTACCCATGGCATAAGCAATATATCTAATCCAAGCGGTAGAGAGCGTTTCTATTCTGTAGTAGGTTATATCTGTGAAACAGATACTTTCGCTACAAATCGTAAAATAGCAGAAATTACAGAAGGAGATATTCTTTGTTTTAAAAATGCAGGCGCCTATTGTTTTACCATGGCGAGCAACTATAACTCTAGATTTAGACCTGCAGAAGTGTTGTGGTACAACGGTGAAGCCATTTTAATTAGAGCGGCTGAAACCATGGAAGATATTTTAAGAAACCAAGTAGACGTAAAAGACTTATTTACACCAGAGGCCAATCCAGTATTGCAGTCTAATTAATAGCGTTTTTTTTTGCTTTTTTCGTTTCAATTGGAGTCTTAGGTTGTTTTTCAGTGAAACATATCTGAATAATAGCTATTTTTAATCATGCGTAATTTTTCAAGTAACTTTTTAAACAAAACAATATACCTCCTGCTTCTCATAGGAAGTTTGCAGACTGTATTTAGTCAAGAAAACAATTCAATTCATTGGTTGAGCTTCGAACAGGCCGTTGAACTTCAAGCGCAAGAAAGCAATTCAAAAAAAATTTTCATTGATGTTTATACTGATTGGTGTGGGTGGTGTAAAAAAATGGATAAAAATACCTTTCAGAATCCAGAAGTAGCTGCCTATATGAAAGAGCACTTTTATATGGTGAAACTAGATGGAGAAGGCAAAGAACCTATTGTATTTAAAGCACAGACTTTTTCTTTTGTGCCCTCAGGAAGAAATGGCTACCATGAACTGGCTGCTAACCTACTTCAAGGGCAATTGAGTTACCCCACCGTAGTATATTTGGATGAAAACATGAATATGCTCAGCCCCGTGCCGGGTTATCTCACCCCTGAGCCCTTCTTAAAAATAGCCACTTATTTCGGTGATGACATTTATAAAACCACCACTTGGGAAGACTATTCCAAATAAAAAAAGCGCCTGAAAGGCGCTTTTTTTATTCAATATCTCAAAACCTACCTACTATAATTAGGTGATTCTTTGGTAATGGTCACATCGTGAGGGTGGCTTTCGTTAATCCCACTAGCGGTAATTTTTACAAATTTAGCATGTGTTTTAAGGCTTTCAATATCCTTGGCACCACAATACCCCATTCCTGCTCTTAGGCCACCAATAAATTGGTGGATGCTCTCAAATAGCTCCCCCTTATAAGGTACCCTTCCTACAATACCCTCGGGAACGAGTTTTTTAATGTCGTCTTCTACATCTTGGAAATACCTGTCCTTACTTCCTTGTTTCATGGCTTCTACAGAACCCATTCCACGATACGACTTGAATTTTCTACCCTCATAGATAATTGTTTCTCCGGGAGATTCTTTGGTACCAGCCAAAAGAGAGCCCAACATCACGGTGTCTGCGCCAGCAGCTATTGCCTTTGGAATATCTCCTGTATATCTAATTCCACCATCTGCAATTACGGGTACGCCACTGCCTTTTATGGCTGCAGCTACTTCCAAAACTGCTGAGAATTGTGGAAAACCAACACCTGCTACTACCCTTGTAGTACAAATTGATCCTGGACCTATTCCTACTTTAACAGCGTCTGCGCCAGCGGCAACTAAAAATTTAGCCGCTTCTCCAGTAGCTATATTACCTACAATAACCTCTAAGTCTGGGAAAGACGCTTTTACCGCCTTAAGTACATTGACCACGCCTTGAGTGTGACCATGAGCCGTATCTATGACAACTGCGTCTACTCCTGCATTGACCAGTGCTGCTGCACGATCTACTGCGTCTGCAGTAACCCCAAGTGCTGCTGCGACTCTAAGCCTACCATAGGAGTCTTTATTGGCTATAGGCTTTTGTGTAAGCTTTGTGATGTCTCGGAATGTGATTAGCCCGACTAGTTTATTATCCTTATTAACTACCGGTAATTTTTCAATTTTATTTTGCTGTAAAATATCTTCTGCTTGAGCCAATGAAGTACCTTCTGCTACAGTCACTAAATCACCAGAGGTCATGACCTCTGAAATAGGCCTTGCATTGTTTTTTTCAAAACGCAAGTCCCTATTGGTCACAATACCTAAGAGCTTATGATCCTGGTCTACAATTGGAATCCCACCAATACTAAACTCTCTCATATTGTCTTTAGCATCTTTTACCGTAGCCGTTAATGGTAAAGTCACAGGATCTATAATCATTCCACTTTCTGCACGCTTTACTTTTCTAACCTTTAAAGCCTGTTCGTCAATAGACATATTTTTATGAAGCACCCCTATCCCTCCTTCTCGAGCCATGGCAATAGCCATACGAGATTCGGTTACAGTGTCCATAGCAGCAGATACAATAGGAACATTGATTGTAATGTTTCTAGTGAACTTGGCTTGAATGTTTACTTCTCTTGGAAGTACTTCTGAAAAGGCTGGAATTAAGAGTACGTCGTCATAAGTGAGACCTTCTCCTACAATTTTGTCAAGATGTGCTTGCATGGCAATTAAAGTTTAATTGCGTGCAAATATACCGTATTTATTCGAAAATAGCAGCGGTTTATTGAGATTTAAATAGCTAAAAATAAATCAGTTATAATAAATGGAATATATAACGGCATGGAAAATGAACAAAATCAAAAAAAAATAGCTAAAAATTATTTTTATTTATTCTAAATAAGCTTTGTGGATTTAAATTTCAGTAATATATTTGCGCTGTTATTTTTAATAAGTCTAAATAAGAACGCATGCGTAAATTACTTCCACTTTTAATCACTTTACTCGTTTTTAACCACTCCATAGGGCAGGAAAAAGAAGCCACAAAAAAAGACAGTACACAACTGCTTTCTGAAGTAGTGGTGTCTGCACACCAATTATTTGGCAGTAAATTCAGGGCAAAAAACAGAACTGGTGCTGCGTACTATATGAATCAACTTGAATTACAAAAGTTTAATGTTACCGATATTAATAGGGCACTTAGATCTGTCCCTGGTGTTTCTATCTATGAAGAAGACGGTATGGGACTTAGACCCAATATTAGTTTGAGAGGGACCTCCCCAGAACGTTCTGCTAAAATTACCCT
>JAQWFV010000144.1 GCA_029238555.1 Flavobacteriaceae bacterium
TGGGCAAATAGTAGGTTATCCTATTTTAGACTTAGAGAATTTCTTTACCGACATTCACAAATACCTCCGTTTGTTAGAAGAAACGGTCATACTTACTTTGGCTGAATACGGTATTAATGCGACAAGGTCAGCTGGAGAAACTGGGGTGTGGCTAGACGTAGGAACCCCTTTCGCACGCAAAATATGTGCTATGGGCGTAAGAGCCAGTAGGTGGGTTACCATGCATGGGTTTGCGCTCAATGTGAATACAGATTTGGGCTATTTTGATCTTATGATTCCGTGTGGTATTAAAGATAAGGCGGTGACTTCTATGGCTGCAGAGCTCCATGGAATTCCCCAGGATACTGATGAGGTTAAAGTCAAGCTTTTAAAGCACTTCCTGTTACTTTTTGAAGCTGAGATAAAGACTTGATTTTTTAACGCAGCTTAAATTTTGTGTAAACAAGAAGGCTATAGCGTCACTTGAATGGCTTATTAGCCTTTATAATTAGTTATATTTATTCTTTAAATTGGTACACCACAAGGCTGTTTTCTTTATCCTTGGTAACAAATTTCAATGTGCCATTGTCTAAAGATTCCACTAGGTCAATTTTTCCACTTCCATACACAGGAAAATTCCCAATATTTTTGAGGTCGCTGTTAAATAAATACACCTTTTTGTTCTGGGTGTCTGTAATGCTTAGGTATACTTTTTGTTTTATTTTAAATATGCTTGGAGGGGTGTAAATTCCGTATTCGAGGACGGCTTTTTTGCCTTTTGAATATAATATGTTGTCTTCTAGCACTACCAATTGGTTAAATTTCATGGATGTTCTGTGTGCGGCATTTACTTTTAAAGGTCTCTTGCTTTCTTTGCCTTTGGTATTTATCTGAATGAGATTGCCCTGGAGATCTGTAAAAGAGAACTGTTTATCTAAAATGGCTATTTCATTATCAGAAAAGGAATAATTCTTGGCTGTTTTTACCCTGGTCTTACCTATCCTGTTTAAAATATCTAAACTCCCGTCTATTCCTTTGAACACCAAGTAGTCATCTCCAGATATTTTAAAATGTTTTGGGGCCTCTAAAAGAGAGGATTTTGTTTTATTGTATTTAAATCCACGGACCTTTTTTGCATTTCTGTCGTACATATAAATATCTTTTCCTTGTCCAAAAACAAAACGATACTCTTTGTTGTTGTCATAGTCAAACACGGCCAAAGGACTCAAATTTCCGTCTTTAAAAGTTTTGTTAAACGGAGGTACTTCGTTTCCGTTTCTATCTAAAACGAGCCATTGATTTGTGGTGGTGAATGCCAATTGTAAGCGGCCATTTTTATACAGGTCTACCTGAGATACTTTTCCCTGTATAGGACCTTGAAGTTGTTTTTTCCATAGTAATTTGCCATTGTTGTCAAAAAGATACAACTGGTTTTTATTGTCTTGAACTAGTATTTCTTGTTTTTTGTTAATGTGATTTTTCACCCACTGAGGGGTATATGATATAGGATTTTCTAATTGTAGACTCATTATTGGAGAAACACCTCCCTGGTCTTTTTTAGGGGGTAAATCTAGAAACACCAAGTGTTGGTGAAAGAAATCTTGGTCGCCCACCCATTGAGAGGCAAAGACTTTGGTGTTTTTGTCCTCCTTTTGGTTTGGGGCTAAAAAATAATCATGCGCTTTATCTGGACTAAAATGAGTTGTTTGCGCCTGATAAAACAGCACTGTAGAGGCCTCTGCCAAAAACGCTTTGGTGCTTGAATACGCAGGGCTATTTTCAAGGGTTGTTCCAGTACTTAAATTACCTATTACGGTCTTTATGTCTGAAATATCACTGCTAAATAATAGACTTTGTTCTAAGGGAACCATATAGGTTGCCTCCAATTTATTCCATAGCGTATTAAAGGAAGTTTCAATCAATGATGGATTGTTTAAACGGTATATGGGGTAGTCTCTGTATTCAGATTCTGGGCTTTTGTTAACTGATAGTTTTGAAATATTGGCTGGTTCAAGGCTGGTAAAATGAATGAGGGCTAGGGTATTCTCTTTTAATTTAAAAGAAGCTATTTCCTCTACCTTGTTAAAAATGGTATCTAAAGCGAGCTCCCTGTTTTTGATTTTGTTTTGAACACTATTAAACTGTTCCATGTTTTGAACGGCATACATTTTTATGCTGGAAGCCACTTCGGGAATATAATGAGGAGATTTTAGTACTACCGGTTTACTTTCTTTAAAAAGGTTTAGAAAATAAGGAACACTGTCATTTCTTGAATTAAAACCATGAAATTCCATTTTTTTATTGGCTAAGCCAATACTCAATGCACCCCAGTCACCAAAACTATTGGTAAAGGAGGGGAAAAAGCTATTTTTCAATAAAAAGCTCTCAGAATTTAATCTAAAGTAAAGGCTGTTTTCTTCGGTTACCTTAAAAAGTGCTACCAATGACTCGGGAGTTATTGGGTTGTTGTAATTCCTTATGGTGTTCTCTATGAGTAGTTGAGAAGAGCTCAATAATAGATTTTCTCCTATGATCACACTGTAGAGCACTTGATCTTTATTTTTAGAGGGATAAACCCTTTTTTCGATTAAAAATTCCTGGTAGTTTTTACTCGAAACTTGATCAGAAGAAGCTAAAGTACTTTGGGCCGGTTCTGTGATAATGATAAAATCAATCTCATCTTTTCCAATCTCTCTTATACTCATGAGCGCCTGAGTGTTTACATCAATTTTTTGTAGCAACTCAAAGCGCTGTGTAGAATTTTTAAACGCCCCCTGATTAATAAAGTTTAAAAATTGACTGTTGTTGTTCAGGTTTGCTTTTAACTGATTGAAATGATCCGTTCTAACGACAAAATCATCTTGATTGGATAAATAACTTAGAAGGGGCTGTTCTTGGTTTACAGTTTTAGGACTGCAATGCACCAAAAGCAATGCGGTTAAAATGACAAGGTAAGATTTCATGGAATGGTATTCAATTATAACTTTTCAAAGGTACTATTTATGACTTAAAATAATACAAGCCCCTCTTTTGCATAGTCAAATATCCTTAACCCCTTTAAATGTCTTTCTGTGATGTGGGGAAACACCCCATTTTAGAATGGCTGCTTTATGAATGCTTGTCGGGTAGCCCATATTTTTATTCCATTGATAGTAAGGAAATTTTTTGTGCAGTGCTAGCATGTATTCATCTCTGGCTGTTTTTGCTAGAACAGATGCTGCAGCAATAGCATAAAATTTACCGTCTCCTTTAACAATAGTTTCATGAGGAATGTTTGGATATGGATTAAACTTATTCCCGTCTACAATAATAAAATCAGGGGAGGTTTCTAGTTTTGCAATGCTCTTGTGCATGGCTTTAATGGATGCTTGAAGTATATTAATGCGATCAATCTCTTGTGGGGAAACGTGACTTATTCCATAAGATATGGCTGCTTGTTTAATGATAGGCGCCAAAATAGCCCGCTGTTTGGCAGATAGTTTTTTTGAATCATTTAACATGGGGTGTCTAAATGACTTAGGAAGAATCACTGCGGCCGCAGTAACAGGGCCAGACAAGCACCC
>JAQWFV010000153.1 GCA_029238555.1 Flavobacteriaceae bacterium
GTTGCACTTTTAGATGAATACAATAAAATTAATGATATGTTTGGGCTTCCTGAAGTCTATGAAGATGCAGATAAAATGCAGAAACTCATGGACAAACAGGCTGTACTTCAAGATCAGATTGACGCTTCCAATGCTTGGGAATTAGATACCAAATTAAATATTGCCATGGACGCTTTAAGAACTCCAGATTCTGAAAAGAAAATTGGGGTTTTGTCCGGTGGAGAAAAACGACGTGTGGCTTTGTGTAGGTTGCTACTTCAAGAGCCTGAAATTTTATTATTAGATGAACCTACCAACCACTTAGACGCCGAATCTGTTCATTGGTTAGAACATCATCTAGCTGCTTATAAAGGAACCGTTATTGCAGTAACACACGATAGGTATTTCCTAGACAATGTAGCTGGATGGATTCTTGAATTAGACAGGGGAGAGGGTATTCCATGGAAAGGCAACTATTCTAGCTGGCTGGACCAAAAATCCAAGCGAATGGCTCAGGAAAGTAAAACAGCTTCCAAGCGTCAAAAAACATTAGAACGTGAGTTAGAATGGGTAAAGCAAGGTGCAAAGGGAAGGCAAACCAAGCAAAAGGCCAGGTTAAATAATTACGATAAATTATTGAGTCAAGACCAGAAGCAATTGGATGAAAAATTGGAGATATTTATTCCTAATGGTCCTAGACTTGGCACGAATGTTCTTGAAGCTACAGATATCTCTAAGGGTTATGATGACAAACTCCTTTATGAATCTTTAAATTTTAATTTACCACAGGCAGGTATTGTCGGTATTATTGGTCCAAACGGAGCAGGAAAAACAACTATTTTTAGAATGATTATGGGGGAGGAAACTCCAGATAAAGGATCATTTAAAGTCGGTGATACCGCTAAGATTGCCTATGTAGATCAAAGCCACAGTAATATAGATCCAGACAAGAGTATTTGGGAGAATTTTTCTGATGGCCAAGAACTCATTATGATGGGAGATAAGCAAGTGAATTCAAGGGCTTATTTAAGTAGGTTTAATTTTTCAGGATCTGAACAAAATAAAAAAGTGAATATGTTATCTGGTGGTGAACGCAACCGTTTGCACCTGGCAATGACCTTAAAAGAAGAAGGTAACGTATTGCTTTTAGATGAGCCAACCAATGATTTAGATGTGAACACATTAAGGGCTTTAGAAGAAGGTCTTGAGAATTTTGCAGGCTGTGCCGTAGTTATTTCTCACGACCGTTGGTTCTTAGATAGGATTTGCACGCATATTCTTGCTTTTGAAGGGGACTCTCAAGTGTATTTCTTTGAAGGCTCTTTCTCCGATTATGAAGAAAATAAGAAAAAACGCCTTGGAGGTGACCTCATGCCTAAGCGCATCAAGTATAAAAAACTGATCAGATAGTATTGATTTTCCAATATTTAAAAAGCCCCTAGATTATTCTAGGGGCTTTTTTAAAATAACTAAAATGAGTATTTTAACATAAGGTATAATGCTCGTTTTTGTCCGTAAGTTAAAATTGGTCTCTTGGGTACCAATCTAATTGAATGACTTCAACCTTTGCATTGCTTTTTTCAATAAGTGTTTTAAAGAGGGCAACGTCACTAACATTTGGTTTTCCACGATAGTGATAAGGATAGACCTTTTTTGGAGAAAAAGCGATCACTGCGGCCGCTGCAGAGTTTTCTGTCATGGTGTATGGTAAGTTCATGCACACAAAAGCCATATCTATATTTTTCAGGCTTCTCATTTCTTCAATATCTTCAGTATCTCCAGAGAAGTAAATTCTTTTTTGATCTATAGTAATCACATAGCCATTTCCCCTTCCTTTGGTGTGAAAGTCAAGGGCTTCTTCCCTTAAATTATACATAGGAATGGCTTCAACGTTTATTCCGTTGCTATTCATTACACCACCATTGGCCAATATGCTGGTTTTAGCCAATAATGCGGGCGTCATTTTATCTGCTACGGCTTGGGGAGCAATAATGGTAGTGCCCTCTTGAATTAAAGCACCCAATGTTTTGGGGTTAAAATGGTCCCAGTGTATATCTGTAATGAGTACTAGGTCTGGTGAAGGATAATTGGCATACCATTCTGCTTCCCCTACTGGATCTATATAAATAGTAGTGTTACCATGGAGTAATAGGGTGGAGGCATGCTCTATTGGAATAATCTCAACCTCTTGCGCGTTTGCGATATTGTTCCAAATGCATATAAATCCAAATGATATTAGAATAACTAATTTTCTGGCTAATAGGGTATTTTTCATAGTTTTCAATTTAGAATATTAATTCCATTTTTATGTCACATCTTTCATAATGTACTTCTTTTTCTAAAGGAATTTCTACAAACCCTTTTTTTCTATACAAGTGTATGGCATTTTCTAATTGTCTGCTTGAATAGAGTACAATTTTTGGCCAAGCCTGTTTTTTTGAAAATTCTATGGCATAAGACAAGAGAGTCTCACCAATTTTATTTCCCTGAAACTTTGGGTCTACAGCCATTTTGCTCAATTCAAAATCACCATTTTTTAAGGGTATAATGGCAAAGCATCCCACAATTTCCTGCTGTATTTTTCCCATAAAAATGAATCCACCTTTTTTAATAATGTACTCATCTATATTAGACAGTACTTTTTCATCTATGGGCTCAACCTTGAAAAATTCTTTTAACCACCTAATATTTAGCGCTTTAAATGCATTGGCATGATTTTTTTCAAAAGGAATAATTTCTAGGGAGGCTAACATTATAGGGATGTATTGGATAAAATGAAAAATTTTATATAAAAATATATAAAAATAAAATCCAAACGTCTCGCTTTGCCGTATATATAACTTTAAAACTTAATTTTAATTATATTATGTCAAATCAAGAAAACAACCCTTTAAAGAGAATCACCATTGCCCTAGGGGTATTATTTGCCGCTACTTTAATTTTTTCAATTGCACTTTTTGTTGACAAGCAAAATACAGAAGCTGCACTTACAGAAGAAAAAGCCATTGTTATAGAAGACTTAAACAGTTTAAAATCTGATTACGAAAATGTAACTTCTCAAAATGCTTCTGTAAATCAGGAATTGGCTGCTGCTAAAGCAGAAATTACTGCTTTCATAGATTCAGTAACTGTTTTGAATGCAGATATTGCAAGTTTAAGAAAATACAGAAATCAGGTGTATAGACTTAGAAAAGAGCGTACTGCTTTATTAGAGCAAGTAGCTACTTTAACGGCGAACAATGCAAAATTAACAGAAGAAAGAAACAAAACTTTTGAAGCATTAGAAGCTCAAACTGCTGAAAACCAAACTTTGGTAGCGCAGAACACTAAATTGGCAGACGCTGTTGAAAGAGGGTCTTCATTAATTTTAGAATCTTTTTCTGTACAAGCAGTGAAAGAGAGAAATTCTGGTAAATTCACTGACACCAAAAGGGCTAGAAGAGCAGACGCTTTTAAAGTATGTTACACTGTTGGTAAAAATGTATTAACAACCGCTGGAGACACTAATTTTTACATTGAAGTATTAGATCCACAAGGAAATGTTATGGGAGATGCTCAAACTGCTTCTGTAGACAGTGGAGCGACATTAAATTACAGTAAATCTAATGAGTTTTTATACGAAAACGCTTCAATTGATGTATGTGACTATGTAAGCGCAGAAGGAGATTTTGCAAAAGGAAACTATATGGTTAATGTATATGACGCTAATTTACAGTTATTAGGAACGTCTACTTTCACATTGAAATAAGGATCATTTCTTATCAATATAAAAAGGCCCGCTAATAGCGGGCCTTTTTTATACTTAAAAGTTGTACTTATAAACCGCCAACCATATCTTCGGGTTTTACCCATTGGTCATATTCTTCGGGAGTTACATACCCTAAATTAACGGCTTCTTCTTTAAGTGTTGTGCCGTTTTGGTGTGCTGTATTAGCTATTTCTGCAGCTTTGTAATACCCTATTTTTGTGTTTAATGCTGTCACTAACATGAGTGAATTATGGAGCATTTTTTCAATAACTGGATGGTTTGGCTCAATGCCTTGAGCACAGTGGTCGTTAAAAGACACACAGGCGTCTCCCAATAATTGGGCAGACATTAAAATATTGGCAGCCATAAGTGGCTTAAAGACATTTAATTCATAATGCCCTTGAGTGCCGCCAATAGTGATCGCTACGTCGTTACCCATTACTTGAGCACATACCATAGTAAGCGCTTCAGCTTGTGTAGGATTCACCTTACCGGGCATAATAGAACTTCCGGGTTCATTGGCAGGGATAATAATCTCACCTATTCCAGATCTAGGTCCTGAAGCCAGCAATCGTATATCGTTGGCTATCTTATTTAGGGAAACAGCCATTTGCTTCAAGGCGCCATGACTTTCTACAATCGCGTCATGCGCAGCCAAAGCTTCAAATTTGTTTTCAGCAGTAATAAATGGCATTCCAGTAAAAGATGCCATGTATTTAGCAACCAAAACATCATAACCTTTAGGGGTGTTTAGACCAGTTCCAACAGCAGTGCCTCCTAGGGCCATTTCCGACAAATGAGGCAAAGTATTTCTGAGGGCTTTTAGGCCGTGATTTAGTTGTGAAACATAGCCAGAAAACTCTTGGCCAAGGGTGAGGGGAGTGGCATCCATTAAATGGGTGCGTCCAATTTTAACGACATCTTTAAATGCCCTAGATTTTGTTTCTATAGTATCCCTGAGTTTTTCAACTCCAGGAATAGTAACTTCCACAATTTTTTTATAAGCTGCAATATGCATACCTGTAGGAAATGTATCGTTGGAAGATTGAGATTTATTTACATCATCATTGGGTTGAATTACTTTTTCTCCTTCACCAATCTTTCCTCCAGCCAATTCTTGGGCCCTATTTGCAATCACTTCATTGACATTCATATTGCTTTGGGTTCCAGAACCAGTCTGCCATATGACCAAAGGAAATTGATCGTCGTGTTTTCCACCTAAAATTTCATCACAAACCGCTGCAATAAGGTCCCTCTTTTTACTTTCCAAAACGCCTAAATCACAATTCGCATAAGCAGCAGCCTTCTTTAAATAAGCAAAGCCATATACAATGTCTAAGGGCATAGATGCTGGTGCACCAATTTTAAAATTGTTTCTAGAGCGTTCTGTTTGTGCGCCCCAGTATTTGTCTGCAGGAACCTCTACGTTCCCCATAGTGTCTTTTTCTATTCTAAAGCTCATATTATTAGGTTATTGGTGTGATAAATAATAAAATTGTTCTTAGTAAACAAAGGTACACTACCTGCCTCTTTTTTGCCATTTTTTTTAGTTCAGATTTGTGAGAATTGTAAAATCTAACCTATCTTTGTAGTGTAAAATTTATATCACATGTTTGAGTTTGACCAATATTTAGGATTTATCGCTTTTTTAACCATTTTAACCATTGGTTTCTGGTTGATGATTTTTTTATTGACTTTTGTTATTCCTTATTGGTTGGGCGGATCACTTTTAGAATTTTTAAAAGAGAAGCGTGATGCTAAAAAGGCAAAAACAGACTAACTGACTTATTACTATATAAAAAAAGCACCTATTAGGTGCTTTTTTTTATTTGAGGTATTGGCTTAAGTGAATTTAGTTTCACAAAAAAACTACGGCGTACCTTGAAATTCCATATCACCACCCATTTCTTCTTGGCCTCTTGATCGGTCCCTGCTGAAATTTTTCTTTTGATTAAATCGGTATGCAAAGGTGAGGTTAATCTGTCTTTGTCTCCATTGGAATTCACTGTCAGAGAATACATTAGGCGTTCTAATCTCGCTCATTCTTTTTCTGGAGTTAAAAAGATCGCTCACATTTAAAGAGAGGGTCCCTTTGTCTTTTAAAATTTCTTTGCTAAAGGCTAAATTAGCACTTAACATTCCTTTGTTGCGACTTTGTGCATCTCTGGATGGGCCTTGGTAAAAAGCGTTTGATTGAAAGTCAATGGCATAGGGTAGCACCACTTTAGCGCTCAATCTAGTAAACCAACTAAAATTATCAGCGTCAAAGTTCTGCGTTATAGTTTCAGCATTGCTGTTTACATAGGTGTAGTCTCCCCTTAGGGCCCTTTGAAACATATTAACATTCCAAGTGAAACGCCAATTTCGTATTGGTGTATAGGTAGTGGTAAATTCCATTCCCACTCTTTTTTCATTAGCCAAATTAATAGGTCTAGAAAGAATAATGGGTACCGTTACTGGATTAGATAAATCATTTGGGTTTTCAATGGTAACAACATCTCCTGTTTCTTGTCTAATGTATTGAAATACTCCCGTAGAATGGTTAAAATACCCGGAAGTTGTGAAGGTTAATTTATCTAACCTGGTAATATAACCCAAGTCAAAGGCATTGGTAAAGGTGGGGTCTAAATCTGCATTTCCTTGCCTGAGGTTGGTGTTACTAGACCTGGACACGAAGGGATTGATAAACCTATTTCTAGGCCTTCTAAGCCTTCTACTGAAACTTAGGGTAAATTGGGTGGTTTCTCCAATTTCGTAGCCTAGGAAAATAGAGGGAAACCAATTTATATAGGTTTTGTTTTTTAAATCATTGGTTTCAATAAGGTTTACATCTATATTAGAATGTTCCATTCTAAGACCAGTAAGTAAGCTAAAAGACGCCCATTTAGATCCCAGCTGTGTATAGGCAGCTTGAACATATTCTTTATAAAATAAGGTATTGCTAAAGTCAGGGTTTGAAATAAAATTACCAGAGGTGTTTTCTACACTAAAGTCAAAAGCAGTCGTAAACTCATTGAAAGTTCCTCGGTACCCCAGTTCAAATTGTGATTGATTTTCACTCCCAAAAGGCAGCACATAATCTGCTTGTATTAGTTGATTTTTTTGATTTTCAGTAGTACTGGTGCGCTCCGTAGGAAGATAGCTATTGTCTTGAAGAATGGTTTCGAAAATTTCAGCATCTTCAAATTCATCCCCAGTAGAATACTGGTAGTCTGCCGTTAAAAGATGGCCGTCTTTCTTAAACTTCTTTTGGTAATTCACAGAATACTGAAAGTTGTTGTCTGTTTCGGTTTCTACACTAATTCGTTCTCTAGACAAACTCAATATTCTTTCTGCATTGTAATTGTTAAAATCTACCTCTGTTCTAGTCCCCCCATTAGAGTTTCCAAAAACCACAGAATTAGTGATACTGCTAGTTTCATCTATAAAAAATTCGAGGCCTAAATTGGTATTAAAATTAGTATTATCTCTTAAATAAAGCCTTTTTTCATCTTGAAAACTTAAGGTTTGACCATTCTCATCAAAGTTCTCTTGGTTGTTAAAACCATTTCCAGGTCCTTCATTGTTTCTAAAAGTAGTGGTGGTGAATAGATTGAATTTGTCCCTTCTTAAATTTAGGTTCAAAGTACCCGCATTGTTTTTTGGGGTTCCTAGGGTGGCGTTAATTGCGCCATTTAAGCCCACTGTTTTATTTTGCTTAAGTACAATATTCAAAATACCTGCAGTCCCTTCTGCCTCATATCTAGCAGATGGATTGGTAATGACTTCTACTTTTTGAATGGCGTCTGCCGGTAATTGCTTTAAGGCATCTGGACTTAATCCTGAAAGGGCAGAAGGTTTTCCATTGATTAGAATCCTAACACTTTCATTTCCCCTTAAACTAATATTACCTTCTACATCTACAGATACAGAAGGAACGTTATCTAAAACATCGGTTACAGATCCTCCCTTAACAGTAAGATCCTGCCCAACATTATATACTTTTTTATCTAACCTAAGCTCAACAGTAGTTCGCTCTGCAACCAATTCCACTTCATCTAATTGAGACACATCTAATCCAATAGCAATAGTGCCTAAATTGATGTCAGTATTTAAAGTTTGGTTGTTAAGTGTGTAGGTTTTGTATGAAATATATTCAATACTAAGGTTGTAATTTCCTGCTTTTGCTTCCACCGAGAACAATCCCATTTGGTCAGTGATCCCGCCAGTTACTTGGCTGGGATTCTCTACAGATTGCAATACTAAAGTTGCGTATTCAAGTGGCTCCCCGGTATCTTTATCTATAACAGTGCCCGTTACTGTAATGGAGGATTTTGCCTCTGGTCTCGATTGAGACCACATAAACAATGAACTTAAAGATAAAAGGATAAATAGGGAGTATTGTTTCATTAAGATTTATTTTTCTTTCGTTTTTTCTTCTTTTTTTTGGTTTTCTTAAAACCTTCTTCTTGCAGGGCAATGAAAGCGTCATACTTCTCAGCAGGTAAACCAGATTTTAGGGCCTCTTCTTGTTCCTTGTCAATTTTTTCTACTGCTGCCCTTATTTGGTCTACATCTGATAATTTAAGCAGCTGTAATTCTATTCTCTTTTGTACAGAATTCACTAGGATGGTTCTTAAAACAGCTACCTCAAAAGCACTGAGGTCTAAAGCCTCTTTGAAAGCGTCCATTTGAAGATCTACAATTTGCTCTGCTGTAAGGTTTTCCGGTTTCTCTTGCCTTTGTGGTGCCTGAGGAGCCAGTGATTGTCTTCTACCTGTCTGTGGATTTCTACCCATTCCCATACCACCCATACCAAATTGCGAAAAGGCTTCTGTACTTAAAGAAGTGATTAAAATCAATAAAAGGGTTTTAATTGCTTTCATAGTGATGTTTGTTAGATTTTAAAATTAGACCTTGGTTTAGTCTCAAAAAGTTAAAGGTTTGTTAAAACAATTTATTCTGTTTCCTCGTTTTGTCCCATAAGCATTAAAAACCCTTTAAGGAATGGGTCTAAATGGCCATCTAAAACAGCGTCAACATCTCCAGTTTCTGTGCCTGACCTCACGTCTTTAACCAGTTTATAAGGATGTAGCACATAATTTCTAATCTGAGACCCCCATTCAATCTTCATTTTGGAAGATTCTATCTCAGACCGTGCTTCTTGCCTTTTTCTGAGCTCAATTTCATACAACTGAGATTTGAGGAGTTTCATGGCATTTTCCCTATTGTCTAATTGAGAACGTGTTTCTGAATTGTGAATAATAATACCAGTAGGGTGGTGGGTTAAGATCACCTTTGTTTCTACTTTGTTGACATTCTGACCACCTGCACCTCCAGACCTAGCAAAGGCCCAAGAAATGTCTGCAGGATTAATGACAATTTCAATGCTGTCGTCAATCAGCGGATACACATACACTGAGGCAAAAGAAGTGTGTCTCTTAGCATTGCTGTCAAAAGGAGAAATACGGACCAACCTATGTACCCCATTCTCTCCTTTAAGCCAACCAAAAGCAAAATCGCCTTCAATCCCTAAGGTCACCGTCTTAACTCCAGCAACATCTCCCTCTTGATAATTGAGTTCTTTAATTTTAAACCCCGCTTTTTGACTCCACATCATATACATGCGCATAAGCATGGCAGCCCAGTCACAACTCTCTGTTCCACCAGCACCAGCGGTAATCTGTAGGACTGCAGAGAGGTTGTCTCCCTCTTCAGAAAGCATATTTCTAAATTCCAGGTCTTCTAAAACATCCAATGTGTTTTGGTAGGCTGTCTTAAGTTCTTCTTCACCAATTTCACCAGCATCTGCAAATTCCATCATCACAGCCAAGTCTTCAATAAGTGTTTTGGCTTTTTCATAGCCTAGTACCCATATTTTCTTTGATTGTATGAATTTTAGTTGTGCTTGTGCTTTTTGTGGTTGGTTCCAAAAGTCAGGTGCGAGGGTTTTTTCTTCCTCGTTCTCAATTTCAATGCGCTTGGCATCTACGTCAAAGATACCTCCTTAACGCACCAAGGCGATCTAAAAGATCTTTGTATTGATCTGTAGTGAGCATAGTAGTCATTTTAAGCAAAAATACTATTTACCCTTGGTTGTACCATCAATTTTAGTAAATTTAGTTTTTAGTTAATTTTTGGCCTTTCAGGCCGATACCTCTTTTAATAACCGCCTTAAAAACCCAATCTATGCGCGCTTTTTACACCCTTTGTTGCTTGTTAATGAGCAGTTTTGTTTTTGGTCAACTCAATTTAAACAAGACTCAATTTCAAAAATTCGATGGCTATTTCCCCTTTTATTATGACAATGACACAGATAAAATTTACCTAGAGGTAGCGGAATTAGACAAAGAGTTTCTCTACATTAATTCCCTGAGTAGTGGTATTGGAAGTAATGATATTGGATTAGATCGAGGTCAATTGGGTGGAGAACGAGTGGTGTCTTTTAAAAAAATGGGGCAAAAGCTCATGCTCATTCAGCCCAACCTTCAATACAGAGCCCTCACGGACAATGCCCTGGAAAAGGAATCTATTAAACAGGCGTTTGCTTCCTCCGTTTTATTTGGATTTCCTATTGAAACCATGTCCAATGGCAATTATATTATAGATATTACGGATTTTTTAATGCAAGATGCCCATGGTGTGAGCGATCGTTTGCAACAATCGAATCAGGGAAGTTTTTCTTTAGATAAATCTAAGAGTGCTATGAATATGGAACGCACAAAAGCCTTCCCAAAAAACATTGAAATAGATGTTATGCTCACTTTTAAAGGAAAAGCCAAAGGAAGGTATCTAAGGTCTGTAGTACCTAGTCCAGATCTAGTGACTGTAGCACAACACCATTCATTTGTGGCCTTACCTGAATTAGATTTTGAGAAAAGAGCCTACGATCCTAGATCTGGAGCCTACTCCTTTTCATATATGGATTACGCCACTCCAGTGAGTAGCCCTATTGAAAAAAGGTATATAGCCAGACATAGATTAGAGAAAAAAGATCCCAATGCCACGCTGAGTGAAGCAGTGGAGCCAATTATTTATTATTTAGACAATGGGACTCCAGAACCAGTGAGAACAGCGCTTTTAGAAGGTGGTAGATGGTGGAATCAGGCCTTTGAAGCCATTGGATACAAAGACGCTTTTCAAGTTAAAATGTTGCCTGAAGATGCAGATCCACTAGATGTAAGATATAATGTCATTCAATGGATTCACAGGTCTACTAGAGGGTGGAGTTATGGCAGTAATGTCTCGGATCCTCGTACAGGAGAAATTTTAAAAGGCCATGTTAGCCTGGGAAGTTTGAGAATAAGACAAGACTTTATGATTGCGCAAGCGCTCAGTAAAGAACCCTTTAAAAATAGAGACGACAACCACCAAGCTATGTTGGATATGGCCGTATCGAGAATCAGACAATTGTCTGCCCATGAAATTGGACATACCTTAGGTTTCATGCACAATTTTGCTGCAAGTGCCCATCAAAAAGCCTCTGTGATGGATTATCCACACCCTCAATTTGAGCTCAAAGAAGGCGAGGTATCTTTTTCTAATGCTTATGAAACAGGTATTGGATCTTGGGATAAAGTCAGTGTGGCTTATTCTTATAGCGATTTTCCAGACAGTGTAAAAGATGAGCAAGCTGCCTTGAATGCTATTTTGGAAGCGGCATCGGCCGAAGGCCAAAAATACCTGTCAGATTCAGATGCGAGACCCGCTGGAAGTGCGAGTGCTTTTGCCCACCTTTGGGACAACGGTGCCACAGCAGCACAGGGACTAAAAGATGTTTTGGCGGTGCGTTCCAAGGCTATTGATCAGTTTGGTATTCATAATATTCGCCAAGGAGAACCACTATCTGTATTGGAAGACGTGTTTGTGCCACTATATTTTTTTCACCGTTATCAGGCAGAGGCTACCGCTAAAGTCATAGGTGGAATAGACTATAGCTATCAAGTAAAAGGCAGTAATCAGCAAGATGCTTATTCCATTGCACCCAAAGCGCAAAAAGAAGCGTTAAGGATGTTGTTACGCACTTTAGACGCTGCTGAAATGGCCATTCCTGAAGAAAAATTATCACTTTTCCCTCCGAGATCTCCTTCCTACAATAGTGGTAGAGAATCCTTTAAAGGAAAAACGGGGGTGACCTTTGATCCATTGTCTGCACCAGAAACGTCTGCAGACATGACTTTAGGTTTTCTATTGCACCCTCAACGGGCTACTAGATTAATTCAACAGAAGGCGCTAGACAAAAACCAGCTAGATTTAGAAGGGGTTTTGTCTGCTTTGTGGCAGGCTACTATTGGTCTTAAGCACAAGAATGACTATGTGAATAATGTGCAGTTGAATATTAATTTTAGGGTGTTTACGCATTTGTTGAATTTGGCTCAGCAAGAAATGGTTCACCCACAAGTAAATGCCATAGCCCACGCTTTTTTAAAAGAAAAGGCGACTATGTTGTCTGCCTCTAAAGATCTGTATAAGCAAGAATTATTCAGAAGGTACAGCGCATTTTTGAAATCTCCTGAGAATTTTAAGGTAATTCCTGCGCCAACGGTACCAGATGGATCTCCTATTGGGATGAATTGCTCATTTTAATCCTGTATTGATGGAAATTAACTTAATAAGCGATACGGTCACTACGCCTACTAAAGGGATGTTAGCGGCCATGATGTCTGCTAAAGTAGGAGACGACGTATTTAAAGAAGACGCAACAGTAAATGCCCTAGAAGAAAAAACTGCGGCACTATTTGGTATGGAAGCTGCCTTGTTTTTCCCCTCGGGGACTATGGCCAACCAAACAGCCATTAAAGTGCACACGCAGCCAGGAGAACAGCTCATATGTGATCATTACGCCCATATTTTTAATTATGAGGGTGGGGGAGTGAGCTTTAATTCTGGTGTGTCTTGTAAATTAATAGCAGGACACAGGGGGATGATTACGGCAAATCAAGTTACTGCGGCCATTAATCCTCCGGATTTTTACCACAGTCCTTTGACCACTTTGGTGAGTTTGGAAAATACCACCAATAAAGGAGGCGGTGCTATTTGGGATTTTCAGGAAATGAAAGCGATTAAAGAAGTTTGCACCGCTCACGGACTTAAATTTCATTTAGATGGGGCAAGGCTTTGGAATGCACTGGCTGTGACTGGAGAAGATCCTAAACTTTACGGTAATTTATTCGATTCCATAAGTGTTTGTTTGTCTAAAGGCCTAGGGTGTCCTGTAGGCTCTGTTTTATTGGGGTCTAAAGATTTTATAGCCAAAGCACTTAGGGTTAGAAAGGTTTTTGGTGGCGGTATGAGGCAAGCTGGTTTCTTAGCTGCTGCAGGTATTTATGCCTTGGACCATCACAGGGAAAGGCTCAAAGAAGACCACAAGAAAGCTAAAGATATTGAAGCAATCTTATCTGAAAAAGACTTTATTGCTTCCGTATCTCCTGTAGACACGAACATCATTATTTTTGAGCTCAATGAGTCTGTATTAGATATTGAGGCGTTTATGCACAAAATGGATGAAAATAACATTAGGCTAATTTCAATGGGATCAGGGAAATTGCGATTGGTGACCCATCTCAATTACACCGATGAGATGCACAGCCATTTATTGTCAATTTTAAATCGTTTTTAACGTATAATCTAATTAAGTCCTCTTATTTATTAGGTATTTTTGTGGCTTTTAAATAAAATCATATGACTTTTCCTAATACGCCTCAGGCAGCAAAGAAAAATAAAACACTATTACATTTAGGTTTTGAAAGAGTAGATCCATATTTCTGGATGAATGAGAGAGATGCCCCAGAAGTGATGGAGTACCTTGAAGCAGAAAATAACTATTACGATCAGGCTACAGCTCATACAAAAGAATTTCAAGCTAGTCTTTTTGAAGAAATGAAGTCTAGAATTAAAGAAGACGACAGTTCTGTTCCCTATAAGCACAACGGATATTGGTATATTACCAAGTATGAACTTGGAAAAGAATACCCTATTTATACCCGTAAAAAAGGACATTTATCTGCTGAAGAAGAATTATTGTTAGATTGTAATGTTTTGGCAGAAAACTATGAGTATTTTAGTTTGGGAGGTTTCTCTGTGAGTCCTGACAATACTTTATGTGTTTTTTCTACTGACACGGTGTCTAGGAGACAATACACCTTACACGTTAAAAATATAATCACTGGTGAGTTGTTATTGGACAGAATAGAGAATACCACTGGAAGCGCTAGTTGGGCTGCTGATAATCAGACCTTTTTTTACACTTCAAAAAACGAACAGACCCTCAGATCGGAGGCAATCTATAGACATAAGATAGGACAGGACAATGAAGATGTAAAGATTTATGAAGAGTTGGACGAAACCTTTAATGCTTATGTTTTTAAAACAAAGAGTAAGAAATATATTGTCATTGGATCTTCTAGTACCTTAACAACGGAATACAGCATTTTTCGAGCAGACGAGCCAGAAGCTACCCCTGTTATTTTTAGCCCTAGGACGAGAGGTTTAGAGTATGATTTAAACCATTACGGAGACCACTTTTATGTGCTCACTAATAAAGATGAAGCCGTTAATTTTAAGGTGATGAAAGTTCATGAGTCCAACACCCATATGTCTCATTGGGAGGACTTTATACCTCATAGACCTGAAGTGTTACTTGAAGACATTACCATCTTTAAAGACTATTATGTGCTCTCAGAGAGAACGAACGGTTTAAGTTGTATTCAAATTGTTCCATGGGACACGAGTACAGCACCTCATTACTTGCCTTTTGACAATGAAACCTATACCGCATATGTAGGAACAAATCCTGAATTTGATACACAAATGCTTCGTTTTGGCTATAATAGTATGACTACGCCAGCTAGTGTATACGATTACAATATGGCTACTAAATCCAAAGAACTTTTGAAGCAACAAGAAGTTTTAGGTGGTACTTTTAAAGAGGAGAATTATGCTTCTCAAAGGGTTTGGGCTACCGCTAAAGACGGTGTAAAGGTGCCTATTTCATTAGTGTATCACAAAGACACCCCTTTAGATGGAAGCAGTCCTTTGCTTCAATACGGTTACGGTTCTTATGGACATACTTCAGATCCTTATTTTTCTACCGTGAGGCTGAGTTTATTGGACAGGGGATTTGTTTATGCTATTGCACATATTCGCGGGGGTGAATACTTGGGAAGACCCTGGTATGAAGACGGTAAATTGCTTACTAAGCGCAATACCTTTACAGATTTCATAGCCTGTTCAGAATTTTTAATCTCAGAAAAATTCACTTCTGCTAAGGGCTTGTTTGCCTATGGCGGATCTGCCGGTGGACTTTTAATGGGAGCAGTTATGAATATGGCCCCAAATCTATACAAAGGGATTATAGCCAGTGTGCCATTTGTAGATGTAGTTACTACCATGTTAGATAGCAGTATTCCACTTACCACTGGGGAGTATGACGAATGGGGTAACCCAAATGAAGTAGATTATTACAATTATATGATGTCTTATTCTCCTTATGACAATGTCAGCGCTCAAGACTATCCAAATACATTGATTATAACGGGTTATCACGATTCTCAAGTACAGTATTGGGAGCCTGCCAAATGGGTGGCTAAATTGAGGGACTTAAAGACCGATCAAAATACTTTGTTATTCAATACTAATATGGAAGCAGGACATTCAGGTGCTTCGGGTAGGTTCGAGGCTTTAAGGGAAATTGCCAAAGAATATGCCTTTATTTTAGATTTAGCCCAGAAAATAGGGGTTTAAAAAAAAACAATTAAATTTGCAGTATATTCTTTTGAGAATATCTAAAACAAAAACAGTTACATGCATAAAAAGATACATGCTCACAACAGTATCCTACCTCTTATAGGAAAAACACCGCTTGTACAACTTCAAAAGACCGTTCATGGTTTTGAGGGTGAATTTTACGCTAAATTAGAAGCTTTTAACCCTGGCCATTCTGCTAAAGACAGAATTGCACAACATATTATTGCTATAGCAGAAGAAAAAGGTTTATTGAAACCAGGAGACACTATAGTGGAAACTACCTCTGGGAATACTGGTTTTAGTGTTGCCATGGTGAGCGCGATAAAAGGGTATAAATGTATTTTAGCAGTGAGTTCTAAATCTTCTCCAGATAAAATAGATATGTTAAGGGCCATGGGTGCTGAGGTTCATGTTTGCCCTGCCCACGTAAGTGCAGACGATCCAAGGTCTTATTACGAGGTCGCTAAGAATATTCACAAAAACACCCCAAATTCTATTTATATTAACCAGTATTTTAACAGTCTTAATACCGAGGCTCACTATCGCAGTACTGGTCCAGAAATATGGGAAGACACCAATGGACAAATTACCCATTTGGTAGCCTGTAGTGGTACTGGAGGAACTATTTCAGGTACAGCACAATTCTTAAAAGAACAGAATCCAGAAATTAAAGTCATAGGAATAGACGCTTATGGATCTATTTTAAAAGGATATCACGAAACAGGTGAAATTAATCCAGAAGATATTTTTCCATACAGAATAGAAGGTTTAGGGAAAAATCTAGTCCCTACAGCGACTGATTTTAATGCGATTGATTATTTTATAAAAGTGACTGATCACGAAAGTGCCCACACTGCTAGGGAAATTTCTAAATCCGAAGGAATTTTTGCGGGTTATACCTCAGGTGCAGCATTACAAGGTGTAAAACAACTTAGTGCCTCTGGGGTATTTGATAAAAACGCAAAAGTGGTTGTCATTTTTCCTGATCACGGTTCAAAATACATGAGTAAAATTTACTCTGACGAGTGGATGTCTGCTCAAGGTTTCCTTGATGAGTCTAAAATATTATATACACAAAAGGCGTCAAGATAGTCTTTTATAACACATTTATTCATTTAACAACTGTAGACACAGACCCTAAATAATTGAGGAGTCTTGTTAAAAATTAATTACTTTTGTAGCATATTCAAAACACGCATGAGAGATCTTTTCGAAAGAATTAAAGAAAATAAAGGGCCATTAGGAAAATGGGCCTCACAGGCAGAAGGTTATTTTGTATTCCCTAAATTAGAAGGTCCTATATCTAATAGAATGTCTTTTAGGGGAAAAGAAGTGATTACCTGGAGTATTAATGATTACTTAGGATTGGCTAATTTACCCGAGATTAAAGCGGTGGACGGTGCAGCTGCTTTAGAGCATGGTGCTGCTTACCCAATGGGGGCTAGAATGATGAGTGGTCACACTGATTTTCATGAGCAATTGCAAAATGAATTGGCTGAATTTGTGGAAAAAGAGGCTGCATACCTTTTAAACTTCGGTTATCAGGGGATAATGTCTACTATAGACGCATTAGTTTCTAAGGATGACATTATTGTTTATGATGTAGACGCACACGCTTGTATTATAGATGGAGTTCGTTTGCATATGGGTAAGCGATTTACCTTTAAACACAACGACATAGAGAGTTTAGAAAAAAATCTTGAACGGGCTACAAAAATGGCAGAGCAAACTGGCGGAGGGATCCTAGTGATTTCAGAAGGCGTGTTTGGAATGCGTGGAGAGCAAGGTAAGTTAAAAGAGATTGTTGCCCTCAAGCAAAAATTTAACTTTAGATTACTGGTAGACGACGCCCACGGTTTTGGAACACTTGGTAAGACAGGTGCTGGAGCAGGTGAGGAGCAAGGCATACAGGCAGACATAGACGTTTATTTTGCCACTTTTGCAAAGTCTATGGCAGGTATAGGTGCATTTATTGCAGCAGATAAGGAAATTATTGACTACTTGAAATACAATTTGCGTTCTCAAATGTTCGCAAAGTCACTTCCAATGGTTTATGTTAAAGGAGCTCTGAAGCGATTAGACATGCTTAGAACACAACCTGAGCTCAAAGAAAACCTTTGGCGTAATGTGAATGCATTGCAATCTGGTTTAAAGGCACAAGGTTTTGATATAGGAACTACGACTAGTTGTGTTACTCCAGTTTATCTAAACGGAAGTATCCCAGAAGCTATGGCATTGGTGAAGGATCTACGAGAAAACCACGGTATTTTTTGCTCAATTGTAGTCTATCCTGTAATTCCTAAAGGATTGATTTTGTTGAGATTAATTCCAACAGCAACTCATACACAAGAAGATATAGACCTCACTTTAACCGCTTTTTCAGCGATTAGAGAGCGTTTAGAAAATGGTACTTATAAAAGACTTTCTGCAGCAGTAAGTGCTGCTATGGGAGAATAGAGGTCTTTTTAAGAATACAAACACACAAAAAAAGCCTGATAGTTTTACTATCAGGCTTTTTTTATAAGGATTTTTTATAAGTCCTTCTGCGCTTGTGTACTTTCGGATCAAAAGCACTCCATAAATTCTTTATAGCAATATTTTCTTCTAGTTCAGGGGTTCTGATACATTTTTCAATGCCTCTCTTATTGCAGGCAATCCAACATTCATGAAAAAGAATGGCTGTTAGTCCTTTGTTCTGATATTTAGGGTGCACTCCAATGAGGTAAAAAATAATGTCTTTAGATTTTTTTCTCGCTCTCAGTAAGTGAAACAATCCAAAGGGAAACAAACGTCCATTGGCTTTTTGTAAGGCTTTTGAAAAGGAGGGCATTAGAATGGCAAAGGCCACTAAGTTGTCTTCCTCATCAAACACAAATTTTATGAATTCTGGATTAATGAAAGACAAGTATCTCTTAGTGAAAAACGACTTTTGCACCTCTGTGATTGGTACAAATGAAGACAAATTTGCATAGCTTTCATTAAATAAATCGAACATTTTATCTGCGTAAGGTAAAATGTCTTTGGTCTTGGTAAAATTAAGCGCTCTGAGCTTATAACGTCTCTTGATGAGTTCCTGCGCCTTATTAAAAAGGCTTGGATCTATATTGCTAAATGGAAAGATATTTTCCATATATTCCTTTTCCTTGACAAATCCTAATGATTCAAAATGTGCTGCGTAATACGGGTGGTTATACCAAGTAATCATGGTCCCTATATGATCAAAACCCTCAATAAGACAACCAACCTTGTCTAGGTTAGAAAAACCTACTGGACCCTCCATATAGGTTAATTCGTGTTCACGGCCAATCGCGGCAACTTTTTCGATGAGTGCTTTAGAGACTTCTTTGTTGTCGATGAAATCCATCCAACCAAAGCGCATTTTCTTTATTTTTTGCTCATTCACCTCAACCCAGTTGATCATAGCCGCTACCCTGCCTACAATTTCACCATCCATATAAGCTAAAAAAAAACGTGCTTGAGCGGTTTTAAAAACAGGGTTAATTAAAGGATCAAAAACCTCCATTTCATCCTTGATAATAGGCGGCACCCAATACGGATTGTCTTTGTATAAAGAGAATGGAAAACAAACAAAGTTTTTGATTCCTTTCTTTCCAATAGCTTCTCTAATTTCTATCATGTATCATTTTTGAATTAATTTTTGGAATCTTTTGGTGTTAATGCCTGTCTAACCTGTAAGAAAATCCAAGCCCAATGATTTCCCTAGAGGGTTCATTTTGAAAGTTTATTCCGGTATAAAGATCAAATTGGAGGTTCTTTCTAAACAAGAAAGCACCGCCTGTCCGGATAATTTGCTCTTCTGAGTTGTTAAATATACTGTATTGACCCTCTACAAATACACTCCATTTTCTTTTAATAGCATAGGAAAGTGACGCTAGGACTGTTTTTTCTTCTAAAGATTCCGAGCCAATAAAGTCGTAAATCCAATTGAGTATGAGCACCATTTTTGGGGTTAAATGGCTTTGAGTAACAACCATAATCCTAGGTACTATAGAGGGATTGTCCTTCAAGTATAGACTTTGTTCTAGACTTATGTTTGCCCCAGCATAAAGGGCTACAGCAGGTAAGATATTTCGCCACCTAAATCCGTTGTTCTTTTTCCAACTATACACATTAATGGGTCTATTTTCAGGATTTTTAAATGGATCGAACAACATGATTTTTGCACCAATTCTATTTGAGGTGAATCCTTGATCAATACCAATTTTACCTCCTGGAATTGGGCTGGTAGAAAACTCCATAGTGTAGGATCCCTCGTATATAAGTTCTAAGGCCTCTGAAAATAACCCCACTCTCAAGGCCAAGTTTCCATTATTAAAAAGGGATTCGGATTCAAAGGTTTCACCTCTTAACCGATCTACACTAAAACCACTTTCTATCTGATACACCCTTTTACCCACACTATACGCTCCTGTACTATTTCCTGGATTGTTGGAGTTTATAATATCTGTGTACTGTGAAAAACCACAAAAACTGAATAGGAACCCAAGGGTAAATAAGCTCATTTTAAGTATTGATGGGCTTTGAAATATGGGTTTTTTATGCATTTTAAGATTATTTTAATCCCACACAAGCTTTTGTGCAGTTGTAGAATTGTATTTTTGGATAAATTTAATAAAGATAATGGGTTTTTTAAGTACACTTCTCTATATACTGTTGGGGTTTTATGTTTTTAAATGGCTTTTGAGATTATTTGCCCCTAAAATCATGGCATTTGCCTTAAAAAGATTACAGAAAAAAATGAATGATTCTTTCACTGGTTTTACAGAAAATCAAGGAGCAGCACAGCAGCAGGATACTTCAAAAAAGCCCCCTATTGCCAAAGAAAAAACACCTGTTGGGGAGTATATAGATTTTGAAGAAATTGAATAACTTAGGGCATGAATAATTTTATTGACAAAGCCATATTATACAGCATCTTAAAAGGGTTTGGGGTGCTTTTCCTTTTTGCAGTTGTTTCTGTTTCTTTTTTTTATCCTGTGTTGCAAGACAAACAAATTGAACAATCAGATATAGTTCAATACACAGGAATGGCTAAAGAGCAAAATGACTTTAGGTCACAAAATGGAGCGGAGCCTTATTGGACCAACAGTGCTTTTGGGGGTATGCCTACCTTTCAATTAGGGGCGCAATTTCCTAATAATTTAATAAAATCCCTAGACAGGGCAATTCGTTTTCTTCCCCGTCCGGCAGATTATTTATTCGTGTACTTTTTAGGTTTTTATTTGCTGCTCTGTAGCCTTAAAATTGACTACAGGATCGCTGTGTTAGGCGCTTTAGCTTATGGTTTTTCCACGTATTTTATCATAATATTAGGAGTAGGGCACAACGCCAAAGCCCATGCTTTGGGTTATATGCCCATGGTTTTGGCTGGTATTTTATGGGCATTTGATAAAAAATATTGGTTGGGATTTGGTGTAACAGCCCTTGCTATGGGTTTAGAAATTGTAGCCAACCATGTACAAATGACTTTTTACTTTATGCTGTTGGTGCTCATTTTAGGAATTGTTTTCTTATGGTTTGCTTTTAAAGAAAAACAGCTCAAATCATTTTTTAAAACAGTGGGCATATTACTCTTTGCAGTACTGCTTGGTATTGGGATGAATGCCTCCATGTTACTCTCTACGAAGGAATATGCAGATTGGAGTACTAGAGGACCCTCTCCAGTGACAATTGCACCAGATGGTAGCCTGAAAGGCCCTAGTTCAGGACTGGATAAAGACTATATAACCTATTATTCCTATGGTCCTTTAGAGTCACTAAACTTAATGGTTCCAAGACTTACAGGGGGCTCATTTAAAGAATCACTAGGAAAAGAGTCAAATACCTATGAATTTTTAATAGCCCAGGGTGTCTCTGCTAATAATGCATTGGATTTTTCTAGTAATCTACCGCTGTATTGGGGTCCACAGCCCCCGACATCTGGTCCTGCTTACTTAGGTATTAGTATTGTTGCCTTATTTTTTATTGGTTTTTTATTGTATAAAAATAAGCTGCGTTGGGTTTTTTTAATTGGGGCAATATTCACCCTCATGCTTTCTTGGGGTAAGTTTTTTATGCCACTCACGGATCTAATGATTGATTATTTCCCTTTGTATGACAAATTTAGAGCAGTTTCGTCCATTCAAGTAATTGTGGCACTATGTGTGCCTGCTTTAGCTAGTATTGGTTTGAACTACTTATTGGTAAAAAAAGACCTAAAGGAATTAGATAAATTAAAAGCGATCAGACTCGCGGCAGCTGTTTTTGCGGTACTATTAACACTTATATTTGGAGTGAGTTTTATACTAGATTATCAAGGGAACTCAGATGCTCAATTAGCCGCCATGTATGGCGATGCACTTTTAGAGGTCATTCAAAATGACCGGGCTTTTGCCTTAAGGTCAGACCTAATACGATCTTTTCTGTTACTTTCAATACTCCTCGGTGGTTTATGGTGGGGAATTAAAAAGCAGTGGCGTCTACTCAAAATACTTGCTTTAGTAAGTATTGTTATTCTCATAGATCTAATAGGTGTAGCCAAGCGCTATGTAAACGCAGACAATTTTGTTTCTGCAGCAAAAGTGACTCAGCCATTTACAGCTAATGCCATAGACAAAGAGATCTTAAAAGACACGACTATTTACCGTGTTTATGACATGTCAGAGGGTATTAACGGGGCTAGAACTTCCTATTTCCATAAATCAATAGGGGGTTACCATGCGGCCAAGCCTAGAGCAATAGAAGACCTATTTGAATTTCATATTTACCAAAGTCATTTGGAAATTTTACACATGTTAAATGTAAAGTACGTTATCCAGCCTTCTGAAACCGGCACCCCAAGTTTGGCCATTAATCAAAATGCTAATGGGAATGCTTGGTTTGTAAAAGAATTGGTGGGTGCTAAAGACCACAACGATTGGTTGCAAGGACTCAATGAATTAAATACAAAATCTCAGGCAAGCTTGCTTTTGAGTGATGTAGAAATTTTTAAAGAAAATGGTTTAATTCAGTCCAATACTACTAGTGGAGCCTATATTATAGGCCCTTCAAAAGAGGATAATTCACCTAATAATTCATTAAATGATCAAGAAATAATACCGTCTATTGATTTAATCTCCTACAGTCCTAATCGAATGATTTACCAATCCAATCATTCGGATAGAGGCTTTGCTGTTTTTTCGGAAATGCACTATCCATCTGGTTGGACAGCAAGTGTAGATGGGGAATTGGTGCCCATAAAAAAAGTGAACTATGCTTTAAGGGGTATTGAGGTGCCTGAAGGTTCACATAAAATTGTTTTTGACTATAAGCCTGAAGTAGTTTACAAGAGCAGTAGAATAGCCCTTTCAAGCTATGTTGTATTTATACTCATAGTTGGACTAGGCATTTATTTTGGAATTAAAGCAAAGTCTATTCAATAGCTACTGATTGTTTAAGGATCAACCCAATGGAAGAAAAGAGGAACAACCAAATAAACATCAATGCCAATTCTAAGGTATTGTTGATAGCCTATTATTGGCCTCCAGCTGGAGGACCAGGGGTGCAACGGTGGTTTCATTTTGTAAGACATTTGCCTTCATTTGGTATAACTCCAGTAGTTTATGTTCCTGAAAACCCGCAATACCCTATTGTAGATCAGTCTTTGACAGAAGATTTACCCAAAGAAGTTATTCTAATTAAAAGACCCATTTCCGAACCTTATAAATGGATTTCTTGGTTGTTTAAAAAAAAGACCCAACAATTGAGCCAAGGTTTGAT
>JAQWFV010000028.1 GCA_029238555.1 Flavobacteriaceae bacterium
ATCGGCACAATAAATTTGGACACAAAAATACGACATAGAACTTATTTTATTAAGCCAATTCTAGGTAGATTTTACTAATTTATAAACATTCTAAATAATTATTTTTTTTTAGCTTTGATTTGTAATAAGTTACCTTTGAAAAACACTTTTTCGTGAAACAAAATGAAACACAAACCCTTTTATATCTTTCCGTTCCTAGCGCTTTTTACTGGATTTTCTGCAGCACAAGAAACACCCCTTACAGCAGAAAAAGACAGCATTGTTTTAACTGATTCTGAAAAACATGCAGCGCTTTTAGAGGCATTTATTAGCTACCAAAAAGGAAGGGGAGATTATCGTATTCAGATCTACTCAGGTCCACTAGACCAAACAGAAGAACTGTTAGAAAATCTGGATGAAAGTTTTTCAGAATGGCCCAGGAGTATTGACTTTGAATCTCCTAGTTTCAGGCTGAGAATCGGGACTTTTAAAACGAGACTCGAAGCGGAGAGAAACCTTATTGCAGTGCGTAAAAAGTACCCTGCCGCCGTGCTTTTAAAACCACAGATATTAAAAAACAACTAGCGCTAAATAGTTGAGTTAAGACCAAAAAAAAAGAGCCTTTAAAGGCTCTTTTTTTGTGCATCGGCCGTGAGGCCAGATTATTTTAATTTCTTTTTAACCGCTACTTCCTGGAAGGCTTCTACAACATCTAATTCTCTAATGTCGTTGTAATTCTTCACCTGAAGCCCACAGTCATATCCTTTGGCTACTTCTTTGGCGTCGTCTTTGAAACGTTTTAAAGAAGACAGTGTTCCGGTATAGATAACGACACCATCTCTAATTAAACGAATGTTTGAATTTCTAAAGATTTTACCTGTCAGCACCATACAACCCGCAATAGTTCCCACCTTAGAAATTTTAAAGGTCTCTCTAATTTCAGCCGTACCTGTAATCTCTTCTTTCATCTCTGGAGACAACATACCTTCCATGGCATCTTTGAGCTCATTAATAGCGTCGTAGATAATAGAGTACATTCTAATGTCAATTTCTTCCTTATCTGCTATAGACCTAGCATTCCCCATTGGGCGAACGTTAAATCCAATAATAATCGCATCTGAGGCAGAGGCCAATAAGACGTCGGACTCTGTGATAGGCCCTACCCCTTTATGGATTATATTTACTTGTATCTCGTCTGTAGAAAGTTTTTGGAACGAATCTGTCAATGCCTCTACTGAACCATCCACATCTCCTTTTAAGATCACGTTTAGCTCCTTGAAATCTCCCAGTGCAATACGCCTTCCTATCTCATCTAAGGTAATGTGACGCTGCGTTCTAACAGATTGCTCTCTCATTAATTGAGAACGCTTTGTCGCAATTTGCTTGGCTTCGCGTTCGTCTTCGAATACATTGAATTTATCTCCTGCTTGTGGCGCACCATCTAATCCCAATACAGATATGGGTGTAGAAGGTCCAGCCTCCATAATATTTTGTCCGCGCTCATCTTGCATGGCTTTTACTTTTCCACTGCAAGTTCCCGCTAGCAAATAATCTCCAATTCTAAGGGTACCCGCCTGAACCAAAACAGTAGACACATAACCCCTTCCTTTGTCTAGGAAAGCTTCTACCACTGTACCTACAGCGCGTTTTTCAGGGTTGGCTTTTAATTCTAAAAGCTCTGCTTCTAGCAAGACTTTTTCTAAAAGCTCTTTAATACCCAATCCTGTTTTAGCAGAAATATCATGAGATTGTATTTTACCTCCCCAGTCTTCTACCAATAAATTCATCTGAGCCAATCCTTCTTTAATCTTATCTGGATTGGCAGCAGGTCTATCTATTTTATTAATCGCAAATACAATAGGTACACCAGCAGCTTGCGCATGGCTAATGGCCTCTTTTGTTTGCGGCATAATGTCGTCGTCCGCAGCTACTACAATAATGGCAATATCAGTTACCTGAGCACCACGAGCACGCATAGCCGTAAAGGCCTCGTGACCTGGCGTGTCTAAGAAAGCGATTTTCTGACCACTATCTAAAGTTACCCCGTAGGCACCAATATGCTGTGTAATTCCCCCACTCTCGCCGGCAATCACATTTTCTTTTCTAATATAATCTAAGAGCGACGTTTTACCGTGATCTACATGACCCATTACCGTTACTATTGGTGCTCTAGACACCAAATCTTCTGCAGTATCTTCTACCTCAACAATAGCCTCTTCAATATCTGCAGTGACAAACTCTACTTGGTAACCGAATTCTTCTGCTACTATAGAAAGTGTTTCTGCGTCTAAACGTTGGTTCATGGTAACCATGATCCCAAGAGACATACAGGCAGAGATAATCTGAGTGGTAGAAACATCCATCATGGTAGCTACTTCATTTGCCGTAACAAATTCAGTTACCTTGAGGATTTTGCTTTCTAATTCTTGCTGTTCTAGGTCTTTTTCTGTTTGCTCCCTGTGAGATTCACGTTTGTCTCTACGGTACTTAGCCCCTTTTCCTTTTTTGGATTTCCCCTGTAATTTCTCCAGGGTTTCTCGTACTTGTTTTTGTACTTCCTCCTCTGTGGGCTCTACTTTTGGCGCAGCATTAAATCGTTGGCCCGCAGCAGCTTTACCTCTTGGTCCTGTCCCTCTCTGTCTTGGTGCGGCTGAAGCAGCAGCGCCAGGACCTCCAGAAGGAGATACTATTCTTTTTCGTCTTTTCTTATTGTCGTCATTGCTAGAAGAAGCAACAGGTTTTTTCTTGGGCTTATTGAACTGAGACAAATCTATTTTGTCTCCCATAATTTTAGGCCCACTTAATTTCTTGTACTGTGTAGCAATAGATCCCGTAGGCTGCTCTGCTTCTGCCAATGGCTTAGCAGCTGGCGTTTCCTCTTTAGCCTCTTCAGACTTCTCTGACGCCTCTTTTTTAACCGCCTCAGGTGTAGCCGCTACAGTCGCCTCTTTTTCAGAGGTCTCTTTTAGTGGTGCTTCTTTTACTGGCGCTTTTTCAGTTGCTTTGGCTGCTGGCGCAGCCGATACTATTTTAAGTCCAGCTGCTTTTGGCGCAGCTGCCTTAATAACTTCTTGTTTTGGCGCTGCCTTGGGCGCCGCTTCTTTAGGAGCAGCAGGAGCCTCATTTACAGCCTCTGGAGCAGGTGTTTCCTTGGCAGTTGGAGCGTCTAAATCAATTTTACCTACCGTAGTTGGCCCACTAATAGATCCTTTCGCTTTAACCACCTCGGCAGCTCTTGCTTCCTTAGCCAAGCGCTTTTCTTCTTGCTCTTTTTCAAGTTCAATTCTAATAGCCTCCTTTTCTTTTCTCTTTTCTTCACCCACTTCCTTGGAAGCAACTTTCTTGCTCATATCCGTTTGGAACTGGTCTAAAAGAACCTGATGCACTTCTTCCGATATTTTAGTAGTAGGCCTTGCCTCAATAGCATGCCCATTAGCCGCTAGGTAGTCTACCGCTCTATCCAGTGAAATGTTTAATTCTCTTAGGACTTTATTAAGCCTAATGGTTGCATTCTCTGCCATAAAAAAAATTTGTGCTTACTAGTATTTTTCTGCTAATATAAATAATGAAATAGGTTCAAGGATGAAATCCTTTAATTATTTGTGTATTACCTACTGCTTAACTTTCTAATTCTTCTTTTAGAATTCTAACAACATCTAAAATAGTCTCCTCTTCTAAATCTGTTCTCTTTGCTAAATCTTCTACATCTTGTTCCAACACCGCTCTCGCCGTATCCAAACCGATCTTAGACAATTCTGCAATAATCCATGCCTCTATTTCATCAGAGAATTCTGTCAATTCAACATCTTCCTCTACCCCTTCTCTAAATACATCTATTTCATATCCAGTCAATTGACCAGCCAATCTAATATTGTGACCGCCACGACCAATAGCCTTAGAAACTTCCTCTGGCTTGAGGTAAACTTGAGCAGTCATTTTTTCGTCGTCTAACTTTACAGAAGAAACCCTTGCTGGACTCAAAGCCCTAGTCACCAATAAAGTAGGGTTATTTGTCCAGTTAATTACATCTATATTCTCGTTGCCCAATTCTTTGACAATTCCATGAATTCTCGATCCCTTCATTCCCACACAGGCGCCCACTGGATCTATACGGTCGTCATAGGAATCTACCGCAACTTTAGCTTTTTCTCCTGGAATTCGAACCGCCTTTTTAATGGTAATTAAACCGTCAAAAACCTCTGGAATTTCCTGGAAGAACAATTGCTCTAAGAATAGTGGCGAAGTCCTGCTCATAATAATAGCAGGCTTGTTTCCTTTTAATTCTACACTTTCAATAATCCCCCTAACATTGTCTCCTTTTCTAAAGAAATCTGCGGGTATTTGCTTGTCTTTCGGAAGGATAATTTCGTTTCCTTCGTCGTCCAATAAAATTATCGCCTGATGTCTAATATGGTGCACCTCAGCAGTGTATATCTCCCCTTCTAGGTCCTTAAATTGTTTGTAAATCGTGGTGTTGTCATGCTCGTGAATCTTGGCAATTAAATTTTGACGCAACGCCAAAATAGCCCTTCTTCCCAAGTCAATTAACTTCACCTCTTCTGAAACATCTTCTCCTACTTCAAAATCTGGCTCAATCTTTCTAGCTTCAGTAATAGATATCTCCTCATTTGGATCCATCACATCTATATCTTCTACTACCACTCTGTTTCTCCAAATCTCTAAATCCCCTTTGTCTGGGTTAATGATAATATCAAAATTGTCATCTGATCCAAATTTCTTTTTCAAAGCACTTCTAAAAACCTCTTCTAAAATGGCCATTAGGGTTACTCTGTCAATAAACTTGTCATCTTTAAATTCTGAGAAAGATTCAATAAGCGCAATATTTTCCATCTTGCTATCTATTAAAATTTAAGGTTCACTTTTGCTTCTTTAATATCTGTAAAAGCAATCTCTTGCTCTTTAGTCACGGTTACTTTACCCTTCCCTATTGGTTTGGGCTCTCTGGCTTTCCACTGTAATTTAATTCCGTGATCTAGGATTTCTATGAGATTCCCTTCTACCGTTTCATTTTCAGTGCGAACCGTCAGAGAACGGTTCAGGTTTTTTTTGTATTGCCTAGGCATTACCAATGGAGCTGTGGCTCCTGCAGAGGCTACGTCCAATCCAAAATCTATGCTTTCTCTGTCCAAGTTGTGCTCTATTGCACGACTCACATTCATGCAATCTTGAAGTGTCACACCAGCATCTCCATCTAATACCACGGAGATTTTTTTGTCTGTTGTAATCTTAAAATCTATTAAAAACAGGGATGGATTTTCTTCCAAAGCTGTGTCTAATAAGGTCCTTACTTCTTTTTCGAACATAGATTTATGGGTAATAAAAGAGGGGACTTTTGGTCCCCTCTTATTCCTTTATCATTTAATCGCCACAAATATACAATATTTTAGGTATTATACAATAAAAAACCCAAAGCGAAAACTTTGGGTTTTTATGTTGGTCTACAAGAACCAGAACCCCACAATTTTGAGTAACTCTAAAATCCTAGTAAAACATAAAAAAGTTAAATAAATACAACTATATTCAGGGTTTTTATAAAAAACAAAGTGGAATTAGATTGAATGTAATTGAATGTAATTGAACAAAATGAAGGCAAATTGAAGGCAAAAACATATATTTGGGTATGGGAAAAATAACCTTCAAACTCAGGTCAAGTCTAGATAAAGATGTTAGCATATACATTTTATTGCGAGCTCCTGGCTCAAAACAAATAGAAATGAAGACAAATTTACGAATTAACCCTGAGGATTGGGACGATGTCGTTATGAGGCCTAAAAATAACGTTAATCTTAAGGAGAAAATTAATAAGCTAGATATATTTTTATCCAAGCAGATCAAAGAAGCATCTCTAGAGGGCACTACAGTTGACTCAGCCTGGGTAAGAAGAAAACTAGACTCCCATGCTGGTAAGGTAGATTCAGAGGATCCTATATTTGTGTTAGGTTTCTACAGAACATTCCTTAGTAGAGCTGTAAGCAACCTTGCCAAGGATGCCGGCATAAAGGAAGGGACCATAAAAAGTTATAGGTCATTATACACTATATTAGAGGCATATGAAAAGGCAGTAGAGTCAAGGATCAGGTTTGACAAGATGGACAAAAACTGGTTCGAGGACTTTAACGACTGGCTACTAAACGAGAAGAAATATAAGCCTTCAAATGTAGCTAAGCAGATCTCTAGGCTAAAAACGATATGTAGGGAGGCTCTCTCTAAAGGAGTACTTGTGAATCCAATGTTCTCGTACTTTAAGCTTAAGAAAAGTAACCAGAAGAAGTTCATTATTATCATCAACGACTCAGAGTTTGAAATGATAAAAGCGTACGAACCATCAGAACCTTACCTAGTTAATGCGAGGAGATGGCTACTGATAGGTTTATGCATAGGACAACGCGTTAGTGACCTACTAAATATAACAAACTCTAACGTAAGGCACTTTGATGACTACTGCTTAATAGATGTTATCCAGAAAAAAACTGGGACACCGGTCACTATACCCATTAAAGATCCCTACGTATTAGATATTGTAAGGAACTGGGGAATTCATAGAATCAGTGACCAGAGATTCAACCAGTACATTAAAATAGTATGCGAAAGATCTGGTATAGATTCTAAAACCACAGGGTACATAAGAAATAAAAGTCACAGAGATGAGTTAGTAACTGGACCTAAGTGGATGTTCCTCTCCTCTCACTCCTTAAGGAGAAGCTTTGCCACTAACTTCTTTCATAAAAACGTAAGCACACCAACCTTAATGGCTATTACCGGCCATAAGACCGAAAGTGTTTTCTACGCATACATAAACCAAGACACAAACAGAGATAAGCAAGCTGAGGAGTTTCTTAAGCATTTGTAACACCTGGAGTAAATTTTAATTATTCCATAAATAACCATTGTCCTTTGTTCTCTTAACTTTTGGGCCCATTAAAAAGTGAACATCTTTGTTATTTGTAGTATAAATGTTATTGAAACCAACAAACTTATTATCATTATAAGTAGTATAAACCCTAAATGGTTTTAAGTAATCATCTGCAATGACCTCATCAACAGAAACGTGCCAGTTGGGAGCTGGAGAATCAGATACTTTACCATACAACTCACTCCAAGTAATTCCCCCTGATTTTATACCAATACTTTTTGAGCTAGTCTCAAACCTTAAGGAACCTATATATTCGGTTATGTCATTCTGTAAGTTTTTAATCTTTAAACTATACCAGTCACCTACGCTATCTGTACTATCCTTTTCTATTACTGTTTCATAACTTCCAACTTCCCATTCGTAATGCTCCCTTAACCCAATAAAATCTCCCTCATATCCTGCGCTCTCACCCCAGCTGTTGGATGAGGTTGAGTAATTTGTTGTGTCTCTTGTTTTCCATCTAGAAAAAATTAGGCCCTTCTTATAGCCAACCCCTGCTTTGTAAAGCCTGGTCTGAATACCATAATAAAAACCAATTGTATCATTCAAAATACCTTGATAAAATTGATAGTATACACCATCTCCATTCAGACTTCCATCCTCGTTAGTTGGTTCTTCGTGTATAGTAAACTTATGACTGATTTTTTCTAGTGTTGGCTCTGTAAAATCCCAGTATGCATAATGAATCCCACCTATTTCATTTTTAATAGGAGTATCCATATTAATTGGTTCTAGTGGCAATTCAGATTGTATTTCTGAAAATGAAGTTAAATTCCCTCCGGCCTTAAACGCAATTTTATAAAAATATCTTTCTCTTACTCCGACTAAATTATCCTCAAACAGAGGCTGAGTATTTGGTAATGACTTGAATTGGAATAAGGCATCTAGTGATTTGCATTTATAAATGACAACAGAATCAATTCTGGCATCTGCATTATAATCCCACTCCAACTTTAACATATACTCTTGTTTACTAATTTTAAATCCTTGAGGTGGTTCTATTTCCGCCATTAAATTAAAAGTAGCTGTAACTGCTTTTGATTCTGAGATGAAAAGTTGTTGGGGGTTAGAGGTTCCGTTAATTGCACCCTCCCAGCCTGTAAATTCCCAACCCTCTGCAGGAATGGCAGTTAGCTTAACAGTAGTGCCTGAATCGTATTCAGTAGTTCTTCCAGCGTTTATAATCTCCTCTATTACCCCACCCTCTCCTTCAAAGTTTACTGAAAGAGGATACTTTCTTTTCTCAAAGTTGGCAGTTAATGTTGCATTTGAATTAACCGTGATTGTTCTGGTGGCATCTGTAATACCATCAGACCAACTTGTGAAAACATATTCTCCCTGTGGTGTAGCTGTAACGTTTACTGTTTGTCCTGTTTCATATTCACCTCCTGTAGTAGACACAACTCCCCCTTCTCCTGCAGACAAGGTAATAGTGTATTTAACTTTTGGAGCAGGTGGTGGAGTAACTAGTGTTGAGGTTTCATCTGAAGAACAGGATAAACCAATAGCAAAGATGCTAAGTAGAAACAACAGCTTTTTTGTGAATATCTGTTTTTTAAATCTTAATAAGTAATATATATCCATCCTTTTATTTGTTCTTGTCCATTATTCAAATCCACCACATAGAAATAGGATCCTGCAGGAATGTATGTATTGGTCTGTTTATAAGTTCCTCTCCAGTCGTTCTTGTAATTTTGAACAGTAAATATTGGATTAATGTAATATTTTTTATAAGAAATCATTTACAACAAAATTAACTACTTTCTTAAGGTTAAAAATAGTCTCAATATAATGAGAAAATAAAAAATAGTTCTTTTTATATGTTTTTGTTAACCCTTTAATATAATAGCTTTAGTCCAGATATTAACATCTTAGGTTGAAAACAAATTGGTGATTAAGTGCTGTGAATTAAATGTTTGATTTATTATTACAGTCCTAGTGTTCAAGTGTGAACACAAAAAAAGCCGACATATCGGCAAGCGAAGATTATCGGCTAGTGTTTGTTCTGCAAATCAAACTTACAACCTTTTTTCTTTCCTGCCAAATGTTGGGATTATTAACCCACAAAAAAAGAAAAAATGGGAAGAGTATTTTTTGAAAATTTGACGACAGAAGAGTTATCTCTAGTTGTTGGACAAGCAGTCGAGGCTGCTTTAAGTAAAAAGGTTGAGCAAACCCAAGAAGATCGAGTACTAACCAGGGAAGAAACAGCTAAGTTACTGGCAGTCGACCTGTCTACACTACGATCCTATGTAAACAAGGGTAAGATTTTGTCACACCGTTTAGGAGGCAGAGTCTTCTTTAAGCACTCTGATATCATGAAAGCTTTAGTTGAATTTAAACCAGCTAGGTCATGATACATAAAGATGAGACAAAGGAAGTAGAGGCAATTGTAGAACTAGCAAAGTTAATAAACTCTTACATTAACGACCCCAAAGTACCTGTTGCTATAAACAAAAAGCTTAGTAAAAAATTAGGCTTCAGCTTAGCGAAATTAGATTGTGCATTTTGGGCTTTAGAAAATGTCATGCTTGATCTTAGGTTTGGATCACCCTGCGAGTCAGAAGAGGAAGAGTTCCTCAGAAAGGCTATTGAGAAAAACCCTTACTACGACAAAGACGAGGTAGAGGAATCAGAGACCGAGGAAAGAAAGAGAAGGGAGGGTGGTAATGAATAATTCAAGTCACCTAAATTTAGCAACAACGCTTTTTAAGCTCGGATACGGAGTTATTCCGTTAAGAGATGATAAAAGGCCTATTGGAGCCTGGAAAGAGTTACAAACAACTCCTAAGAGCCCAAATGATATGATTAAATCCAATAGCTACGGCTTGATATGCGGAGTAAACAATGTTGAGGTGTTGGATCTTGATTACAAGGTCCTGCCTAGCGAAGAAGATAAGGATAGTCACTACAATACCATGCTCTCTTTTATTCAAGAAAATATAGAGGATGCCGCTAATAAATTGGCTCTATACGAGACAATGAGTGGAGGGGTTCATATCATCTACAAAACCGAACAGAAAGAAGGCAACCAGGTGTTATCTAAGCTTAAAGATGAAAGAACTCTTTACGAAACAAGAGGTGTTGGAGGCTACGCCTTTCTTTATCCCGACAAAAACGTATTTGGCAGAAACTACGAGACACTTGAGTACATTACAGATAGTGAAAGGAGTTTACTCTTTCGCTTCTTCAAAAGTTTCGATGAGCGAGAAGATGTGATACAGAAAACCCAGAGGTCATACACAACAAGCTTGTCTCACTCTAGCCTTGATATAATCAATAGGTTTAATAGAGAAACCCCTATCTTGGATATTGTCGGAGATGAGTTCAAAGTGGTTGGAAAAACCCTTAAAGGTACTTCTATTCTTAGAAATGGAGATACTAAATCTAAGACTAGTGGAACTATTTTTGAAGACTCTGGGGCAATGTATTTATTCAGTACCAGCACCCAATATCCAGCTGAGACCTTTATAAGTCCATTTACAGCTCACATGGTAAAGAAACATGGGAATGATTTTAAATCCGCTCTTAATTATCTCATAAATAAAGCACCAAGTACTGTGCTTCAATGTGCCTCTAAGGTTTCTCAATACAAAAGCCAGCTCAGCGAGCATGAAATTAGGTCTTTAGCTTTTGAGATGAAAAACTCAAGTCTTAATATAGAAAGCTTTAAAGAGACTTGCTCACACTTGTCTTTAGACGATTATACTCTTAGCAAGTACTGGTACTCAGACTTGGACGTGTCAGAAGACGCCAAGGTAGTGATCTACGAACTCAATGATAAGCTGACTCCTAAAGACTCGTTTGATTTGAAGAGTTTTCATGATCTACCAAAAAACTATGCTGCATACAGAGATTATATAGGCAGCTCTTTAGCTGTTGTTTCTATATGTGAGGTAGCTGTTAAAAAAAACCTAGATGGCACTCTGGACTTTAGCAAGAAAAAGAACCTAAGTGATTTATTCTTAGATCTAAAAGATGCAGGAATGAAAATAAGTGAGTCTGAGTTTAAACGTGTAATGGATTCAGATCGTGTAGAAAAATTAGAACCTCTTACCATCCTATACCATCAGCTAAGGCTAACCCCTTGGGACGGGGTGGATAGGATTCCTGATATAGTTCAGAGCGCTTCTTTAACTGGAGACTTTAATAACAACCTCTATCTTCTTAATAAGTTCTTCTGTACTGTTTATGGATTTGCTTTTAGAGGTATAGATCCCTTGATTCCAAAGGAATGCTACTCTAGGGTGATTGCTATTATAGTAAACGAAGTGAAGGGCACAGGTAAATCAACATTCTGGAAGAAACTAGGAATGTCTGGCTCTGTTAAGGAGGCAACTGGAATATCAGGAGCTGAATTTTATTCTGAGACTCAAGGGGAACTCCCAAAAGATGAAAGGCAGTTTAAAATAGAGCAGATATCTAATATGTTATATCAATTTGACGATTTAACAGACGTTATGATAAAGGCTACCGGAGCATTTAGGAGTTTGATCTCGTCTACTGATATCTCAATCAGAGAACTCTATCAAAGTAAAACCCAGAATTTACCTAGAAGGGTTACTTTTTGCGGTTCTTCTAATCATATGGAGCTGATTAGGGATAAGACAGAGAACAGGTATATGCCGTTTTTACAAAAAGGAAGCGTCGATATCGAACTGTTTAATAGCATTGATAAATTTCAGTTTTGGGCTCAAATTAGGGATCAGATAATAAAGGAACAGGATGGGGTATACTTTAACGCTGAAGACCTTCATCTTATTAATCAGCAAGCCCAGAGTTTTGTTTATCAATCTCCGCTAGAGGATTCTTTAAGCGCTATATTGAAGTATGATCCAAATGGAAGGGAAACTTTTTCTTCAATCAAGAGAAGTGTTGAAGGGCAAGGACACAGAAACGTATCTGACACATTACTTGGTAATGCACTAAAGAAAATGGTTCCTGATGGTGAAAAGCTTAAAAAAAGGAGTGGTTCCAAGCAACTTTATTGTTTTTCATATTTAAAGGGTCATGAGCCAATAAGATCAGCTTGGTTTTAAGGCTACAATATATAAAGACAACCTAGAACAGGTTAATAAAAAAAGACCAGGCTTGTTTTAGCTTTGGTCTTTTTTTTCACTATCATCTTACATAGGTTGCATAGGTTGTTTTGCAAACTACTATAAATCTTGTTCTCTATTTCTATTTATACTTACTTTTAAGAGATAAACCTATGTACCTATGTAAAAAGAGATGGCAGACCCTATAAACATTGAAAATCTAAAATCAGAAGTATAGCGCAAACCCATGTAAAACCTATGCAAAAACAATAAAGCTTACTTAAAGCAGAGGTTGTTTACAATATGCTAACTAAATCCAGGCCCTTAACAAATACATAACCCCTACCCGCATCTCATGCACCCCTAATATAACAGGCATATTTGTTTAGGCTATCGCGTTGATGTTCATTTCTTTATGCAAGCTTTTCTTGTTCCATTCATAATAATGATTGCATTTAGATATATGAATAAAATCTTTAGGTGTAGAATTATTTACAAATTTGTTTACTAACTTCTTATTATCCTGCGAATTCATGAGTATCTATAAAACCTGGGGTGATAAAATTCCCCTTTACATCAATAATCTTGCTCGAAGGATTTATGAATTTTAAAATGTCTTGCTTTGCTCCTATGGCTATTATGGAATCTCCTCTAACTGCCATAGCCTGCGCATTAGGTTGTTTTTTATTACCAGTCCAGATATTAGCATTGACAATAATTAGTTCTGCATGTTGAAATTCATTTTCACAGGATAAGATTGCTCCAATGGCAAAAACTAGAATGTTTTTAAATATAATATTAAAGTATTTCATTTATAAAACTTTATTGAGTAGAACTTAGGGCTAAAACTACTAGTATTTATATGTTTTTTTTATTAACTAACTTAATAATATTTAAAATAAGAGTATTTAATTTGAATAAGAGTTCATAAATGTATTAATCTTATTTATAGATAATTTAGGGTTAGCACCTTTACTACTAGCAATTAAAGCACCTACTGCACAACCATAATTGAGTGCCTCCTGTGGGTCATCTTCATTCATTAATTTATACACTACAGAAGCCAAAAATGAATCTCCCGCTCCAACTGTATCTAAAACTTTAATGTGATACCCGCTATGATAATAAAATATTCCATTGGTAAATAAAACTGCTCCGAATGCTCCTTTTGTAACACATATAGAATCTGTTTGCGTTACTTTTACTAGATGAGTTATAACTTGTTCCATCGAATAATTTTTATAGCCTAAATACTCGGCAATTTCAAAAAGCTCGTCATCATTAAACTTAATTAAATTTGATTCTTTCATTAGATCTATAAGAATTTCGTAAGTATAATGGGGACCTCTCAAATTAACATCAAAAACTTTGTAATTCACATGCTTCATTATAGATTTTAAAGTCAATCTATTAATTTCTTCACGACATGATAGGCTGCCAAATATTATAACATCTACATCTTTGACTATTTCTTGATGCGTTCCATTTAATACGATTTTATCCCAAGCAGCAGGATAAGGAATATCATATGAGGCTCCGCCCTTATTGTCTAATAATACATTAACTTGTCCTGTTGGAAACTCATGAGTTACAGATATTCCGTTAGTATTTACACCCTCTTCATTAAGGTATCTGATAATCTCCCTACCATTGGAATCCTCACCTACACTACTTATCATTGAAACATCAACACCAAGTGATTTTAATCTTACGCTGACATTAAGTAAAGCGCCTCCGATTCTAGAATATGTTGGGAAATTATCAAAAAGTACTTCGCCAAAGCAAACTACTTTAATTTTTTGATCAGATATCTTCATTTTTTTTGTAAAATTTCATAAAAAAAAGCATGGGGAAACTACCCCCATGCTTAAATAAACTAAAACTAACTAAATCAATTAACTAAATGCTATTGATTCATAACCCTATTTAATATCCAGGATTTTGAACATAAAGACCTCCAGTAAAATCAATTTCTCTTTGTGGTATAGGATAGTATT